>NZ_JBYSZW010000074.1:0-30794 GCF_058787575.1 Cupriavidus sp. FW305-3-2-15-C-LB2
CGCTCACTCTCAGAAAACTGACTGACCAGATCCGAAGACCCAGTCACGTTTTGCTGTGCGAGCACTGTATAACTTGTAAAGCTAAAAGACCGAAGTCTTCCGCATCCGTTATCAAGCGCCCACACTTATCGGTTGTTTGGTTGTTAAAGAACCCGCCCTTTCGGGCCGCATCCGGCTTTGCCGTTTGCGTTGCTGCGTTTTGTTTGCAGCGGAGAAACGAGACTATAAAGAAGTTTCTGCGATTAATCAATCATTTTCGAGAAATTCTTTATTCTGGAAGGCACACTCTTTCGGATCGAGTTAATCCTTGCAAGTCTTTTCCCACCCCCGTTGCGCGGTGCCTTGCGAACGAGGGGGCGAATCTTAATGCCTGGATGCCTGCCTTGCAAGCGTTTTTGAAAAGAACTTGAATGAGCCTCCTTTGTCACTTGACCACGCCGACCCACGGCCTGCCGACGAGGGCGAACGCCTCATTACGCTTGCCAGCGCTGCAACTCGGACAGGATCTGTTCAGCGAGGAAGTCACAAGGCGGCCGCTTCGACTTTGCGCTGCGCGCCAGCACCAGCTCCAGCCCGGCTAGCTCGGGCAGCCCCTGGGCCTGGCCAAGGATGGTGAAACGGGCCGGAACGGCACATCGCGCGAGCGGCGCCACCGCCAGTCCCGCTTCGACCATGCTGAGCAGGCCGAGCAGGCTGGGACTTTCATAGGACATGCGATAGGCGATCCTGGCCTGCTCCAGGCTGCGGATCGCAATGTCGCGGGCGACGCTGCCCGACTGGAACACGGCAATGGGCAGCGGCCGCTCGTTCCAGATTTCGTGCGCCGCCGGCGATGCGGCCCACACCATCGGTTCCAGCCGGATGAACTCCCCGGACAACCCTTTCACTCGCGTTGCGCAGACCAGGTCGACCGATCCGTCCTTGACCATGGGCGCCAGCGCCACGCTTGGCAGGCCAATGACCTGGATCTCGACCTTGGGATAGGTCGCGGAAAACTTCTTCAGGATCGCGGGCAACAGGGACGAGGCATAGTCGTCCGGCATGCCGAGCACCACGCGCCCGGTCACGTCGGGGCGGACCACGGCCGCCCAGGCCTCGTCGCGCAGGGCCAGCATGCGGCGCGCGAAGCTCAGCAGGACCTCGCCTTCCGGGGTCAGCACCATGTTCCTCGGCCTGCGCACGAACAGTGGCTTGCCCAAAGCTTGCTCAAGCGCCTTGATCTGCATGCTGACCGCCGACTGTGAGCGGTGCACGAGTTCCGCCGCGCGGGAAATGCTGCCGGTATCGGCAACCGCCACCATCATGGCCAGGACATCGAGGTCAAGCGCTTTCACTTGTATCAGAAAAACTGAAGCAACAGATCAATTTTACGCATTTTTCTTAACCATCGGTGCTCGGGCATACTGGTCGAAAACGTTGACCACCTATGCCACACGCGAACATGGACCACCCCTTGCGCGACAGCCTCGCGCGCGAACTGCATGCCCGCCCCTTCCTGCGCATCGGCGGCCCCGCCTCGCTGACGCACTTTGCCATCTATGCCGACGGCGATACCGCCGTCCACCATGCCTTGCTGGCCGACTTGTGCAGGCTGACCGGGCTGGAGGTACCGGCCGACGGCGTAACGCACTATTCAGGGCGTTGGGGCGATCACAAGCAACTGAAGTGGGAGCGGCACACCGAGTTCTCCACCTTCACGTTCGTGGCGCGGCGTGGTGACGCGGACTACTTCTCCGACCTGGCCACCGCCCATATCCCGGCCGAGTGGTTCGACAGCTTCGCCGGCAAGCGCCTGGTGGCACTGCGCATGGAGCTGGTCTCGGGCGAGGCCGCGGCCCATGCGCGCGACCACGTGCGGGAATGGATCGACGGCCCGACCCTGGCGGGCAGCCACGTGCTCGGCGGCGGCGAGGTGTTCTGCGACTGGACCATCCCGCCAGATGGCTTTACGCGCTTCCTGGTCATCGACAACGGCTTCCGCGAAGTGCAAGGCGGACGGCTGCTGCAGCGGCTGTATGAAATCGAGACCTACCGGATGATGGCGCTGCTGGCCTTGCCGGTGGCGCGTGAACTGGGCCGCAGCGTGGACAACCTGCAGCGCTCGCTCGCGCCGCTGATGCGCAGCATGGACACGAGCCAGGGCGGCCGCCACGATGCCGAGCTGCTGGAGCGGCTGACGCACCTGGCGGTCCGCATCGAGGCGCTGGCTGAATCCGGCAACCGCTTCAGCGCGTCGCGCGCCTACGAGAAGCTGGTGCTGGCGCGCATCCAGGAATTGCGTGAAGAGCGCATCGAAGGCATACCGACCATTGCCGAATTCATGGAGCGCCGCTTCGCGCCTGCCATGGAGACGTGCAGGTCGGTCTGGGCGCGGCACGAGCAATTTGCCGGCCGCGTGGCGCGCGCGCTCGACCTGCTGCGCACGCGCGTCAACCTGGCGCAGGAGCAGGACACCACGCGCCTGCTCGAGGGCATGGACCAGACCGCGCGCAGCCAGCTGCGGCTGCAGCACGCGGTCGAAGGCCTGTCGGTCGCGGCCATTTCCTACTACGTGCTGTCGCTGGCGGGCACCGGGCTCAAGGCGCTGCATGCGGTGCACCTGCCGCTGGACCCGGAACTGATCAAGGGCGTGCTGATCCTGCCGGTGGTGCTGCTGGTGCTGCGTGCTACCAGGCGCAGCAAGCATGCCGGGCAAAAAGCGGCGGCGCGGCGCCCGGCTGCGAATCAGGCCGCATAGGGCAGCTAGCCTGCTGTCCCGCCCTGCCCCGCGGCTGCCGTGGCTTGCCGGAGGAGATGCATCGGGCCAAGGCTCTCAATAGCCTGCATCTGCGCCGCATCCCGGACAAAAAGCGAGCCGGCGAACGCCAGGGCATTGACTGCGATGCCTTCCACGCACTCCATGGATCTCGGCACCAGCAGCAGCCCCGCGGGCATGACCAGCAGGTTGTACGGCGCTGACGGGTGCAGTCCGCCCTCGACATCGACCGCGCGCACGCCAACCGCATCCAGCAACGCGCGGTAGCGCTCGCACGCCGTGCACGCCATCTCTTCCACCGGCGCCGCGGACAGATCCAGCGGCGCGAACGCATGCGCAAATGCCAGGCCGGGAACGGCACCGATAGCGCCGGCGATCCGTGCCGACGCCAGCAAGGGACCAATCGGCAGCGCCGGCCCACCCTCGGCGAACGGCAACGGTACGATCTGCAGGTGTTTGTGGGCCTGGCTCGCTCCCGCGACTGCCCCGCCGTTGTAGAAGCCCAGGCTCGGGAACTCCGCCATGCAAGCCAGCAGCGCTTCAAAGTCCGCCACGGTCAGCAGGGATTCCTGCGCTTCGAAGCGGCGCGTGACGATGAGCAGGTGATGCTCGATGACATTGAACTTGTTGAGCAAGGCCACATGGGTGTCGGAGATATCCGCGACAAACAGTTCCGGGTCATAGGGCAGGAATGGATTGCTCCCGGCGCTGCTGGTCGTGCGTGCCTTGTCCTTGCGAGCCAGGCTCGATACCTGGCGGACCAGAAACCGCACGCCACCGTCCTCGATCGCCGCCTCGATGGTTTCGATCGGGCACAACGCCCCGCTCTGCAAGGCATGCGCCGTCCGCTGCAGGATCGCCGGCCACAGCGTGCCAGGCTGAAGGTGTCGATGGTGCATGGTTGGATTTCGCTAGCGTCAGTCCTGCTCGCGCAAGAGCATCGCCACGTTGCGCTCCGCGAGCGCCGCGATGGTTCGCGAAGGATTCAGGCCGAGCGGACGCGGGACGATCGCTCCGTCCATGACATACAGTCCCTTGTAGCCAAATACCCGGCCCCTTGCATCGACGACTCCGTCTGCAGCGGAGGTTCCCATGTTGCAGCCTCCCAGCGGGTGCGGTGTGATCAGGTTGTGCCACCGTCGCCAGGTGAGCGGTACCCACGGATCCCCGCCAGTCGCTGCCGAGAGCTGCGTATGCGCTGCAATCATGGCCTCGATGACGGCCACCGATGCCTGATAGGACCAGTCGAGCCGCAGCACACGACGCCACGGTGCGTACCACGTGCGGCCCAGTCTCAGCTGGCCATCGCCAGGGTCCACGCCCTGCCCGAACCAGGGCATCATCTGCTCGACCGGATCGCCGTCGTCAAACAGTCCTCCGACCTCCTTCCACACGGCACGCAGCTTGCGGGAACGCGTTCGCTTCATATGGCGCCGAATGAAGTTGCCTGCGAGGTTCGGGATTCCACCGTCCTCCACGAAGAGCGCCTGTCCGTTCGGGCCGCTGTGGTCCAACAGGTCGATCGCTGCGGAGATGGTAACGCCATGGGAAGGAGAGATCGTCCTGTGGTCATAGTAGGCTGGCGTCACGAAGTCGCCATTGTGCGCCCACCCATATCCCAACCGTGGCGAAAGCCCCGGAAGTGTGCGATGCTCATCCCGACAGCGCAGCAGAAGCTCGGTGCTGCCGATGGAGCCGGCGGCCAGTATCACCCTGGCGGCCGTGACTGTGCCAGGGCTCGTCGTTTCGATTTCCGGGTCGATCTTCCTGAAGCATACGCGCCAGCCCTGCTGCAGCGGCTCGAGCCGGTCTACCAGGTGCAGCGGAAGAATCTCGGCGCCATTGTCCTCAGCCACTGCCAGGTAATTCAGGTCCAGCGTATTCCTGGCCGATACCTGGCACCCCACGTCACAGTTGCCGCAGTGAACACAAGTGCCCTGCAACCTGCCGTGCTGGTTCATGAATGTCTGTGAATGACGGTCATCGCGGGCGTCTTGCCGTGTGGGGTCCCAATGCTCGGAAAATGTCACCGCCAGCGGCAATTTACGGAAGCGCCCGCCCCAACCGCAGGCTTCCGCCCCCTCGCGCAACAGCCGGGTTCGCTCGCTCAACTGGTTATCCGGCACTTCGCTCACCGCGAGCATGCGCCCGACCTCCTCATAGTGGGCTTGCAGGTCCGCATAGGTAACCTCTTTCGGCCAGCCCTGCTGGAAGGCTTCCGGCTTGGCTTCCACGGAAACGTTGGCGTAGATCAGCGAGCCGCCACCGACCCCGGCCCCGGCGATGACCCATACGTCAGAGAAGGTCCGGATATCGGCCCAGCCATTGAAGCGATTGGCGCGCTCCTGGTTCCACAGCCAGGGGTCGCTCTCGTCGCGCGGGTAAGTCGCGGGGCTCCAGCGCCGGCCGCGCTCCAGCACCAGCACCTTGCGGCCGGCCTGCGCGAGCCGGCACGCCGAGACTGCACCACCGAAGCCGCTGCCGATGACGACGACATCGTAGGCAAGCGCATTGCTCATCATGACGCTCCCTATCGTTGGATGATGATTGGCTTCTCCTCAATCATCCGCACCGCCTCGGGCGGCATTACCTGACCGTCTGCCGGCACGAACCGGGGGCCGGTCGCGCCGGGCTGGGCGCGTATGCGCCAGGTGCCATGGACCTTCGTCAATCGCTTGACGCCCTCGCCCAGCTTCCAATGACGGCAGACCTTCTCCAGCTTGAGCGGGTAGATCGTCAATTGCCCACCCTCGAACCGCATCCGCAGGAAGCATTTGTAATCGGCGATGCGCTGGGAGGAGAACACCTCCTCGGGGTGCAGGCGCCAAAGGGCATTGCCCAACACCATCCATGCGCCAAACAGCAGGCCACCGAGGGCGCCGCCCAGCAGCATGGCCTCGACCACGAACAGCAAGACGGGGGGCGCATTGTCCGCGCCAAAGACATGGAAGTTGAGCCGCATGACGAGCCATAGCAGCGCGACTGCCAGTGCCAGGTGCAGCAGCCCGTGCAACGCGCCGACAACGCACGCCAGGCGCACGCCGCGCCTGACATCCCTGGTCGACAGCGCAGCACAGGTAAAGACAATGGCCGCTGCGAACACCACCGACGCCGGACTGTGCGCCATGACCCGGAACAGTTGGTGGAACACCTCGCCGATATTCCCGAATGTCACTTCGAGCCCGGCCAGCCTGTCGACGAAGCTGCGTTGATCGCGCCCGGGGACAGATACCAGGCTCGCGCTTTGAATGATCCAGTCGAACAGCAAGTACAGGATCGCCACCAGCGCACAGAACGAGAGGTTGCGCGCAGGCAGTTGCCACGCGCGATTGCGCAATTGCCGGGAAGCGGATTTTTCCGGATACGCTGACTTCAGTTCGTAGAGCTGTCTGGCCGGGCCCACGACGATAGGCCTCGGCGGATCTGGCAGCAGGTGCGTGCCGTGAAGAAATGCACCGCCGCCTCCGCAGGTGATGCGATGCGGTCCCGCCGTGCCCTCTCGCGGCACGTAATGCGCGTAGTGGTGCGAGTTGCCGGCCAGCACCAGCGCGAGCCGGTCGCCCAGCATCCCCTCGATCTCGCTCAGGCTCCGGAAGCGCGGCGTCTTGGCCTCGATCGAAGGTACGGCCCGCCGCTCGCCGCGGCGCACGCGCTCCATCTCGTCAATCCAGCTCGCCTCGGGCGCGCACAATACGACGCGGTCACCGGGCTGCAGCGCCGTGTGCATCTTCTGGAAGTACTCGCGCTGCGGCCGGTCGATCTCAGACTCCAGTTGCAGGTCCAGGCCCCAGACCCACCAGCCGCCGGGCAACTGCAAGGCATAGTAGCCAGTGCGCTGGCGTGTCTCCCAGCCGCCCACGGGCTTGCCGCTGCAGAACAGGCGGGCGAAGCCACGCAGGCCATCGTACCAGTCGTGATTGCCAGGCGTGGCGACCATCCACGGCGCATCCGGCAACTTGATCGGCTGGTCGCTGTATGCGGGGCGCGCGATCTCGACCGGCGCAGGGAATGCCGCCCGGAAGGGATCGACGAAGCGTGTCCGATAACCCTCATGGGCAGGGGTCGGATACACCTGGTCGCCACCCAGCAGCAGCACCTTTGCCCGTGGCAGCGTCACGCCTTGCTCGCGCAGCGTCACCGCGTGACTGACGCACAACGCCATGGAGTAGGTCGAGTCCCAACCGTCGCCGGTGTCGGCCAGATAGTCGACCCAGACACCGCCGTGCCCGTCGGCGGGCACCGGGAGCGGCGGGTTCGGATTCAGCGTGGTGAGTGCCGCCTGCACCATGCGCTGGTCGGCAAAGGCGCCGATCGCCATCGCCACGGCAACCCGCATGGCAGTGAACGGCAGCTGTAGCGGGCTCAGCCAGTTCACCATGGTTCTTTGGGTGTAGAGTTCCACGCGCCCGGTCGCGGCAGACGCGGAAGCGATCGTCGCGGAGCCGGCAGCATCGGCCGCAGCTTGCGAACCACCCGGATATGGCGACTCTGGTGCTGACCCGGAATGTTTCATCGCCTTCCCCCCAAGACTTCCAGCTCGTCCGCAAGGATCGGGGCGCTCGCGCATGCTGGCGCGAGTGCCAGCCGTTGCCAATGGCCCTACGCCCTCACCCCCTCAACATCTCCACCGCTTCCGCAATCGCCCTTCTGATCCGTGTGTACGTGCCGCACCGGCAGATCACGCAGCTCATCTGGTCGGCGATCTCCGTCTCCTTCGGATTCCGGGTGCGCTTGAGCAGCGCGCTCGCCGCCAACAGTTGCGCGCTCTGGCAGTAGCCACACTGCACCACCTCGTGCTTGAGCCAGGCCGCCCGCAGCGCGCTCGCCTCGGGGCCGTCGAGTCCTTCGATGGTGACGATCTTCTTGCCTTCCATCTCGCTCGCCTGGTGCTGGCACGACAACACCATCTTGCCGTTGACATGCACCGCGCAGGCGCCGCACACCCCCACGCCGCAGCCGAACTTGGTGCCTGTCAGCTTGAGCTCGCAGCGCAGCACCCACAACAGCGGCGTGCAGCCGTCCGAGCGGACCTCGACGCTCTTACCGTTGACACTGATCTGATGGTCTGGCATCGCAGGCTCCGGAAGGCGGCAGGGTCTTCAGCAGCGGCAGGTCGCGCAGGCGCTCGCCGGTCGCATGGAACAAGGCGTTCGCCACCGCCGGGGCGATCGGCGGCGTGGTGGACTCGCCCACGCCCTGCGGCGGGCGCGTCGAAGGCATCACGTGTACCTGGATGTCCGGGCAGTCTCGCAGGCGCATGGCCGGAAAGGCGGTGTAATAGTCCTCCTTCACCTTGCCTCGCTCCAGCGTGATCTTCTGCCACAGCGCTGCCGACAGCCCGAACACAATGCCGCCCTCGACCTGCTGCTCGATCAGGGTCGGGTTGACCGGCATGCCGCAATCGATGGCGCAGAACACGCGATCCACGCGGACCTGCCCCATGTTGCCTACCGACACCTCGGCGACCTGCGCCACCACGCTGCCGAACGACTCGTGCAGGGCCACGCCGCGCCCCATCTTCGCCACGCCAGGCTGCTTGCGCAAGGGCTGGCCCCAGCCCGACATCTTTCTTGCCTGCTCCAGCACCGCGCGCTGGCGCTCATCCCTGAGCAGGCTCATGCGGTAGTCGAGCGGGTCCACCCCGACCGCCACCGCCAGCTCATCGACAAAGCTCTCCATGAAGAAGGCGTGGTGCGAGTGCCCCACCGAGCGCCAGTAGCCCACGGGGATGGCGAGGTCCACGGTCTGGTGGCCGACCCACACGTCCGGCCAGTCATAAGCCTGGTCGAAGGCGCCCTCCGCCGTGGACTTGTCCAGCCGCGACAGGAAGATGTCGGGCAGGCCGAAGTTGCGCTTCGCGACGCCCTCCAGCACTGACTGGCTGGCCGAGACATTGCGCACGGCGATGACCTTTCGGTTTTCGTCGAGCCAGGCCTCGAAGCGCGACACGCTGGCCGGACGGTAGAAGTCATGCCGCATGTCCTCGGGGCGCGACCAGATCGTCTGCACCGGCACGCCCTTGCGCCTGGCGGCGATGGCGGCCGCCTGGCAGATGAAGTCGACTTCGAGCCGGCGCCCGAAGGCACCGCCGATGAATTGCTGGCGCAGTTCGACCTTGTCGGTGTCCAGCCTGAGCGTCTTCGCCACGCAGCGGCGAGCCAGCCCGGGCATCTGCGTGGCAGCCCACACGATGGCGCGGTCCTCCTGGACCAGCACCGTGCAGTTGACCGGCTCCAGCGCGGCGTGAGCGAGATAAGGCGCCGAGTACAGGACCTGGATGGCGGGCTTGCCCTGCTTCATGGCGCGCCCGTTGCCATGCTCGTACCAGACGCGTGGGTCGGCGGCGTCGAGCGCCTTCACCAGCGTATCGCGGATGCCGTCGCTCGACAGCTTCGCCGCTTCGCCCTCGTCCCACTTGCACTGGACCTTCTCCACCGCCTGCATGGCGATCCACGCATCGCTGGCGATCACCGCCACGCCGCCGCTGCCGCCCTGGAGCGGAGGCAGCGCGACCAGGTCGAGCACGCCGGGCAACTTCTTTACGTCGTCGGGCGGGGATCCCCGCAGCGTGCCGCCCAGCGTCGGACACATCTGCACGCTGGCGTAGACCATCGCGTCCGCCACCACGTCGATACCGAAACTGGCTGTGCCGTGGAGCTTGGCAGCGGCATCAAGGCGCGCCGCGCGGGTGCCGATGAGCCTGTAGCTGGCCGGATCCTTCAGTTCGACCTTGCGAGGCAAAGGCTCACGCGCGGCAGCCGCGGCAAGTTCGCCGAAGGTGGCGCTGCGCCCCGACGGATGCACCACCTTGCCGGCCTGCGCGCGGCAGGCTTCGGCCTTGACGTCCCACTGCTTCGCCGCTGCCGCGCACAGCATCATGCGGGCGGCGGCGCCGGCCTCGCGCATCGGATGCCACAGGTCCCTGATGCTGGTAGAGCCGCCGGTGAACATCAGGCCCACCTCGCGCACGCCCTTGCGCGTGAACCATTCGGCGGCACGCCTGGGCCACCCCTTGTCGTCCGGCCGGAACGGCAGGTTGGCGACCACGCCCTCGATGTTGTTGTACAGGTTGTCGATGGGCGACGGCTCGACCCGGATCTGCGACCAGTCGGCCTCCATCTCCTCGGCCAGCAGCATCGCCGCGCCGGTATGCACGCCCTGCCCCATCTCGGCCTTGTTCATGACCACCGTGACGGTGTTGTCGGACGCCACCTTGATCCAGCCGTTCAGCGCAAACTGCCCGTCGCGCGCCGCCAGCGGCTCGCCGCCCGCCAGGCGCTGGCGCGGCGGCAGCCAGGCCCATCCGATCACCAGCGCACCGGCAGCGCCCGCACCGCCGAGCAGGAAGGCTCTGCGCGTCAACATGGCAAGACTGGCGGATCGATCATCATAGGAAGGCCCCGTGCCGCCGATGGCATGGCCTATATTAGGTCGGGAAGTGCCGCAGCGCGAATGCGAGCACGTGGTTGGCGCAATCGCGCAACACCCGGCACGGGCCATGCTGCGCTGATACCGCCTGCCTGCGCAGGTCCATGACAGCGCCTGCGTTCCGGCAAATCCTTGAACCGGGAAAAATTACTTGCCCGGCTTGCAGCGGCCCGTGCCGCGACGCGATCGACAAATTCTCCAGAAGAATCAGCGTCTTAGAAAAACATGGCGGATTCTCCCTGCCATCGGGCCGGCGCTGGCTTGCGCCGGGCAGCGAAGCTTGACGGTCCCTGCGGGCCATCGCACTGCCGGCACCAGGCACTTCGGATTCGGCGCAGTCGTCGTCGGCCTGATTGCAAACGCCGAACCTGCTCAGCGTCGTGCCGGCTCGCCCGATTCCACATATGGGAACATTATCTTCTCATTGTGGAACAACTCTAAGATCTCCTTGCCCCCATGCCGGGATATCGAGAACGGAGTTGAACCATGATCCGCCTGTACCGAATGCTTGCTCTTGCAGTAGTAATGGCGCCCTTTCTCTGGTCGAGCCCGGCGTCGGCGCAGGCGCAGTGGCCTGCCCGACCCATCCGGATGGTCGTACCGTTTCCGCCGGGCGGGTCCTCGGACATCCTGGGTCGGCTGATCGCGGAGCGTATGGCCAGGGTGCTCAAGGCCAATATCGTCGTCGAGGACAAGCCCGGGGGCACCACGCAGGTCGGTACTGAGTTCGTCGCCAATGCAGCGCCCGACGGCTACACCATGCTGCTTGGTGCTGCCTCCGCCTTCACTGTCCTGCCCAACCTGCGCAAGCTGCCATTCTCGCTGGACAGCTTCCAGCCGGTCGGCGGCGTCGCCGACTATATCGCCGTCATGGCCGTCAGGAAGGAGTTACCGGTCAACACATTGGCGGAGTTCATCGCGTACGCCAGGCAACATCCCGGCAAGCTGACCTTCGGTTCCGCCGGCGAGGCCTCGGCCGGGCACGTGTACGCCGGCACGCTGGCGCAGGAAGCGGGGCTGAAGCTGATGCACGTTCCATACCGCGGCTCGGCGCTGGCGGTCAATGCTGCGGTGGCCGGTGATGTCGATTTTGTGATCGACGGGGCAGCGGTGGCCATGATCAGGGCTGGCAGGCTCAAGCCGCTCGCGACCTTCTACCGCAGCCGCCATCCGGAACTGCCGTCCGTCCCCACGCTCAAGGAAGCAGGCGTGGAGATCACCACCGCGAGCGGCTCGGGCTGGGGCATCCTGGTCCCCAGGGACACGCCCAAGGACATCACGGATCGCCTTGAGCGGGCCCTGCGCCAGGTCCTGAGCGAAACCGACATTCAGGCCGTGATGCTGAAGGCCAACTCCGTTGCGTCCTGGCAGTCGCCCGAGGAGTTCCGCCGCGGGTTGCTGGCCGACCAGAAGTTCTATCGGCAACTCTTGCCGGCGATCGGCATCAACGGCGAATAAGCCCGCAACCAGCAACCTCACCAGACAAAACCGAACATGCGTACCTACACCGCGGCCCATTGGGGCGTCTATGAAGTCGAACGCAACGGCAACGAGGCGACAAGGCTGCATCCGATCGAGGCGGACCCTCAGCCGTCCGGCATTGGCTCAGGCATGCTCGAAGCCTGCCGCGACGTGCAAGTGCGCGTGAAGCGCCCCGCCGTGCGCAAGAGCTGGCTCGAGAACGGCCCCGGCAGCCGGCCCGAGCGGCGCGGCCAGGAGCCGTTTGTCGAGATCGGGTGGGAGGAGGCGCTGGCACTGGTATCGGGCGAACTGAAGCGCGTCATCGGCACCTGGGGCAACGAGGCGATCTTCGGCGGCTCCTATGGATGGTCCAGCGCCGGCCGCTTCCACCATGCCCAGAGCCAGATCCATCGCTTCCTCAACGCCATTGGCGGCTACGTGCGCCATGCCGATTCCTACAGCCTTGGTGCCGCACGCGTGCTGATGCCGCATATCGTCGCCCCGATGGATGAACTGATGGCCGTCCATACCTCATGGGATGTGCTTGCCAGGCATACCGGCATGTTCGTCACCTTCGGCGGCGTACCGGCCAAGAACGCGCAGGTCAGCGCGGGCGGCCCGGGGCAGCATGAGGTGCCGGACGCATTGCGGCGCATGGCCGCGGCGGGCACCCGTTTCGTCAACATCAGCCCGGTGCGCGACGACCTGGAAACAGGCGCTGACTTCGAGTGGCTGGCCATCCGGCCCAACACAGATACCGCGCTGATGTTGGGTCTTGCCCATACGCTGCTGGTCGAAGGACTGCATGACGTCGCCTTCCTTGATCGCTATTGCGTGGGCTTCGATCGTTTTGCGGCCTACCTGCGCGGCGAGCAGGACGGCCAGGCCAAGGACGCGCATTGGGCCGCCGGCATCACCGGATTGCCGGCGGCACGGATCGGAACCCTTGCGCGCGAGATGGCGGCTGCGCGGACCATGCTCAATATCGCCTGGTCGCTGCAGCGTTCCGACCATGGCGAGCAACCGTTCTGGATGCTGGTAACGCTCGCCGCCATGCTTGGGCAGATCGGCCTGCCGGGAGGCGGCTTCGGCGTCGGCTATGGCGCGGTCAACATGATCGGCAACGCGAACCCCCGCTTCTCCGGGCCTACCCTGGCGCAGGGAGAGAATGGCGTGAAGGCCTTTATCCCCGTGGCGCGCATCGCCGACATGCTGGAGAAGCCAGGTGAAACGTTCACATACAACGGCCGCACGCTGACCTATCCTGACATCCGCCTGGTGTACTGGGCCGGGGGCAATCCCTTCCATCACCACCAGGACCTGAACCGATTGCTGCGTGCGTGGCAAAAGCCGGAGACGGTCATCGTGCACGAGCCGTTCTGGACTGCGACCGCGAAGCTGGCGGACATCGTGCTGCCCGCGACCACGACGCTCGAGCGCGATGACATCGGGTACTCGACGCGTGAGCGCTTCATGGTGGCGATGCACCAGGCAATGCGGCCGGTTGGCGAGGCACGCGATGATTACGACATTTTCACGGAGCTGGCGCGCCGGTTTGGCGCGGAGGCGCGCTACACGGAAGGCCTGGATACGCCAGGCTGGTTGCGCAGGCTCTATGGCGAGAGCATCGGCCGCGCCGCACAGGCCGACGTGCGGCTGCCGGAGTTCGATGCGTTCTGGGAAGCCGGCCTGGTCGACATGGCCCTCCCCGGCCAGTCGGTGGTGATGCTGGAGGGCTTCCGCCGCGATCCGCAGGCCAACCCCCTGCGCACCCCGTCAGGCAGGATCGAGATCTTCAGCCAGACCATCGCGGACTTCGGGCTGCCGGACTGCCCCGGGCATCCGCAATGGTTTGCCCCGGTGGAATGGCTTGGCGCTGACCTCGCTGCGCGCTGGCCGCTGCACATGCTGTCGGACCAGCCCGCCAGCCGCCTCCACAGCCAGCTTGACCATAGTCCCCACAGCCGCGCCACCAAGGTCGCCGGCCGCGAGCCGGTGATGATCCATCCGACCGACGCCGCAGCCCGTGGCATTGGCGCCGGCGACGTGGTGCGCGTCTCGAATGCACGCGGCACTTGCCTGGCCGGCGCGGTCATCAGCGCGGCCATTCGCCCGGGTGTGATCAAGCTGTCCACCGGCGCCTGGTTCGACCCCGACCTGGCGGCTGCGTCGGTTGGCGGCAACGGCATCGAGAAGCATGGCAACCCGAATGCGCTGACACTGGACCGGCCCGCTTCGGGCCTGTCGCAAGGGTGCATCGCACAGACGTGCCTGGTTGAAGTCGCGCGCTTCGAAGGCGAGCCGCCGCCGGTGACCGCGTTCAAGCCACCGCAGCTGCAGCCACGGTACGGCGTCTGAAGCGACAAGGCGCCCTGGCGGGCGCCTTGTCAACGCCTGACCGCGACCATGCTCCGGGTCGCCAGCGACAGCGCGTTGTGCCGGTCGCCCCCACCCAGCCCGATGGCGATGTCATTGGCCGCTTCGCGCACCAGCTCGGCAAAGGCCTTGATCTTCTGGGGCTTGAAGCGTGCCGCCGGCCCCGACAGCCCGACCGCGGCAATCACGTGCCCGTTGCCGTCGCTGATCGGGGCGGCAACGCCGCAGACCGACTCGCGCCACTCGCCGCGGTTGACGGCATAGCCCTGCCGGCGCACCTTCTCCATCTCCTGCAGGAAGCGCTCGGGGTCGATGATGCTGTCCGGCGTTGCCGCGACCAGTGAATCGGCCATGCGCAGCAGCGTGACGTCGGGCAGGAATGCGAGCATGGCCTTCCCCGTCGCCACGCAATGCGCCAACGCGCGCCCGCCGATCTGCGTATAGGCCCGCACGGGATTAGGACTGTCGACCTTGTGCACGTACACGACCTCGCCCCGGTCCAGCACGGACAGGTGCACGCTTTCGTCGCTGGCTTCCATCAGCCGCTCCATCCAGCCTTCGGCGTGACGCCGCAAGTCCAGGCGGGACAGCACCGCGGAACCAAGTTCCCATAGCTTGATCGAGGCGCTGTAGCCCATGCCCGCTTCATCGCGGATCACGAAATGCAGTTCGACCAGCGCCTGCAGCAGGCGATGCACATTGCTCTTGGCCACGCCGAGATGCCTGGCGATCTCGGTAAGGCCGAGCGGGCGATCGCTATGGGCCAGCAACTCGATGATATGCAGCCCCTTGATCAAGGTGTTGTTCATGCGCGCTCGCTCCCGGGTCGATGCGGATGAACACATGGTACTCCCGGCGCGCAGGTGTTCTCAAATACGGAACAGTTGTACCCGATATTGGGACGTCCCTACACTGGACTCCATTCCGGGATAACCGGCGCTGGAATGTGGACGGCGTCGGAATCCTTCGGGCCCGCAACTCCGTCCCAAGGCATTGCAATGGATGATCTGAACGAGAGGGACCTGCCCCTGAAAGGGGTCAGGGTGGTGGAATTCTGTACGGTGGCGGCCGGCCCGTTCTGCGGCATGCTGCTCGCGGACATGGGCGCCGACGTGGTCAAGGTGGAATCGCCCGAGGGTGACACCCTGCGCCAGTGGCCGCCGCTGTCCAACGGCTTCTCCGAGAACTTCGCCTCGCTGAACCGCAACAAGCAGTCCGTCGCGCTCAACCTGAAGGATCCCGCCGATGCGGCGCTGGCGCGGCAGCTGATCCTTGACGCCGACGTCGTGGTCGAGAACAACCGCCCTGGCGTCATGGACCGCCTTGGCCTCGGCTTCGCCGGCATGCGGGAGCACAAGCCAACGCTGGTGTACTGCTCGATCTCCGCGTACGGCCAGAGCGGGCCGCGCGCCGGCGAAGGCGGCTTCGACCTGACCATCCAGGCCGCGGCCGGCGTGATGAGCGTGACCGGCGAGCCCGACGGCGAGCCGGTCAAGTGCGGCGTGCCGGTGGCCGATTTCGCCTCGGGGCTCTATGCGGCATTCGCCATCGCCAGCGCGCTGACGCGTGTGCGGGCCGGTGGCGCTGGCACGCATATCGATGTGCCGATGTACGGGTGCACGCTTGGCATCGCGGCGCTGCAGACCAGCGAGTACTTCGGCAACGGCAAGAGCCCGGTCAAGCTGGGGTCGGCCCATCCACGCAATGCGCCTTACCAGGCCTACCGGGCCGCCGACGGCCACTTCGCCATCGCAGCGGGCAACCACAAGCTCTGGCTGGCGGTGCTGGCGGTGGTGGAGATGCCGGAACTTGCACAGGATCCGCGCTTTGCTACCACCAGCGATCGGGCCGTCCACCAGAACGAACTCAAGGCACTGCTGGAAGCGCGCTTCGCCGGCGCCGGCGTCTCGCACTGGATTGCCGCTTTCAACGCGGCCGGTGTGCCGCATGCCCGCATCAACGACTACGCGGCCGCGCTGGCCGACCCGCAGGTCGAACACATGGCATGGGTACGTCCGCTGACGCTGCCAGGCGGTACCCGGACGCGCACCTTTGCGTCGCCGCTGCGGTTCGATGGCATGGGCCTGCCGATTCGCCGCGATCCACCCGCCCTGGGCGAGCACAGCGCGGACGTGCGCGCGCGCCACCAGGTATCCGACCTCATCCCGATCTCGCCGGCGGAGGAATCATGACGCACAACATCGAACGGCTGCGGGGATTCGTCGCCACCATCACCGGGCTGATGGAACAGGCAAGGACGCGCGCTCACGACGAAGCCGCGTTGCTGGCCGCCGCCACCGCACCGATGCAGGCGCTGGTCGCGCATGACGACTGGCTGCCGGCGGAAATGGCGTTGCCGCATCCCGATTACTACCAGCAGCACCTGCTCTATTGCGATCCGCTCGATCGGTTCTCGCTCGTCAGCTTCGTCTGGGGCCCGGGCCAGCAGACGCCGGTGCACGACCATACGGTATGGGGCCTGATCGGCGTGCTGCGCGGCGCCGAGATTGACCAGCGCTATCGTGACAATGGCGGGCGGATGGTGCCCGACAGGGAGCCGCAGCGGCTGACGGCAGGCCAGGTGGCAGCGGTCTCTCCCGCGCTGGGCGACGTGCATCGGGTAAGTAATGCGTTCGACGACCGCGTCTCGGTCAGCATCCATCTGTACGGCGGCAATATCGGCCGCATCCGGCGCCATGTCTTCGACAGCGCCACCGGTGCCGTCAAGCCCTTCATCTCGGGATATGCCAACGCGTTCGTGCCCAATCTCTGGGCCGCGCCGACCGCATGATGCAAGGGCACGCGACCAACCTCCCGGCACATCCGGACGGGCTGCTGGTTGAAAAGCAGGATGACGTAACCACGCTGACGCTGGACCGTCCCGAGCGCGGCAATGCACTCTCGGCCAGCCTGGTGACGGCGCTGGCCGAGGCCGTGCAAGCCTGCCACGACGACGGCACCCGCCTGCTCGTACTCGCCGGGAACGGTCCGAATTTCTGCACCGGATTCGACCTCGGCAACCTCGACAGCGAGAGCGACGATTCGCTGCTGGCGCGCTTCATCCGTGTCGAGTTGCTGCTGCAGGCCGTGCATGCGGCGCCCTTCAGCACCGTGGCGCTGGTACGGGGCCGGGCCATGGGCGCCGGCGCGGACCTGGTGGCCGCATGCGGACAACGCTGGCTCGAGCCTGGCAGCAACATTGCCTTCCCGGGTGCGGCGTTCGGGCTGGTGCTGGGCAGCGCCAGGCTGGCTGCGCTGACAGGCGCGGCGCGCGCACGCGAGTGGATCGCCGGCGGCGCCGTGGTCGGTGCCGAAGCCGCGGCTGTCGCCGGATTCGCGGCGCTGGTGGCGCCGGAAGACCGCCCCGCGGCACTGGCGGCCCTGGCTGCAAGCGCGCGCCGGCTGGACTGCCCCACCCACGCCGCCATCCAGACTGCCACGCTGGGCGGGCATGGCGCACTCGCGCTTGCCCAGGCGTCGCAACTGGCCGACCTGGCGCGCTCGGCGGCAAGGCCAGGATTGAAGGCACGCATCGCGGCCTACCGCGCATCGATGAAGCGCTGACGCGGCAGGCAAACAGCCAACACGACACAACAAGACCACGCGAACATCGCGAAGGAGACAAGAGATGAACCCAGCCACCACATCGGCCGACAACCTGGCTGCGCTGCTCAATCCGCGCTCGGTTGCGGTGATCGGTGCGTCCGAAGACCAGGGCAAGTTCGGCGGGCGCCTGTACCGCATGCTGCTCAAGCACAACTTCGACGGTGCGGTCTACCCGATCAACCCGGCACGCGAAACGCTGTTCGGCCTCAAGACCTATCCCGGCATCGACGCCACGCCAGCGGCGCCCGACATGGTCATCATGGCCGTGCCGCAGGCGAAGGTGAAAGACCAGATCGCGGCATGCGCGGCGCGCGGCGCGCGCGCCGGCATCATCATTACGTCCAAGTTCTCGGATGCCGGCGCCGAGGGCGCCGCGCTGGAGCGCGAGATCGTGGAGATCGCCAATGCCGGCGGCATGCGGCTGATCGGGCCGAACTGCCTCGGGCTGATCAGCCCGGCCAACAGGCTGGTGCTGTGCTCCTCGCCCGCGCTGGAATTGGACAACCTGATCGAGAGCCCGATCGGCTTTATCAGCCAGAGCGGCGC
Source organism: Cupriavidus sp. FW305-3-2-15-C-LB2 (assembly GCF_058787575.1). Taxonomy (NCBI): domain Bacteria; kingdom Pseudomonadati; phylum Pseudomonadota; class Betaproteobacteria; order Burkholderiales; family Burkholderiaceae; genus Cupriavidus; species Cupriavidus sp. FW305-3-2-15-C-LB2. The sequence continues at coordinate 18,173 of NZ_JBYSZW010000074.1, forward strand.
GCTGATGGCCACGCTGTTCGACCGCGCCTACGAGATCGGCATCGGCTTTACGCACTGCGTGTCCGTGGGGAACCAGGCCGACCTGGAGTTGTGCGACTTTGTCGAGTTCCTGATCGCCGACCCGCGCACGCGCGTGATCTGCACCTATATCGAAGGCATCAAGTCGCCGGAGCGTTTCGTGCAGCTGGCGCGCCGGGCGCGCGCCGCGGGCAAGCCCTGGCTTGCCGTCAAGGCCGGCAAGACGGCCGACGGCAGCCGGGCCGCGTATTCGCACACCGCCTCCATGGCCGGCGACTTTGCCAGCCTGCAAGCCGTATGCCGGCAGGAGAATGTCGTGCTGCTGGATGACCCGGCTGCCATGCTGGTGCTGGCTGCGGCGATGGCCCGCTACCCCGGCAAGACCGTCGACCAGGCGGTGATCGTCACCACGTCCGGCGGCGGCGGCGCGCTCAGCGCGGACAGGCTGGCCGAAGCCGGCATTCCGCTGACGCGCTTCGCCGAACCCACCCGCGAGGCGCTGTCGCTCTATTACTCTCCTGGCCAGGCGGACAACCCGATCGACCTGGGCGGACGCCGCCATGAGGAGGCCGCGGAGGCAGTGGACGTGGGCTTCAAGACCACCGGGATTGCCATGGCCGACGCACAGGCCGACCTGTGCCTGGCAGTGATGACCACGGCGCCCGACGTGGCGACCATCACCAGCCAGCTCGCCGCCGGCGGCCAGGACAGCGGCAAGCCGCTGCTGTTCGTGATGCAGCCGGGCATGGCAGCCACGGCCGCGCGCAAGGTGCTGATCGGCTGCGGTGTGCCGTTCACCAACAGCCTGGGCGAAGCGGTGGCAGCGCTCGACGGCTGGCGCCGCTGGTCAGCCTGGCAGGCGGCACCTGCGCCGCAACCGCTCGGACTCGACCTTGCCAGCCTGCCCGACGCCCGCGGTGCGCTGGGTGAATCCGAATCCAAGGCGCTGCTGCAGGCAATCGGTGTACCCGTGAACCGTGGCCAGGTGTTTCCCGATATCGACGCCGCGGTGGCCGGCAGCCAGGTGATCGGCTTCCCGATGGTGGCGAAGGTGGTGTCGCCTGACATCGTGCACAAGTCCGATGTGGGCGGCGTGCTGCTGAATGTGGCGGATGCCGACGCGCTGCGCGGCGGGCTTGAAGCCATGCACCGGCGCATCAGCGCGAGCCTGCCGCACGCGCATGTCACCGGCTTCTACCTGCAGGCCCAGGAGGCGGGCGAGGTGGAACTGATCGTCGGCGTGCGGCGCGATCCGCAGTTCGGGCCGCAGGTGCTGGTCGGCGGCGGCGGCGTGCTGGTGGAGCTGCTGCGCGACGTTGCGCTACTGCCGGCGCCGCTGGCGCAAGAAACGGCGCTGGCGGCACTGCGGGGTCTCAAGCTGGCGCCGCTGCTGCAGGCCTACCGCGGACGCCCCGCACTCGATGTCGAGGCCGTGGCCGACGTCATGGTGCGCATGGGCTGGCTGGCCGACGCCCTGCGCGGGCGCGACTTCGAAATCGAGGTCAATCCGCTCAAGGTCCGCGTGCAAGGGCAAGGCTGCGTGGCCGTGGATGCGCGCGTGCGCGTGGACTGAACCGGCAATTCCCTGTCAATTGAACCAAGAACGGAGACACAAGACATGAGCATCGTCACGATCGAGCATCACGGCAAGGTCACGTTGTTCACGCTGAACCGCCCTGAAAAGCGCAACGTCATCTGCAAGGAGACCGCGGAACTGCTGCAGCAGGGATTCCGGGAATTCGATGCATCCGGCCAGCGCATCGCAGTGATCACCGGCGCCGGCAACGACGCGTTCTCGGCCGGCGCGGATGTCACCAACCTGCCGGAACTGTGGCGCTGCATTCCAGGTTCCGGCTTTGTCACCGACAAGCCCATCATCGCGGCGACTGCCGGCTGGGTGGTCGGTGGCGCCATGGTGCTGCACATGATGTGCGATCTGGCCGTGGCCGCGGACAACACCAGGTTTTCCTATCCGGAGGCGCGGCTGGGCTTTACCGGCGGCATGATCGCCGGCCTGGCGGCACGGATTCCGCACAAGGTCGCCATGGAGATCATGTTGCTGGGCCGGGCCGTGGATGCGCAGCGCGCGCGCGACGTGGGCCTGGTCAATGATGTCGTGCCGGTCGGGCAGCAGGTGGAGGCCGCCATGGCCATGGCGGACGAACTGTCGCGCTCGGCGCCATTGGTGCTCAAGACGCTCAAGCGCTTCGTGGCGCAATCGGTCATGCCAAAGGGGCCGTCGGAGCTGATGGCGGATGCTCTGCGTGAACTCAACGTGGTGCGCGACAGCGACGACACCCAGGAAGGGATGCGCGCCTTCCGCGAAAAGAGAGCCGCCAGCTACAGCGGCCGTTGAACCGGCCCGGCATCCGCGGGGCGTGCGAGGAGACAACAGATGACAAGCAGATACAAGACGCTATTGGCCGCGCTCGGCCTGGCGGGCGCCATGATCGCCCCTGCCCCGGCCGGCGCGGCCGGGGCTGCCGCCGCCCTGCCCAGGGGACCGGTGCGCGTGGTGGTGCCCTATCCCGCTGGCGGCAATGCCGACAACCTGGCACGGCTGTTCGCCGAGCGCATGACGCGCGATACCGGCATCGCCTTTGTCGTCGAGAACCGGGGCGGTGCCGGCGGCAGCATCGGTGCGCAAGCGGTGGCGACGGCCGCCGGTGACGGCACCACGCTGCTGCTGGCGCCGACCGGCGTGCACGTGATCACCCCGCACCTACGCCAGGTACCCTACGATCCGTTCAAGGACTTCGTGCCGATCGCCAAGCTGACCTCCACCATCGGCATCGTTGCCGCGCGGCGCGACCTGCCCGTCAGGGATATGCGCGAGTTCATTGCGTACGCGAAAGGCAGTAACAACAAGTCCAGTTATGGTTCCGCCGGCCTGGGCACCCTCACCCATCTCCAGGGCGAAGTGGTGAGCATCAAGACCGGCGTGAAGATGCTGCATGTCCCCTACAAGGGGTCGGCCGAAGCCCTGAATGACCTGCTGGCAGGGCGCATCGACGTCCTGTACGACCCGGTGGCCTTGCAGCAGATCAAGACAGGCAAGCTCAAGGCACTGGCCTCGACCGGCGCCGAGCGCCACCCTGACCTGCCGGATGTGCCAACGCTGCGCGAGCTGAAGCTGGATTACTCGCTGCCGAGCTGGTATGGGCTGTACGCGCCCAAGGGCACGGCACCCGCGCTGGTCAGCCAGTACGCCGCCGCCGCGGAACGGGTGCTGAAGGCACCCGATGTCAAGGCGCAGCTGATGAAGTTCAGCCAGTACCCGACCTTCGAAGGCCCCGCAGAGTTCAGCCGGCAGCTGGCCGCCGATGACGCCTTCTATCGCCAGCTGATCAAGGACGGAAACATCCGGCTGGAATAGCGCCGGCATGGCGCTGATGGCGGCACGCGCTGCTACCGCTATTGCGGAAAGAGCGCCATCTGCCCAGCCAGCAGCGTCTCGAAATCGTCGTCCAGGAACGGCAGGATCGCATCGGCGATCGGCTGCAACTGCTTGTTGACGTAGTGGCCATAGTCGACCGGCGCCGACCGGGTCTCAAGCGGCTCCGGCCCTGAAACGGTCATCACGTAGCTGATCCAGCCGCCATGCTGATACTGGCGCGGACGTCCCTGGCGCTCGTTATAGGCATCGGCGATACGGGCGGCGCGGACGTGCGGCGGCACGTTGCGCTGGTAATCATCGAGCTTGCGGCGCAGCCGCTTGCGATAGACCAGTTGCTCGTCGAGCTCGCCGGCCAGGGTGCGGCGCACGATGTCCCGCACATAATCCGCGTACGGCTCGCGGTTGAAGATCTTTTCGTAAAGGGTCTGCTGGAAACGCTGGGCGAGCGGCGACCAGTCCGTGCGCACCGTCTCAAGCCCCTTGAACACCATCTCGATCTTCCCGTCAGGCCGTTCGACCTGGCCGGCATAGCGCTTCTTGCTGCCAAGGTCCGTGCCGCGGATGGTCGGCATCAGGAAGCGCCGGAAGTGCGTTTCGAACTGGAGTTCCAGCGCGCTTTCCAGTCCATAAGTCTGCCAGAGGTGGTCGCGCCACCAGTCGTTGACGTAGGCGACCAGGCTACGGCCGATCTGCCTGGCATCGGCTTCCGTTCGCGCGCGGCGCAGCCAGACGAATGTGGAATCCGTGTCGCCATAGATCACCTCATAGCCGCGGGCCTCGATCAGCGCGCGGGTCTGCCGCATGATCTCGTGCCCGCGCATGGTGATCGACGACGCCAGCCGCGCGTCGAAGAACCGGCAACCGCTGGACCCGAGCACGCCGTAGAACGCGTTCATGATGATCTTGAGCGCCTGCGAGAGCGGCTTGTTCCGGTCGCGCTTGGCGGCCTCGCGGCCTTGCCAGACTCTGGCCACGATCGCCGGCAGGCAGTGCTTCGTCCGGGAAAACCGCGCACCGCGGAAGCCAGGCAGCGAATCGGCATCGTCCGGATGCGCCAGGCCCTCGACCAGCCCGATCGGGTCGATCAGGAAGGTCCGGATGATCGACGGGTAGAGGCTCTTGTAGTCCAGCACAAGCACCGATTCGTAGAGCCCCGGCCGCGAGTCCATGACGAAGCCGCCCGGGCTGGCCTCGGGCGCCTTCTCGCCGAGGTTGGGCGCGACATACCCCTGGCGGTGCATCAGCGGCATGTAGAGATGCGTGAAGGCGGCGACCGAGCCGCCATTCCGGTCGGCCGGCAGGCCCGTGACCGTGGCGCGCTCCAGCAGGAACGGCAACAGCTCCGTCTTTTCGAAGATCCGCGTGACCAGTTCGCAATCGCGCAGGTTATAGCGCGCCAGCGCCGGCTTGTCCTGCTCGAACATGCGGTCGATGGCGTCCATGCGGTCGTACGGGTTGTCGACCGCCTTGCCCTCGCCCAGCAGCGTCTGCGCCACCGATTCGAGGCTGAACGACGGGAAGCTCCACGTGGCGGAACGCAGCGCCTCGATGCCGTCGATGATCAACCGGCCTGGTGCGCTGGCGAAATAGTGCTGCTGGGCGTTGTGCTCGCGCCATTCCATCTCGGCACCGCCGCGGCCGAGGCGCAGCGGAAGCTGGAACTTGCGCGCATGCTCGTGCAGCACGCGCAGGTCGAACTGGACCAGATTCCAGCCGATGATCGCGTCGGGATCGTGATCGGCCAGCCACTGGTTCAGCTTTTCCAGCAACTCGGGCCGCGTGGCGCAGTACTCGAGCGAGAAATCGACGTCGGCGGGCATTTGCGGCGCCGCACCCAGCATGTAGACCTGGCGCTGGCCGCAGCCTTCGAGCCCAATCGAATAGAGTTCGCCGAACGCGTTGGTCTCGATATCGAGCGAGACCAGGCGCAACTTGGGCCGGTAGCACTCCGACGGCTTCATCTGGGCATTGCGCAGCGCGCCGCCGGGGTCCGGCTCGCCGTCGAACCAGACCGGGGCGGTGATGAAGCGCTCCATCAGGTAGCGTTCGGGCGGGCGGATATCGGCTTCGTAGACATCCACGCCGGCGTCGCGCAATGAGCGGCCGAGCTGGATCAGTTGCCGATGCTGGCGGCAGTACAGGCCCAGTACGGGCCGGCGCTGGAAATCCTGGAGCTTGAGCGGGCGCAGCTCGACCTCGCGCTCGCGGCGCAGCAGCGCCTCGGCACGCTCGCGCTGCGACTCGGGGATAAACGCGACTGACGGCTGACAGGACAGGTGCAGGTGGCGCGGACCATCATCGGTCGCCAGCCAGAATTCGACTTCGGTGCCGGCCGGCGTATCGCGCCAATGTCGGGTCAGGATGAAACCCTGCTGAAGTGCCACGTTAGGTACATTGGGAAACGGCTACCGGTCGGGATTCTAGCGGATGGGCCGGGTGCGTGAGCCGCGTAAGCCACCCCGTGGCATCTTCGGTTCACGCAAAACGGTCGTGCAGGATAGCAGCGGTCAATTCGCGCTTCTTCCAGTACATATGATGGATACGCTGCTGCAATTTGCCCAGCACCATGGGGTCGAGGCTGCCATAGGTCAGCAGCACGGCAGGCTGCGAGCCATCGCCCTCCTCATGTTCGAGGCTGTCGAACGGAGGAAACCCGTACTTTTCCAGGAAGGCCGCGATTTCCTCGTCCGAGGTGCCAGGTTCGATGTTGCCTAGCAGCAAACGACTCATGATGGTCTCTCCCAGTCGATGGAGGAGCGGCCCTGCCCCAGCCCCCTTTGCGGTTGGCACTGAGACGCCCTACCTTAATTCTAGGATGGGCTTTTGCCCTGCCGTGCCGCCTCGATCGCGGCGATATCAATCTTTTTCATCGTCATCATGGCGTCGAATGCGCGCTTGGCCGCCGCACGGTCGGGGTCGGTTATCGCCGCGCTGAGCGCGCGCGGGGTGATCTGCCATGACAGTCCCCAGCGGTCCTTGCACCAGCCGCATTCGCTTTCCTGGCCGCCATTGCCGACGATCGCATTCCACAAGCGGTCGGTTTCGGCCTGGTCGTCCGTCGCAATCTGAAAAGAGAAGGCCTCGTTGTGCTTGAAATGCGGGCCGCCGTTCAGCCCGAGGCAGGGAATGCCGGCGACGGTGAACTCGACCGTCAGGACATCGCCCTGCTTGCCGTCGGGATAGTCGCCCGGCGCACGGTGGACGGCGCTGACTGCGCTGTCGGGGAATGTCTCGGCATAGAAGTTTGCGGCATCAAGGGCGTCGCGGTCGTACCACAAGCAGATCGTGTTCTTGCTTTGCATGATGTGTCTCCTGGAAAGTCGAGCACCGGGAATCCGCCACCGGGACTCCAATGTCTCATATTCCGGTGGCGGGCGCAGGCCGCGCAAAGGGCGAGCTGAGGAGCCGCCAGCGGCCTCTGTCCAAGGGGCGTCGCCGCTGCCCGGCGCCAGTGCCGACTATGCCAGGCTGGTGCGCTTCGAGACCCAGCGCCGGGGCGAGTTGATCAGCAAGGCGAACATCGCGCTGGGCTGATGCCGCAGGACTTCTCGCGTCTCACTGGGCCTCCGCCGCGCGCACGAACGCGTCGCGCGCGGTGATCCGCTTGACGTAGTCCTGGATGCACGCGCTCTCGCTGATGCGCGGCGCACCGAATCGGCCCGCCCATGCCAGCGAGGCACCGAGATAGATGTCCGCCGCGCTGAAGGTCGCGCCGAGCACGAAGGGGCCGGGCGTCAGGGCTTGCTCGATGGCGTCGATCACATCGTCATAGTCGCCCCAGCCGACCGCCTGCTTCGGCAGCGGCGCCTCTTTGCGCATCATCCGGTCAGTCAGCGCGGGTTCGAAGCAACTGCCGCAGAAGAACAGCCACCGCAGCACCGTGCCGCGCGCGGACGAGCCTGCAGGCGGCATCAACCCGGCCTGCGGAAAGGCATCCGCCAGCCAGGCGATGATCGCGCCGTTCTCGGTCAGGACCGTGCCGTCATGCAAGACCAGCGTTGGAATCTTCCCCATCGGGTTGACCGCCAGGAACTCCGGCGCGCGGCTCTCGCCCTTGGTGAAATCGATGTGCTGCAGCTTGTACTCAGCCCCGACCTCCTCCAGCATCCAGCGCGCCACCGAGGCGCGGCTTTGGGGGTTGTAGTAGAGCGTCATGGTCATACCGTCCTCCTGCCGCGTTCGACCGCGTGGTTTCGACCGCAGCAGGATAGCATCCGCCAGCCGCCACAAACCGCTTCCGTTGTGAAAGCCCTCACCCGGCCAGCTCGACCGCCCGCGCGAGCCGTGCGACGCCCTCCCCGATCTGCGCCAGGTTCGTGCTCGCAAACGACAGCCGGAACGCGGCGCGCTGGCGCTGCTCCACATAGAATCCGGCACCCGGGACGAACAGCACCTTTTCCGCGATCGCGTGCGGCAGCAGTGCGGCAGCATCGTCGATGCCATCCAGCGCGGCCCAAAGGAACATCCCTCCCGCCGGCGATGCGAAACGGATGCGGTCACCAAAGGCCTGGCGCAGCGCCGCCGCGAGCTGGTCGCGCTTGTCGCGATAGGCCGCGACTTCCCGCGCGACCTGTGCCGGCAGCCCGCCCGCTTCCAGATACTGCGCCGCGGCCAGCTGGATCCATGGCGGCGTGCACAGGTCGGATACCTGCTTGGCAATCACCGCGCGGCGCACGATCTCGGGCGCGGCGACCATCCAGCCGATCCTCAGGCCGGGGGCCAGCGTCTTCGACAGGCTGGCCAGATGCACCAGCCACGGCCGCGCCTCGGGGACCGACGCGCACAGCGCCAGCAGCGAAGGCGGCGGCGCGCCATCGAAGCTGAGCGCCCCGTAGGGATCGTCCTCGACCAGCACCACGCGGTGCCGCGCCACCAGCTTCAGCAGCTGCAGCCGTCGTGCGGGCGACAGCGTGGCGCCGGTGGGGTTGGCGAAGGTCGGCACCGTATAGATCAGCCGGGGGCGCAACGACGGGTCGGCCAGCATGGCTTCGAGTGCAGCCACGTCCATGCCGTCGTGATCAGATGGCACGCCGCGTACGTCGGCGCCGGCCAGCCGCAAGGCCTGCAGCGTCGCGGAATAGGTCGGCTCCTCGACCAGCACCACGCTGCCGGGCTCGACCAGCGCGCGCGCGAGGAAATCGAAGCCCTGCTGCGAGCCGCTGGTCACGAGCAGTTCGTCCTGGGCCACGGGCGCGCCGCGCCCGGCCATCAACGACGCCAGCACCTGGCGCAGCGCCGGCGCGCCTTCGGTGGCGCCGTACTGCAGGCATTCGGCGGGCCGCTCGCGCAGCACCGCCGCCGAGGCCGCGCCAATGCCGTCGACATCGAACAGCGCGGCGGACGGGTAGCCGCCGGCGAAAGAGATCATCCCGGGGTCGGACAGGTACTTGAACAGTTCCCGGATCGGAGAGCCAGCCGGGTTGCGCAGCGCGGGGACGAAGGGATAAGCGGCGTCGGAAGTCATGAGCGGATGCAGAACGTGCTGGACATGGGCGTGCTTCAGTCCACCGAAGCACCGGACAGGCGAACGATCTCGCCCCACTTCTGGCGGTCCTTCTTCAACACGTCGGCAAATGCCTCCGGCGAGCTGGGCGCCGGTTCCGCGCCCAGCTCGCGCATTTTCGCCTGCACGCCTGGCTCGTTGAGCACGCGCGTCAGGTCCTGGCTGATCTTCTGCGCCACCGCCGTGGGCACCCCGCGCGGCGCAAGCAGGCCGAACCAAGGGCTGGCATCAAAGCCGGGGACGGGGCCCGCGGCGGCGACCGTCGGCACATTCGGAAGCGCCGACGAGCGCGCCGGCGTGGTCACGGCCAGCGGCCTGAGCTTGCCGGAGCGGATAAACGGCAGCGACGCCGGCAGGTTGTCGAACATCACGTCGACGCTGCCGCCCATCAGGTCGGCGATGGCCGGGCTGCTGCCCTTGTAGGCGACGTGGCTCATCTCCGTGCTGGTCATGCGCTGGAACAGCTCGCCCGCGAGGTGCGTGGACGTGCCATTTCCGGCCGACGCCATGTTGACGCGCTTGGGATTGGCTTTCAGGTAGGCGATGAACTCGGGCAGCGTCTGCACGCGCGCGCGTTCCGCAAACGCCGGCGACAGCACCACCACGTTGGGTACGCGCGCCACCATCGCGACCGGCGCGAAGTCGGCGTCGGCATCATAGGGCAGCTTCTTGTACAAGGCCGGGTTGATGGCGAACTCGCCCACCGAGCCCATCAGCAGGGTGTAGCCGTCCGCCGTGGACTTGGCGGCCGTGCCGGTGCCGACGATGCCGCCCGCGCCGGGGCGGTTGTCGACCACCACCGACTGCTTCCATTGCGTGGCCAGTTGCTCGCCGATCAGCCGGGCCACCATGTCGGTGGTGCCGCCCGGCGGGTACGGCACGATGATGCGCACCGGCTTGGCCGGGAACTCGAGCGCGCCGGCGATGCCGGGCATGGTCGCGCCGAATGCAAGGGTGCCGGCGGCGAGCGCGCTGAACAAGTGTTTCATGCAGTCTCCTGTCTACCTGATGGTTGTCGTTATGAGGTTGTCGTGATGACGATGCCGGGAGGAGGCGGCAACGCAAGGATCGAATGATTTCTCATCAACTCCAAGCTTTCAAGCGAGATTTCCGTATAGGATGATGACCTAAAATCATCAACCCAGCCCTTCCCCGATGCGGCAACGACTTCCCAGCCTGTCCAGCCTGCGCGCCTTCGAGGCCGCCGCGCTGCACCTGAACCTGCGCCGCGCGGCGGCGGACCTGTTTATCACCGAGAGCGCGGTGTCGCGCCAGATTGCGTCGCTGGAAGCGCTGCTGGGCGTGCAGCTGTTCCACCGCGCCAACCAGCGCATCACGCTGACGGCGGCCGGCACGCTCTACAGCGGACAGGTGCGGGAGTTGCTGCGCAAGCTGCAGCGCGACACGCTCGACCTGATGGCGCACGAGGGCGCGGGCGGCACCGTCGAGCTGGCCTGCGTGCCCACGCTGGCGGTCGAGTGGCTGATTCCGCGGCTGCCGGCCTTCTATGCGCGGCATCCGGGGATCGTGGTCAATATCAGCGCGCAGTCAGACATCTTCCTGTTCGACGGCACCCCCTACGACGCGGCGATTCACTTTGGCGAGGCGGTCTATCCCGGCGCGCGTGCCGACCGGATGTTCGACGAAGAATCGGTGGCGGTCTGCCATCCGGACTTCTTCGGCGGCAGAAAGCGGATCAGCCCACATGACATCGCCCGGTCGCCGCTGCTGCACCTCGCCACACGCATTCTCGGCTGGAAGCAATGGATGGAAGCGGCCGGCATCGACGACGTCAACGCCATGCGCGGCGCACGCTTCGACCACCATTCCATGGTCATCGCCGCCGCACGCGCCAGGCTGGGCGTTGGCCTGGTGCCGCGCTTCCTCGTGGGGGAATACCTGGCAAACCGCCAGCTGGTCATGCCCGTCGCCCATTCGCAGCGCTCCACGAGCGCGTATCACCTGGTCTCGCCGGATACCCGGCCGATGAGCGAGGCGATGCAGCGGCTGCGCGAGTGGCTGCTGGAAGCCGCGGGCGAGTTTGCGACAAGGCAGTCCGCGACTGCGGACGATGTGGGCAAGTAGCCAGCCGACTCACGCCGCAACTCACACCACCATTTCCAGCCCCGGCGTCGGCCGGCGTTCCAGCAATGCGGCCAGCCTGCGCAGCGCGGCCGATAGTTGCGCGCGGTCCTCCACGCCACCGAGCGAGATGCGGATGGCAGTCGGCGCGTTGGGCCCCTCCCAGAACGCGTCGGACGGCGTCACGCGCAGGTCCTCCGCCAGCGCGGCCCGGGTGAGCTGCTGCGCCGACCAGTGCTCCGGCAAGCGGTGCCATGCGTGAATGGCGCTGGGCGGGAGCTGGCCGATCCCGCTCAGCCACCGGCTTGCCAGCGCGCATCTGGCCAACGCTTCGGTCCTGATGCCGTCGAGCAGATGCATGGCCGAGCCATCGTGGATCCATTGGGTCGCCAGGGCGGCGGTCATCGGTGCCGCCATCAGCGCGAAGGCCCGCAGCGATGCCAGCAGATCGTCGCCGCGCCTGCCCTCCGGCAGCATGACATACGCGGTCCGCAGCCCCGGACTGAGGGTCTTGGACAGGGTCGAGACATAGTACGTGCGCTCGGGAGCGAAGCTGGACAGCGGCGGCGGCGCTGACGGCGTCAGCAGCCAGTAGGGATCATCCTCCAGCAAGGTGACATCACAGTGCGCCGCGGCCCTGGCGATAGCCTCCCGGCGTGAGGCCGGCATGGTGTGCGTAGTTGGATTCTGGGCGGTCGGATTGAGGTAGGCCAGCGTGGCACCGTCGGCACGGGCCGCCTCGAGGGCGTCGGGGAGCATCCCGTCGGCGTCGACCGGCGCGATGATCACGCGCCGCCCGAGCTGTGCCGCGGCCGCGCGAATGCCTGGGTAGGCCAGCGGCTCACTCACGATCGCATCGCCAGGCCGGGTCCGGGCCAGGATCACGGCGGCCAGCGCAGCCTGGGCGCCCGGGCACACCACGAGCCGCGCAGTAGCGACCTGCCCGAATATCTGCGTGAGCCAGAGGGTGCCGGCCGACCGGTCGGCAGCACTGCCGCCGCCGAGCTGGTAGGTCATCAGCAGGTGCGGGTCGCTGTGCAGCAGCACCTGCGACAGGCCGCGCCGCAACAGGTCCTGGAAATCCAGCCCCGCCGGTGGCGGCGGCACGTTCATGCTCATGTCGATCACCCGCGCCAGCTCCGCCCGCGGCGCGGCAATGAAAGTGCCGAGGGCCCCGCGGGCATCGATCAGATGCCGCCGCTTGGCCTCGTTGTAGGCACGCGTCACGGTGGTCAGGTCCACGCGGAGGGACTTGGCCAGGCTGCGCTGCGGCGGCACGCGGTCGCCGGCTACCAGGCGGCCTTCGCCGATCGCCCGCTCGATGAAATCCACGATCTGCAAGTAGCGCGCGCCGCCACCTGTTGTGATCTCAAGATCCCATTTGGCACTGGCTTCGGCGCGGATATCGGTTCCTTGCATGGATTTCGCCCGGTAGATTTCTTCGATGTATGGGTTTTGTCTTGCATTAGCATGCCAGACATCACCGAAGGAATCCATACAAACCACGCCCGCGTGGGGCTGAGCCAGCACTTGAATCGGAGCGCGTGGCCGGGAGCCTTCGGTGATCCGTAACCAAGGTGTCCGAAATGCTCAAACCTATTGCCGGGCCGGCAGACAAGAAT
>NZ_JBYSZW010000075.1:0-30415 GCF_058787575.1 Cupriavidus sp. FW305-3-2-15-C-LB2
GTTGGGGGTGGTGTTCAGAGGTGGCCGGGGTTGAGGTAGAGGAAGAAGGAGCGAGCCTGGCCCGCAGGCTATGCCTACCGCTGCTTCACCTCCACCCGCACCTCATCCTTGCCCACGGTAATCGCCCCCGGCTCCACGTCCTTGCCGCCGACGCGCAGTTCTTCGGGTTTGAACGTATAGACCGGATAGTCCTTCAGCAATTGCTGCGCAACCACAGCGCCGATGGCGTTGAGCTGTTCGCGGTATTGCCCCATGCCGGCGACTTCCACCTGCTGTACGGTCGGGTTGTCGAGCAGCACCGCGCGTTTGGCCGGGTCGTAGCGCACGCCGCTGTTCAGCGCGAGCTTGCCGTCTACCGGCGGGGAGGGCAGCAAGGCATTGGTCAGGCGTGCGTCGACATGGGTGGTGACGCGGTTGTTGGCCTCGTCCAGCACCAGCCGGGGATGGCTGAGCTGCACGCTGACGACTTCGGCGTAGCGCAGCGTGGCGGGGAAGCGCTGGTCCAGCGCGGTCTGCAGTTCCTGCCGGGAGAGGGAGTACTCGCCGGTCCAGATGTTGTAGCCGGCCAGCGCCGAGGAGGCACCAGCGACGCAGGCGGCGGCAATCAGCAGGGAAAGTTTCAGACGCATGTGGCGGATGGGGCGCGCCTGTCGAGGGCGGCGGTGAATGGAGCCAGCCTGTCAGACCGCGCGGGCGGGGTGGCGTTCCGTCACATCGGCGATCGGCCTGCATGGCGCGGGCCGCGTCGATCAGTAGTGCGGCGGGATTTCCTGCTGGGGATCGGCTTCGGCCGCGGTGGTGGCGGCGCTGCGCGCCTGCTGGTACAGCGCGCGGAACTGCTCCTGCAGCAGGTCGATCTGCTGCTGCTGGCGCGCCACGGTGCTGTTCAGGGTATCAAGCAGGTCTTCCTGGAAGGCGAGCTTGATTTCGAGTTCGTTGATGCGATCGTCCATGGCGTGGTTTCTCCGGCAGGCGGCGCATTGTAAGCCCTTATGCTCAAGGGGCGCGTCGCTGCCGGGAAACCTGCGCGATGCGCGGCTTACTTCGGTGCCGACAGCAGCATCCACATGATGCCGAAGCGGTCGGTGACCATGCCGAACTGGTCGGCAAAGAAAGTCTTGTCCAGCGGCATCACTACCTGGCCGCCTTCCTTCAGGCCGTTGAAGGCCTTTTCGACCGCAGCCTTGTCAGGATAGTTGATCGACAGGGCGAAGCCATGGAAGTCGGGCTGGTTCGAGCAGCGGCCGTCGGAGGCCATGATCACGCTGTCGCCGATCTGGAACTCCATGTGCATGACCTTGTCTTCGGTGCCGGCGCCGGGCTGGCAACCCTCGCCGCCCTTGCCGGCCTCCGGGTTGTCCTTGAACGTCATCCGCATGTTGACCTTGGCGCCGAGAATCTTCTTATAGAACTCAACGGCTTCATCGCAACGGCCTTCGAAGAACAGATAGGGCTGGACTTGCATGACAACTCCTGTAGGCAGGCCGCCGCTCGGGCGGCCGTGGATATCGGCATGGCGCGCGAATCAGGCGGCGCGCTGGCAACTGGCGCATGCTTTTGTGTACGCCGTCCACAATACCTTAGCAAAGAAAATGGACGACGTCCACATTAAATGGGCGGAGTGTGTGCAGACTGGAGGGCGGGCGGGAAGTCCACGGTGCTGCACTAGAATGGCCGCGACACCACCAAGCGCCAATCCTTTCGACCGTCCTGCCCCAAGCGGAGTTGCCTTGCGTTACGAACTGACCGACCTGCGCCTGTTCCAGGCCATTGCCGATGCGCAAAGCCTGTCAGGTGGCGCTTCGGCCACGCATATCACCGCGTCGGCGGCGAGCTACCGGCTGAAGAACCTGGAGCACGCGATGGGCACGCCGCTGTTCGTGCGTACCGCGCGCGGCATGGAGCTGACGCCGGCCGGCGAAACCCTGCTGGTCCATGTGCGCGAACTGCTGCTTGGCGTCGAGCGCATGCACGGCGAGGTGGGACGCTTTTCTGCCGGACTGAAGGGCAATATCCGGCTGCTGGCCAACAGCAGTTCGCTCAACGGTTTCATCATCCCGAGCGTGAGCCGCTTCCTGCTGGCCAACCCGGATGTGAACATCGACCTTGAGGAGCGCGCCAGCCAGTCGATCCTGGCGGCGGTGGCGGCCCATGAAGCCGATGTCGGCATCCTGGCGGGCGATTTCCAGACGGGCGGCGAAGCCACCGGGGTGCGCTCGGTGCGCTACGCGCGCGACGAGCTGATCCTTGCGGTGGCCGCGGATCACCCGCTGGCGCGCGAGCCCGAAGTGCGCTTCGGCGCGGCGCTGGCCTTCGACTTTGTCTGCATGAGCCGCACCAGCAGCAACTTCCTGTTCCTGCGCGACATGGCGCAGCGCGCGGGCAAGGGGCCCAACGTGCGGCTGCATGCGCACAGCTTCGATGCGGTATTGTCGCTGGCCGAGGCCGGAGTGGGGGTGGCGCTGGTACCGCGCAGCGTGGCGGCGCAGGCCCTGCGCGAGGCGCGCGTGGTGGGGGTGCGGCTGGCAGAGCCGTGGGCGCTGCGCGAACTGAACCTGATCGTGCGCGCCGACGGCAAGCTGCCGGCGTTTGCCGAGGCCTTTGCGCAGTTCCTGCTGAACGATCCGCGCGTGGTGGCCACGCGCGAAGGCGGCGCCGTGGCAGCCACGGCGCCGTAAACACTTTCCCCGCGCTTCAGCGCTTGCGGTTCAGGAAGGTGGCCATGTGCTGCTGTGGCTCGCCGGTGTCGAAGGCGCTGCCGAACTCGGACACGCTGTCGTTGATCGAGACTTCCAGCGGCGCATCTTCCCACTCGCGCAGCAGGCGCTTCTGCTGGCGCACCGCGACCGGGCCGAAGCCGGCCAGCAGCGCGGCCACGCGTTCGATTTCCAGGTCCAGCTCCGCCAGCGGCACCACGCGGCTCACCAGCCCCCATTGCAGCGCCTCGGCGGCATCGGTGATCTCGCCCGTCAGCAGCATCCACGCCGTGCGCGCATTGCCGATCAGGCGCGGCATCAGCGCGGCGTGGATCACCGACGGGATGCCGACCTTCACTTCCGGCATGCCCAGCTGCGCGTTGTCGGCGGCGATGCGGATATCGCACGCCAGCGCCAGTTCCAGCCCGCCGCCCAGGCACCAGCCCGGCATGCGCGCGATCACCGGCACCGGCAGGTGGCGCACGGCGTCGCACAGGCGGCGCAGGCCGCTGATGAAGGCCTCGGCGCTGGCGCGGTCCAGTGCGGCCATTTCCTTGATGTCGGCACCGCCGACAAAGCCTTTCTCGCCGGCGCCGCGCAGCACCAGCACGCGTACCGCGTCATTGCCGGCCAGCGCTTCGATGGCGCGCGTGAGCGATGCGATCACCGGCGTGCTCAGGATATTGAGCGAGCCCGCCTCGCGGATGGTGACGGTGGCGATGCCGCGCGCGTCGATCTCGACGCCGGCGTGCGGTTCTTGCTGAAGTGCGCTCATGTCGTTCCTTGTGGCTTACTGGAGCCTGGTGAAATGGATGTCCTCGACGACTTGCTTCCAGTGCGCATTCTGCGCCCGGATCAGGTCGCCGAAGGCCTTGCGCGAACTCGGTGCCGGGATCGCACCTTGTTTCTCGATGGCGGCGATCACCTCGGGCTCGGCCAATACCTGGCGCACGGCGTCGTTGAGCTTGTCGAGAATGGCCGAGGGCGTGCCCGCCGGTGCGCCCAGGCCGAACCACGACGGGTTGTTCATCGCCGGTAGGCCGGCCTCGGCATAGGTCGGCACATTGGGCAGCACCTTCAGGCGCTGCTGCGCGGCGACCGCCAGCGGCTTCAGGCGCCCGCCCTGGATCAGGCCAGACGACGACGGGATATTGTCGAACACCACCTGGATCTGGCCTGCCACCGCATCGTTGAGCGCCGGGCCCAGGCCCTTGTATGGCACGTGCAGCATGCGCGTGCCGGTGGCGTTCATGAACAGCTCGCCGTTCATATGGCTCAGTCCGCCGTTGCCGGACGAGCCGAACGAGTACTTGCCCGGGTTGGCCTTCAGCAGCTTGATGAACGACTGCAGGTCCGTGGCCGGGAACGCCGGGTTGACCACCAGCACGTTGGGCACGTCGGCCAGGTTGCTGACCGGCGCGAAGTCCTTGACCGGGTCATAGGCGGTCTTCAGGTAGACGTTGGGGTTGACGGCGTGCGAGCTCTCCACCTCCATCACCAGCGTGTAGCCGTCGGCCGGCTGCCTGGCCGCGTAGGCGCTGCCGACCGCGCCGCCGGCGCCCGGGCGGTTCTCGACCACCACCGGTTGCCCCAGCACCGGGCCCAGGCGCGTGCCGACGATGCGGGCAATGATGTCGGTGGTGCCGCCGGCGGCGTAGGGGACGATCAGCTTGATCGGCCGGTCGGGATACGCGCTTGCATGCGCGGCGCCGCTTGCGCATGCCGCCAGCAGCGCGATGGCGGTGAAGGTCGGTTTCATCGGTGTCTCCGTGTCGGTGTTTTTGGTCTCGTGGGTAGCTGCGCGCCGTTCAGCCCGCCGGGCTGTGTTCGCCCAGCAGCGGCGGCGGTGGCAGCGGCAGGTCGTGCCCGGCCAGCATCGGGTTGCGCACCATGGGTACGCGGCCCATGACGGGGTGTTCGGCCATCTGCATCAGCCCGCGGTGCTGGACCTGCGGGTGGGCGAAGACTTCGGCCATGGTGTGGATCGGCCCCCAGGGCACGCCGGCCGCATCGAAGGCATCGGTCCACGCAGCGCGGGTGCGCGTGGGGAAGAGATCGGTCAGCAGGGCGCGCAGCGCGGGCAGGTGTTCGATGCGCGCGGAATTGGTGGCATAGCGCGGGTCCTGCGCAAGATCCGGCATGCCGGCAACGGCGCAGAAGCGCGCAAACTGGCTGTCATTGCCGATCGCCAGGATCAGGTGGCCGTCGGCGCAGCGGAACACCTCATAGGGCGCGCAGTTGGGATGAGCGTTGCCGCTGCGCTGCGGGTTCTGGCCCGACACCAGGTAGTTGGCAGCCTGGTTGGCGTTCATCGCCACCGCGACATCGAGCAGCGCGATATCCAGGTGCGCACCGAGCCCGGTCGCCTGGCGCTGGTACAGCGCGGCCAGGACTGCGGAGGTGGCATACATGCCGGTGCTCAGGTCGACCACGGCGACGCCGGTGCGCAGCGGCCCGGCGCCGGGCGTGCCGTCGGGCTGGCCGGTGTAGCTCATCAGCCCGCCCATGCCCTGGAATACATAGTCGTAGCCGGGTTTGTCCGCCATCGGCCCACTCTGGCCGAAGCCGGTGATCGACAGGTAGACCAGGCGCGGGTTGAGCGCCTTGAGCGTGTCGTAGTCCAGCCCGTAGCGGCGCAGCGTGCCGACCTTGTAGTTCTCGACCAGCACGTCGGCCTCGCGCGCCAGCTCACGTACCTGCGCCGCGCCCTCGGGCGTGCCGTAGTCGATCGCGACCGAGCGCTTGCCGCGGTTGCAGCAGATGAAGTAGCCGGACAGGCGCCGGGTGTCGCCGCTGCCCTCGGGCGCTTCCAGGTAGGGCGGGCCCCAGCCGCGGGTATCGTCGCCGCGCTCCGGGTGCTCGACCTTGGTTACCTCGGCGCCCAGGTCGGCCAGGTTCTGGGTACACCAGGGACCGGCCAGGATGCGCGACAGGTCCAGGACCCGGACTCCTTCCAGGGCACGATGCAGCATGACGACTCCGCTTTCAGACAACAGTGCGGCGGAGTATAGGGAGGGGTCCTGGCGCGAACCAGTCGAGAGTTTTGAAAGGCGCGTTCGCGGGATTTGAATGGTCCGGCGGGCCCGGATGCAGGTGGCGCCGGCGCCCCCGCCAGTCCCGGCGTTTGGCGCGTGGGCGCTGCCGTGTCACAATTCGCGTTTGGCACTGACGCGGCGCGTGACTCGGCCGGCCGCGTCGCCGTGCTTCCCGCCGCCCCGGCGCGCGTATTGGAAGCCCGCCCAAGAGCCGACAAATTCACTTAGATTTTCTGGCGATGACTACCATCCTGCAGCACATTCCTTCCGGCCAGCGCGTCGGAATCGCCTTCTCCGGCGGCCTTGACACCAGCGCGGCACTCCTCTGGATGCGCCAGAAGGGCGCTGTCCCCTACGCCTACACCGCCAACCTGGGCCAGCCCGACGAGCCCGACTACGAGGACATCCCGCGCCGCGCCAAGGCCTACGGCGCCGAGGAAGCCCGCCTGGTCGACTGCCGCACGCAACTGGTGGCCGAAGGCATCGCCGCCATGCAGTGCGGCGCGTTCCATATCTCGACCGCCGGCATCACCTACTTCAACACCACCCCGATCGGCCGCGCCGTCACCGGCACCATGCTGGTTGCTGCGATGAAGGAAGATGGCGTCAATATCTGGGGCGATGGCAGCACGTTCAAGGGCAATGACATTGAACGCTTCTACCGCTACGGTCTCCTGACCAACCCCGGCCTGCAGATCTACAAGCCGTGGCTGGACCAGCAGTTCATCGACGAACTGGGCGGCCGCGCCGAGATGTCGGAGTTCATGCGCCAGAACGGCTTCGATTACAAGATGTCGGCCGAAAAGGCGTACTCGACCGACTCCAACATGCTGGGCGCCACCCACGAGGCCAAGGACCTGGAGCACCTGGATTCGGGCATCCGCATCGTGCAGCCGATCATGGGCGTGCAGTTCTGGCGCGATGACGTGGAAGTCAAGCGCGAGGAAGTCACCGTGCGCTTCGAGGAAGGCCAGCCGGTCGCGCTGAACGGCCAGACCTTCGCCAACAGCGTCGACCTGTTCATGGAAGCCAACCGCATCGGCGGGCGCCATGGCCTGGGCATGAGCGACCAGATCGAGAACCGCATCATCGAAGCCAAGAGCCGCGGCATCTACGAAGCCCCGGGCCTGGCGCTGCTGTTCATCGCCTACGAGCGCCTGATCACCGGCATCCACAACGAAGATACCATCGAGCAGTACCGCGACAACGGCCGCCGCCTTGGCCGCCTGCTGTACCAGGGCCGCTGGTTCGACCCGCAAGCCATCATGCTGCGCGAAACCGCCCAGCGCTGGGTGGCCGGCGCCATCACCGGCGAAGTCACCATCGAACTGCGCCGCGGCAACGACTACTCGATCCTGAACACCACCTCGCCCAACCTGACCTACAAGCCGGAACGGCTGACCATGGAAAAGGGCGAGTCGATGTTCACGCCGCTGGACCGTATCGGCCAGCTGACCATGCGCACGCTGGATATCGTCGACACGCGCGAGAAGCTGCAGACGTATGCCAAGAGCGGCCTGCTGTCGACCAAGGTCAGTGCCTCGCTGCCGAAGCTGGAAGACTGAGCGTCGCCGCGCCTCGCCTGACGGCGGGCCAGCCAGAAACCGGCACCTTCGGGTGCCGGTTTTTTTTCGTCTCGGCGTTTTCCCCAGCTGTCCCGGAATGTCAAACGTACGTCCCGGAATATCAAACCGCGCGGTCCCGATCGCCAGATACTGCGTGCGCTCGTCGCCCTTCGGGGGCGGGCTGTGAACGCACGGCGGCGCGAAGACCGCCGGTCTGCTTCCGGAGACGCCCATGTCCAGACCTCGCCTTGCCCTTGCCGCAGAGCCGGCCACGCCGGCCCTGCCGGCTGTTGCCGGACCGCGCTATGCGTGGCTCGTCTTTGCGCTGACGTTCGCGCTGCTGCTGTCGGACTACATGTCGCGCCAGGTGCTCAACGCGGTGTTTCCGCTGCTGAAGGCCGAATGGCAGCTCGGTGATACAGAGCTGGGCGCGCTCGGCGGCGTGGTGGCGCTGATGGTGGGCGTGCTCGCGATTCCGCTGTCGCTGCTGGCCGACCGCTGGGGACGCGTGCGCAGCCTGATCCTGATGGCGGCGCTGTGGAGCCTGGCCACGCTGGGCTGCGCGGTGGCGGACAGCTTCGGCCAGATGTTCCTGGCGCGGCTTTGCGTCGGCATCGGCGAGGCGGCCTATGGCAGCGTGGGTATCGCGGTGGTGGTGTCGGTGTTCCCGCGCCATCTGCGCGCCAGCCTCAGCGCGGCATTCATTGCCGGCGGCGCGTTCGGCTCGGTGCTTGGCATGGGGCTGGGCGGCGTTCTGTCGGCCCATTTTGGCTGGCGCATCGCCTTTGCCGGGATCGCCGGCTTCGGCCTGGTGATGGTGGCGCTCTACTACCTGACGATCAGCGAGCATCGGCTGCGCGGGCTCCAGCAACGCGTGGGCGCGGCCAACGGCGACGCCGCGGCCTCGGCCCGGCAACTGGAGCCGCGCCGGATCGTACGCGAGCTGCTGACGGTGCCTTCCATGCTCTGCGCCTGCGCGGGAAGTGCGCTGCAGCTGCTGGTGATGGCGGCGCTGCTGGGCTGGCTGCCCAGCTTCCTGTCGCGCGACTACGGCATGGCGACCGGGCGCGCCGGCGTGGCCGCGGCAATGCTGGTGCTGATGGCCGGCGTAGGCATGGTGGCCTGCGGTGCGCTGACCGACCGCGTGGCGCGGCGCGTGCCCGCGCGCAAATGGCAGATGGCCATCGCCTACAGCGTGATTTGCTGCGTCTTGCTGATGACGGCGTTCCGGCTGCCCGCGGGCCACGCGCAGCTGGTGCTGATCGGCGCGGGCATGCTGGTGGTGGGCGGCACCGCCGGCCCCGCCAGTGCGATGGTGGCCAACCTGACGCGGCCTGCCATCCATGCGACCGCGTTTGCCACGCTGACCCTGATCAACAACCTGCTGGGGCTGGCACCAGGCCCGTTCCTGACCGGCGTGCTGGCCGACCACATCGGCCTGACCGGCGCGCTGCAATGGATTCCGCTGGCCGGTGCGGCCGCGGCCCTGCTGTTCTGCCTCGGTCGCCGGCATTACGCGGCGGACCTGCGCCGCCTGGATGGCCACGCTGTGCCTCACGTTATTCCTGCCTGACTCTTTCCAATCCGACCATGACTGCTACCACCCACACTGTCCTGATGGTGCCGGGCCTGCGCGACCACGTCGCCGAGCACTGGCAAACGCTGCTGCAAGCCGAACTGCAGGCGCAGGGGCACGACGTCCGCTGCGTGCCGCCGCTGGAGCACGACAAGCTCAGCTGCGCGGCTCGCGTCGCTGCACTCGATGCGGAACTGGCGGACATCGACAAGCCGGTCGTGCTGGTCGCGCACAGCGCCGGCGTGATGATCACCGTGCACTGGGCGGCACGGCACCAGCGCCAGATCCTGGGCGCGCTGCTGGTGACGCCGCCGGATTTCGCGCAGCCGCTGCCGCCCGGCTATCCGGCGCCGGACGCGCTGGTGCAGGGGGGCTGGCTGCCGACGCCGCTCGCGCCCCTGCCGTTCCCAACTTTGGTTGCTGCCAGCGGCAACGACCCTTTGGCCAGCCATGCGCGCGTCGCGGAGATGGCCGCCGCATGGGGCGGCCGGCTGGTGGACCTGGGCAACGTCGGCCACCTCAACCCTGCCGCGGGCTACGGCCCGTGGCCGCGTGCCCATGACTTGCTGGCGGAACTGGGCACCCTGGTCACGCGCGATTCGTGACCTCGCCGCATCCGCGGCACAACAAAAGAATCCGGCCGCAAAGGCCGGGCAATCAAGGAGGAGAAAAATGAAAACCAGAAGTACCGTCATGGCCCTGATGCTGGGCTGTCCGCTGGCGGCCGCCGCGCAATCGTCGGTCACGCTGTATGGCGTGGCGGACGTCAATGTCGAGTACGTGAACCGCGTCGGCGCTGTGCCGGTTGCCACCAACGGCTTCAACCCGGGGCCAGGCGACAAGGTGTTCCGCATGGCCTCGGGCGGGCTGTCCGGGTCGCGCTGGGGCCTGCGCGGCGCGGAAGATCTTGGTGCGGGATGGCAGGCGTCGTTCGTGCTGGAAAGCGGCTTCAGCCTGGACAGCGGCACCATGCAGCAGAGCGGCCGCCTGTTCGGCCGCCAGGCCTTTGTCGCGCTGCAGCGCGCCGGCATCGGCCAGCTCAGCCTGGGCCGCCAGTACACGTCGATCTTTGAAGCGCTGGCGAACTTCTCGCCTACTGCCTACGCCACGCAATATGAACCGGTGGTGCTGCAGGCGGGCGCCAATTTCCGCGAGGACAACACGGTCAAGTACACCGGCCAGTTCGGCCCGCTGACGGCGCGCGCGCACTGGTCGTTCGGCGCCGGGCTGGCGCTGCCGCAAACGGTTGGCATTGCCACGCCGATCGGCGGCAATGGCGAAGTGCCCGGACAGTTCCGGCGTGACACCGCCTACGGGGCCTCGCTGGCATATGGCACCGGGCCGTTCGGCGCCACTATTGGCTATGACCAGTGGAACCCCACCATCGGCACCAGCAATGGCACCGTGCGCAAGGCGGTCGTGGCGGCGAGCTATGCCTTCGGTCCGGCCAAGATCATGGGGGGCTATCGCTGGGGTCAGAACAAGAATGCCGCTGACGTGGTGATCCAGCGCGATGACTATTACTGGATCGGCGCCAACTACCAGGTCACCCCCGCCGTGGGGCTGACGCTGGAGTACAACTATGACAATGTCAGGAGCCTGTTCGGCAATACGCAGGTCGCCAATCCGTGGCAGCTTGCTTTTGTTGCCAACTATGCGTTCTCGCGGCGCACGGATGTGTACCTGTCTACGGCCTATGCTCGCAATGCCGGGCTGATGCTGGAGTCGCTGGCCACGGTCTATGCCAACAGCCTGTCGTTGGGCAACAGCTATGCGGCGGCCAACGGGCAGCGCAGCATGGTTGGCGTGGCTTTGGGGATGCGGCACAAGTTTTGAGTTGGCTGCAGTTGGATTGTTGCCATGCGGTCGGTTGTCGTTCTTGGCATACGTGGCTGTTTCGCCGGCTTAGCCGGCGAGTCACTTTTTGTCCGAGCGACAAAAAGCGTAGGCCGCCTGCTGCCAGCCGCATCGCGGGGACGCCTACGGCTGCTGCGCAGGCTCAAATTGCGTTGACGGTCATTGGGCGCTTGCGCGGAGCGCAGCCGAAGGCGTTGATGCGATATCGCTCGAGAGCGCGGGCCACCGCCCGACTTGGGGATCGTTCAAAAGCCGGTTATCGCAGGCACTGTCCCTGACTCACATGGCGTAGCAGGGTCGAACCGCGATCACATCCAAACGGCAAGCACCGCCGCCCATATGACCGACGCCGCGTAATTGATTGCCAGCCGCATAGGCGACGCGTTTCTTGCCTACTTCTTGTCGCTTGGACAAGAAGTAGGTCGCCGGCTACGCCGGCGAAACAGCCACGCTAGTCAAGAACGACAACCGACCGCGTAGCGACAGCCCAATCAACCACACCCGCCAACAGCCGCCACCCTCAAATTCGCAAAGAACCTTTCCTCTACTACCCCGCCTGCGCCCGCCATGCCGACACGCTGCGCCCAAAACGCCCGCTGAACCACCGCGAGAACGCGCTCAGCGACGAAAACCCCAGCAGCGCGGCCACTTCCGACAGCGGACGCTCGCGGTTCTCCAGGTAGCGGATTACCAGGTCGGCACGGGCCTCGGCAAGGATGTCGGAGTAGGTCGTATGTTCCTGCCCGAGCCGCCGATGCACGGTGCGCCGGTCGACGCTCAGGTGCTGGGCCACGCGTTCGACCGAGCACAGTCCGGTGGGCAGCAGCGCATAGACCAGCTTGCGCACCATGTCCGACATGGTCGCCGCGGTCGACTGCGCCAGCAGCGTGCCGAGATAGTGCTTCACCTGCTGCGCCATCACCGGGTCATACGACGGCAACGGCGCCTCCAGGTCCGAGGCCAGGCAGACGATGCCGTCGAAATCCTGGTTGAAGGTGCAGGGCATGCCGAACACGCGTGAAAACGTGGCCGCGTTGGCCGGCGCGGGGTGGGTGAAGCAGATGCTGCGCGGCCGCCAGGACTGCCCCAGGAACAGCCTCAGCATCCGGAACACCACGCCGACCGCGAGGTCGGCGGCCTGCCGCAAGGTGCCCGGCGCTTCGGTGAGCACCTGCAGCCGGATCATCACCAGTTCATCGCTGTCTTCGATACGCATCGACAGCGATTCATTCTGCAGGCCCATGTAGCGGACCATCGACTCCAGCGCGCGGCGCAGCGTGGGCTCTTCACGCACCACGAAGGCGAGCGGGCCGAGGTTGGAGAACTCGCGCAGCTCGGCCATGCGCAGGCCGAAATCGTCGGCCCCGGTGGCGTGTGCCGACGCATCCAGCAAGCGGCCGACCGAGGCCGCGGGGATGCGGATATCGGGATCGAGCAGGACCGAGCGGTTGATCTTTGCCGCCCTCAGTTGCTGGTACGGATCGAGCCCCAGCGAACGCGCGACTTCCACGTAATTGGTCAGGCTGGCGCTGCGCAGATAGTAGGACATTGGGCGGATTCCGTGCTTTCCCTGAGTGTCCCGAAATGTAAATCGGATGTCCCCAATCGTCAAATCGCGGCCGGTCGTTCACCGATACTCCAACCACTAACCAACCGGAGCCATCCATGCAATTCCTTGACGATTCCCTGCACCCCGAAAACATGGACAAGGTGGTGATCACCGTTGCGCCCTATGGCCCGGAATGGATGCCGCAGGACTTTCCCGAAGACATCCCCGTCACCATGGAAGAGCAGGTCCAGAAAGCCGTGGACTGCTACAACGCCGGCGCCACGGTGCTGCACCTGCACGTGCGCGAACTGGACGGCAAGGGCTCCAAGCGCTTGTCCAAGTTCAACGAGCTGATCGCCGGCGTGCGCGCCGCGGTGCCGGACATGATCATCCAGGTGGGCGGCTCGATCTCGTTTGCGCCGGAAGACGACGGCCAGGCGGCCAAGTGGCTGTCCGACGACACCCGCCACATGCTGGCGGAGCTGGAGCCCAAGCCCGACCAGGTGACCGTGGCGATCAACACCACGCAGATGAACATCATGGAGTTGCTCTATCCGGAATACCTGAAGGGCACCTCGCTGGAACACCCGGCCTACCAGGCCGCCTATCGCGAAATGACCGTGCCGGCCGGCCCGGGCTGGGTGGAAGAGCACCTGCGCCGGCTGCAGGCCTCGGGCATCCAGCCGCATTTCCAGCTGACCGGCATGCACGCGCTGGAAACGCTGGAGCGGCTGGTGCGCGCCGGCGTCTACACCGGCCCGCTGAACCTGACCTGGATCGGCATCGGCGGCGGCTTCGACGGCCCCAATCCGTTCAACTTCTTCAACTTCGTGCACCGCGCGCCGGACGGCTGCACGCTGACCGCCGAGTCGCTGCTGAAGAACGTGCTGCCGTTCAACATGATGGCGATGGCGATGGGCCTGCACCCGCGCTGCGGCATCGAAGACACCATCATCGACCAGCACGGCAACCGCATGACCTCGGTGCAGCAGATCGAGCAGTGCGTGCGCGTGGCGCATGAACTGGGCCGCGAGATCGCATCGGGCAAGGAAGCCCGCGAGATCTACCGCATCGGCACCTGGTACGACAGCGCCGACGCCACGCTGGAAGCCAATGGCATGGCGCCCAACCGCAAGGCGGGGCAGAAGAACCTGCCGCTGCGCGCGGCGGCCTGACCCTGGCCACAGGGCCGGCATACCGGCCGGCCCTTGCCATGCACTACCGGAGTTCGTGATGCATCACCCTGACGCCCTCGCCAATCCCTGCATCAACATCTGCCGCATGGACCTCGCCAACCGCTATTGCCAGGGCTGCGCCAGGACACGGCTGGAAATCGGGCGCTGGGCGCAGATGAGCGAGGCGGAGCGTGCGCAAGTGCTGGCGGCGGCGCCGGCCCGCCGCGGGCAGCGTGCCGCTACGGGCGCTCTGCCATGAACCAGCCCGTCTCCCTCTTCATCCAGGTCGGGTTCGACCTGGTCTGCCCCTGGTGCATGATCGGCAAGCGCCATCTTGAAACGGCGCTGGCGCAACTGGCCCAGCAACGGCCCAATGTAGCAGTCACGGTCGAATGGCGCAGCTCTCTCCTGTTTCCGACGCTGCCGCCTGCCGGCATCCCCTATCGCAAGTTCAGCCTGGCGCGGCTTGGCAGCGCCGAAGCCGTGGCGCTGCGGCAGGCGCAGGTATGCGCCGCGGCGCGCGAGGCCGGCATCACGCTGGAACTTGACCGCATCGAAGTGCTGCCCAACACCGTGCTTGCGCATCGCCTGATCCGGTATGCGCGCCAGGCTGGTGGCGAGGCGGCCGCATCCGTGCTGATCGACCGATTGTTTGAAGGGTACTTCCTGCGCGGCGAGGACCTCGGCGATCCACGCGTGCTGCACGCCGCGGCGATCGCCTCCGGCATGCCGATGCCGCAAGCGGCGGCACCGGCCACTGCGCAAGACCTGGCATGGCTGCCGCCGCTGCATGGCGAGGATGTGCCGCTACCCAATCCCGGCCTGGGCGTGCCGCGCTTTGTGATCAACGGTGCGCCGCCGATCGCTGGCGCCAGGCCGCCGCGTGCCTTGCTGGAGGCAATGCTGCGGGCGCTGGCCCGCGCGTCTCCCGCTTCCCCACCCCCGCCAGGCATCGCGCTCACCGCCCGGTGACGCCGCGCCCGCCCGGCAATGCTGGACAGAAGATCCATACTACATAACGGAGACAACATGCCCACCCACCCTTCATTCCTGCTGCGTATCGCCGCCGTGGCGGCCGGCCTGGCGCTGGCGGCTCCCGCTGCCATGGCCTGGACCAGCAAGCCGGTCCGGATGCTGGTGCCCGCCCCCGCGGGCGGCACCATGGACGTGCTCGCGCGCCTGCTGGCAGACCAGCTGTCGGCCGACCTTGGCCACCCCGTGGTGGTCGACAACAAGCCGGGCGCCGGCGGCGGCATTGCCATCACTACCATGCTGGCCGCGCCCGCTGATGGCCAGACCATCATGGTCACCGCCAGCAATGTGCTGACCGAGATCCCGCATGTGCTCAAGCAGCCGTTCGACCCGCTGAAAGACGTCAGGCCCGTCGCCGCCGTGGCGCGTTCGCGCATGGTGATGATTGGCGCGCCTGGCCTGCCGGCCAAGGACCTGAAGGGCCTGGTCAGCTACGCCCGGGCCAATCCGGGCAAGCTCAGCTTTGCTTCGTACAGCGCCGGCACCGCTTCGCACTACGCGGGCATGATCATGAACCAGAAGGCCGGGCTGGACTTGCAGCATGTGCCCTTTGCCGGTTCCGCGCCGGCGCTGACGCAGGTGATGGGCAATCAGATTGCCGTGATGTACGACGGCATGGTGACCTCGCTGCCGATGATCCGTGCCGGCAAGGTGCAGGTCTATGCCGTGGCGTCGAAGAGCCGCTCGGCGCTGCTGCCGCAGGTGCCAACCTTTGCGGAAATGGGTTACCCCGACATGGAGTTCAGCAACTGGGTGGGCGTGATTGCGTCGTCGAAGCTGTCGCCCGAACTGGCCGAGAAGGTCCACGCGGCTGCCTACAAGGCCGCGGCTTCTGCCAAGGTGCGTGACCGCATGGAGGCGCTCGGTTATGAGCCGCTGCCGGCGCAGCCCCTGCCGCAACTGAGCGAATCAGTGCGCACGGAGTTCGAGCGCAATGCCGGCATCGTCAAGGCGTTCAATATCCAGCCCTGAGTCAGTTCCCGGCAACGCAAAAGGGCAGCCTCATCCGAGGCTGCCCTTTCTTCTTCCTGCTGCCGGCTCAGGCGCCGGTGCTGCGCAAGCGCTTCTTGTCGATCTTGCCGACGCTGGTCTTCGGGATCTCGTCGACAAACAGGATCCGCTCGGATTCCGGCACCGCATATTTGCTGAGCCGGTTGGCCTCGACGCGCGCCAGCAGCGACGTACGAATCGTATCCGCGGTCACCGTTGTGCCAGGCTTGCGCACCACGAATGCCATCGGCCGCTCGCCCCACCTGGCGTCCGGCACGCCGATGACCGCGCACTCCTGCACGCCCGGCACCTGCGTGACCAGGCTCTCGACCTCGATCGACGAGACCCATTCGCCGCCGGTCTTGATCACGTCCTTGATCCGGTCGACGATCTGCACGAAGCCGTCGGCCCCCATTACCGCGATGTCCTGCGTATGCAGGTAGCCGCCGGCCCACAGCTCGGCCGATGCCTCGGGCTTGCCATGGTATGCCCTGGTCAGGAACGGTGCGCGCAGCACGATCTCGCCGCGCGCCTGGCCGTCGCGCGGCACCTCGTGCATCGATTCATCCACCAGGCGGAAGTCCACCATCGCCACCGGCCGCCCCGTCGAGCAGCGCATGCGCACTTCGGTCTCATGGTCGCGATGTGCGTCGCCTGGCGGCAACTGTGCCAGCGCGACGATGGGGCCGGTCTCCGACATGCCATAGCCGGCAAACACATCCATGCCGCGCTCGAGGGCAGCCTCGCACAACGCCGGCGGCAGCGCCGAGCCGCCGATGATGAGCTTCCAGCCCGACAAGTCCTGGCCGCTTGCCTGCGCCGCCTGCAACAGCATCTGCAGCAAGGTCGGCACGCAGTGCGAGAACGTGACCCGCTCGGTCTCGCGCAACTGCAGCAGCATGTCCGGCGCATAGCGCCCCGGCAGCACGATGCGCAGCCCGAGCATGACCGCGACATACGGGATGCCCCAGGCGAGCACGTGGAACATCGGCGTGATCGGCATGTAGACGTCTTCCCGATGCAGGCGCTGTCCTTCGCGCGGCGCGCACAGGCTGGTGGCCGAGGCCAGCGCATGCAGCACGATATCGCGATGGCTGTAGCACACGCCCTTGGGATCGCCGGTGGTGCCCGTCGTGTAGAAGGTGGCGGCGCGGGTGTTCTCGTCGAACTCGGGGAAGTCGAAGTCGGGCGAGGCCGCGCTCAGCAGCGTCTCGTACTCGCCGCAGAACGGCAGAGATGTCGGCGGCACGTGCTGGCCGTCGGCCAGCAGGACAAAGCTGCGCACGCTGGTCAGCTGGCCGCGGATCTCTTCCATCACCGGCAGGAAGTCGGGATGGAGCAGCACCACCTCGGCGCCGGAATCGTTCAGCGTGTACAGGATTTGCTGCGCCGACAGCCGCACGTTGACCGTGAACAGCGTCGCGCCCATCATCGGCACGCCGAAATAGCATTCCAGGTAGCGGTGGCTGTCCCAGTCCATCACCGCCACGGTGGTGCCGTGCGCCACCCCCTGCGCCGCCAGCGCTGAAGCCAGCCGGCCGACACGCCGGTGGAAGTCGCGATAGCTATGGCGCAGTTGCCCGCGGTACGTGATCTGCTGGTCGCCGTAGAGCGACAGCGAATTGAGCAGCAGTTGCCTGACGAGCAAGGGATAGGCATAAGCCTGCGGCGCCGCAGGCACAAGGTTTGGTTGCATGTCTGCCTCCGTCAGAACGGCACGTCGCCGATGATGCCGGCGCGCTCCATTTTGCGCACCGTGGGCGCATAGTCCTGCACTGCGTAATGCTGGGTGCAGCGGTTGTCCCAGATCGCCACGCTGTTCTTCTTCCAGCGCCAGCGCACCTGGTACTCCGGGATCTCCGCCTGCGCGCACAGGTAGTGCAGCAGATCGCCGGCGCCGGGCATGAAATCCTTGCCGAAGCGGACCACGTCGTCGCGGTGGTAGTTGGCAAAGTGCGAGGTGAAGGCGTTGACGAACAGGACCTTCTCGCCCGTCTCCGGGTGGGTGCGCACCACGGGATGCTCCACCATCGGGAACTGCGCCGCCAGCGCGGCACGCTTCTCCGGCGGCATATTGGCGCCGAAGGTGTGTTCGATGCTGTGCTTGGCGCGCAGGCCTTCGATGCGGGCCTTGATGTCCTGCGGCAGGCGGCGGTACGCCTCGCCCATGTTCACCCAGATGGTGTCGCCGCCCACTGCCGGCGTTTCCACGCAGCGCAGCACGCAGCCCATCGGCGGCGCCTGGCGCCAGGTGGCGTCGCAATGGAACGAGTTCTCGTAGTGCTCGACCTTGCTGTCGGGCGACTTGTAGATCTGCACCAGGCCCGGGTGCTCCGGGTCGCTGCCTACCACCGGGTGGTCTTCCAGTTCGCCGAAGCGGCGGGCAAAGGCAACGTGTTCGGCGCGGGTGATGTCCTGGTCGCGCAGGAACAGCACCTTGTGCTGCAGCAGCAGCGCCTTGATCTCGGTGAACAGGCCGGCGTCGCGTGATGCATCGGCCAGGCTGACGCCGCTCAGTTCGGCGCCAATGGTGCAGGTCAGGGGTTCTGCATGCATGGTGTGGTCTCCTCTGTTGTTGTTCTCAGATGACGAAGATCGACGAGCCGGTGGTACGGCGCGCCTCCAGGTCCTGGTGCGCCTGGACCGCGTCTTCCAGCGCATAGCGCTGGTTGATGCCGATGCGGATGCGGCCCGCGCCCACGTGGTCGAACAGCTCGCCCGCCAGCGCTTGCTTCTCCGCAGGGTCGGCGATGTAGTCGGCCAGCGCCGGGCGCGTCAGGAACAGCGATCCCTTCATCGCCAGCAGCACGGGGTCGAACGGTGGAATCGGGCCCGATGCGGTGCCCACGCACACCATGGTGCCGCGCCGCTTGAGCGAATCCAGCGACGCCATGAAGGTGGTCTTGCCGACGCTGTCGAATACCACCGAGACCCCCACGCCGTCGGTCAGCTCGCGCACGCGCTTGGCTACGTCTTCGCGGGTGTACTGGATGATGTGGTCGCAGCCGTGCGCACGCGCCACTTCGGCCTTGGCTTCGGTGGACACCGTGCCGATCACCGTCAGGCCCAGCAGCTTGGCCCACTGCGACACGATCAGCCCGACCCCGCCCGCCGCGGCGTGCAGCAGGATGGTGTCGCCCTGGCTGAACGGATAGATGCGGCGCATCAGGTAGGCCGAGGTCAGCCCGCGCATGGTCATGGCCGCGGCGGTTTCGAAGGCAATGCTCTCGGGCAGGCGGATCAGCGGCGCGGCCGGTACCAGGCGCTCGGTGCTGTAGGCGCCCAGCGTGTTGACGAAGCCGGTGTAGGTGACGCGGTCGCCCGCCGCCACGTTGGTCACGCCCGGGCCGACGGATACCACCACGCCGGCGGCTTCCACGCCCATGCCGCTGGGCAGCGGCACGGGATAGGTGCCATTGCGGAAGTAGGTGTCGGCGTAGTTCAGTCCCACTGCGACGTGGCGGATGCGGACCTGTCCGGGGCCCGGATCGCCCACTTCCATGTGTTCATAGCGAAGCACTTCGGGGCCGCCGGTCTCGTACATGCGGACAACGTTTGCCATGGTCTTGTCTCCTGGAGTCTGGTTGGTGCAGAACACGCTGCAGCTGCAGGGAACTGTAGAGATTGCTGCCCCGGCCGGCTTTGCATTGGCTCCCGATGACTTTGCATTTCATGCCATGCGGCCCTATGATCGCTGCTGCGGCGGGCAGACCGCGCCCCCGACTGACATCTCATCGCAAGGCAACGCTGGCTTGGAAACCCTGATACGTGCTGCCGCACTAACCAACTTCCTCGAGGTTTCGCGCGACCTCGGCCTGGATCCGCAGCCGTTGCTGCGCCAGGCGCGACTGCGGCGGGCCTGGCTGGACGATCCCGACCAGCGCGTCCCGCTCAGCGCCTGCGTGGCGCTGCTGGAAGCCGCCGCGCAGGCCTCGGCCTGCCCGACCTTCGGGCTGCGCATGGCGGAGTCGCGCCAGCTGTCGGACTTTGGCGTGATGAGCCTCTTGATCAGCCAGCAGCCCACGCTGCGCGCCGCGCTGGCCACCACCATCCGCTACCGGCACCTGGTCAATGACTCGGTGGCGCTGTTGCTCGAGGATGCCGGCAGCGCCGTGGTCATCCGGCAGGAAGTGCTCAGCGACGCGCCCTCGCGGCAGGCCACCGAGCTGGCCATCGGCGTCGTCTTCCGCATGTGCGCGCTGCTGCTGGGTCCGCGCTGGCAGCCGATCGGCGTGAGCTTCACGCATGCGCCGCCGGCCGACCTGCGCATCCATCGCCGCCTGTTCGGTTGCCCGCTGGAGTTCAACGCGGACTGCAATGGCATCATCTGCCGCGCGGCCGACCTCGACGCGCCGAACCCGACGGCGGATCCGGTCATGGCACGCTACGCGCAGCAGTTCATCGACACGCTGCCGCGCGCCAACCCGCAGTCCATCGGCCATGAAGTGCGCGCCGCCATCTACCTGATGCTGCCAATGGGCCGCGCCACCTGCGAGGCCGTGGCGGAGGGCCTGGGCCTGAGCCTGCGCACCATGCAGCGCCAGCTCGACGACGCGGGCGAGACCTTTACTGAGATCCTGAACGACGTGCGGCGTGAACTGGCGCGACGGTACGTGGAGAACCCGCGCTATTCGCTGCTGCGGGTGTCGCAGTTGCTGGGGTATGGGTCGGCCAGCTCCTTTACCCGGTGGTTTTCTGCGCAGTTCGGGATGGCGCCGGCCAGCTGGCGCAGGGATCACGCGCAACGCTAGCGCGGGCGATGCCGTCAGCCTGGCGTCACCGTCGCGCGTGCTACGCGCAGCGCCAGCTCGGCATCCTTGATATTGCCCAGCGGCGCGAGGACGGCCGCGTCGAACGGCCGCACCGGCTGTCCCTCGCGCACCAGCACCGGCCAGTCCGGATTCGCAAGGGCGCCGCGTCCGAGCGCGACCAGCGTCGCGCCATCGTCCAGCAGGCCGGCCGCGCGCGATGGCTCATGCAGGCTGCCGTTGGCCATGATCGTGAGCCCGGGCGCGGCACGGCGTGCAAGCTGCACCAGCGTCGCGCCGTCGTCCGCGAAGGCGGGCTGCCATGCTTCGTGCTCCGTCACGTGGAGGTAGTCCACGGTGCTTGCCGCGAGCGCGGAGAAAACGGCGGCCGCGCCTTCCGCGCCTTCCGGCCACTTGTGGACGAAATCATTGACCTTGCCTTGCGAGATGCGCACGCCGACGGGGAAGCCAGCTCCCACGGCAACGCGCACCGCGCGGACGGTTTCCAGCGACAGGCGCATGCGCTGTGCGATGCTGCCGCCCCAGGCGTCCTGGCGTTGATTCGTATAGCCCGTCAGGAACTGATCCAGCAGATAGCCATTGGCACCGTGGATTTCAACGCCGTCGAAACCCGCGTCACGGGCCAGCCGGGCGGCCTGCGCAAAGCCTTCGATGGCCTGCAGGATGTCCGCCTCTTCCATGGCGCGCGGCATCCGGTATGGACCCTTGCCGGCATACACGGTCATTTGCAGCCCCTTGGGCTGCACCGCCGAGGGCCCGGCCGTGTGGTCGCGGAAGCGGTTGGCCTGCGACAGCGCACCGGCGTGCATCAGCTGGGCCACGATGCGCCCGCCCTGCTGGTGGACCGCGGCAACCACCTGGCGCCACGCGGCCACTTGCTGCGCATCCGTCAAACCGGGCTGGCCGGCATAGCCCTGGGCATAGGCACGGTCGGTATAGATGCCCTCCGTGACGATGAGGCCAAAGCCGCCGCGGGCAAAGCCTGCGTAGTAGCGCGTCATGGCCTCGGTGGGAACGCCTGCGGCGGTGGCGCTGATGCGCGTCATCGGCGCCACCGCGAGCCGGTTGCGCAGCGGCACGCCGTTCAGGGCCAGCGTATCGAACAGTGAGGGCGCGGCGGGCGTGGTCATCGCGCAGCTTCTGCGGCCAGGGCGATGGCTTCGATCTCGATCTTCGCGTCCGGCGAGTAGAGCGCCGAGACCTCGACGATGGTGTCGGCCGGATAGGGGGCAGAGAACCACTTGCGGCGCAGTGCGACGATCTTCGGGAAGTGTGCCATCGAGGTCAGGAAGATCGTCACCTTCACCACGCGGTCCAGCCCCGAGCCGCCCGCCTGCAGCGCGCGCCTGAGGTTGCTGAACGCCTGCTCGGCCTGGGCATCGAAGTCGTCACGGCCCACGATGGCGCCATCGTCGCCGACCCCGGCCTGGCCGGAGACAAAGAGGAAGCCGCCGGCCCGGATGGCTTGCGAAAGCAGATAGGGAGCATAAGGGTCGGGTTGGGTGTGGACTTGTTCCAGTAGCATTGCTGACTCCGGTAGATGATTTAGTAGAATTCACCTGGTCGCCTGGGTGGCCGATCAGATAGGTCAAGTATCGGAGCGGAGATCAGGCCGCGACAAATGGTCGCTTTTCAGTCGACACATGAATACATCTCATCTAAGGGGGAGGCTTGCGCAAACTGCCGCCACTGGGTGCCCTGCGCACCTTTGAAGCCGCCGCCCGGCGCGCCAGCTTCAAGCACGCGGCGGACGAACTGCACGTCACGCCGACGGCGGTCAGCCACCAGATCCGGTTGCTGGAAGAGAGCCTTGGCGTGAAGCTGTTCGAGCGCCAGACCCGCAAGGTGCGCCTGACGCCCGCCGGGCATCAGTTGTTTCCCGCGGTGCGGGACGGCCTGGACGGGATGGAGCGCGCCGTGCTGGCGGTGCAGCGCAGCGCACAGGCCAACGTTGCCACGCTGACGTCGACGGTTGCCTTCATGGCCAGGCGGCTGGCACCGCGCGCCGGCCAGTTCCGCACGGCCTACCCTGACTGGACGCTGCGCCTGGATGCGTCGGACCAGGTCGTCGACCTGGACCACGATGCGGACGCTGCCATCCGCTACGGCAGCGGCAGCTATCCCGGCCTGGTGGTCGAGCCGTTGTTCTGCGACCGGTTTGCGCCGGTCTGCAGCCCCGGCCTGAAGCTGGCCAGCGTGCAAGACCTGAAGCACGCCACGCTGGTGCACTTCGAATGGGGCGCCGGCGCGCGCGATGACGAGCGCGCGCCGGTATGGCACCAGTGGCTGGCGCACGCCGGCGTCGAGGTCACCGATCCACAGGCGGGCCTCAGCTTTACCGACGAGATCCACGCCGTGCAGGCCACCATTGCGGGACAGGGAGTCGGCCTGCTCAGCCTGACGCTGGTCGCCGAAGAGCTGGCCTCGGGCGTGCTGGTGCAGCCCTTCGGGCTTACGCTGGAGAGTTTCCGCTATGACCTTGTCTACAGCGAGCGCGCCGCGGAGCGTCCCGCCACGCGGTTGCTGAGGGACTGGGTGAAGGCGGTGTTCGCCGGTTAAGGGGCGGGCTACTGTTTGACGTTCCCTCCGGCGTACACTGTGGCTCCCGATCTCCGTAGACCCATATCCATGCCGGCCTTGCGCACCCTCTATCCCGAAATCGAGCCCTATGAAACCGGCACGCTGGATGTCGGCGACGGGCATGTCATCTACCACGAGCGCGTGGGCACGCCCGGCGCCAAGCCGGCGGTGTTCCTGCACGGCGGGCCCGGTGGCGGGATCTCTGCGGACCACCGGCGGCTGTTCGATCCGGCGCGCTATGACGTGCTGCTGTTCGACCAGCGCGGCTGCGGGCGTTCGACGCCGCATGCGGGGCTGGAGGCCAACACCACCTGGCACCTGGTCGACGATATCGAGCGCCTGCGCGATCTGGCCGGCGTGGAGCGCTGGCTGGTGTTCGGCGGCTCATGGGGCTCGACGCTGGCGCTGGCCTATGCGCAGAAGCACCCGCAGCGCGTCAGCGAGCTGGTGCTGCGTGGCATCTACACGGTGTCGCAGGCCGAGCTGGACTGGTACTACCAATACGGCGTGTCCGAGATGTTCCCCGACAAATGGGCGCGTTTCCAGGCGCCGGTGCCCGAGGCCGAGCGCGGCAACATGATGGCCGCGTACCGCAAGCTGCTGACTGGTGACGACCAGGACAAGCAGGTGGAAGCGGCACGCGCATGGAGCGTTTGGGAAGGCGAGACCATCACGCTGCTGCCAGACGCCGGCAACAGCGCCAAGCATGACGACGGGCACTTCGCGCTGGCGTTCGCGCGGCTGGAGAACCACTATTTCACGCACCGCTGCTGGCTGGAAGACGGGCAGCTGCTGCGCGACGCGCACAAGCTGGCCGACATCCCCGGCGTGATCGTGCACGGCCGCTATGACATGCCGTGCCCGGTGCGCTATGCCTATGCGCTGCACCAGGCGTGGCCCGCGGCCGATTTCCACCTGATCGAAGGCGCCGGCCATGCGTGGACCGAGCCGGGCATCATGGACCAGCTGATTGCCGCGACCGATCGCTTTGCGGCGCAGCAGTAGTCGCGCGCCGACCACCACCGAAGATCACCACCGGAGACCACGATGGAGCTATACGCCCACCCGTTTTCGTCCTATTGCCAGAAGGTCCTGGTTGCGCTGTACGAGAACGCCATCCCCTTCGAATTCCGGATGCTGTCGCCTGAACACGCGCAGAACATGGACGAACTCGCCAGGCTGTGGCCGCTCAGGCGCATGCCGGTGCTGGTCGATGGCAGCCGCACGGTGTTCGAGTCCAGCATCATCATCGACTACCTGGACCAGCATCACCGCGGCCCGGTGCGCTGGCTGCCGGATTCGCCCGACGCCGCGCTGGAAGTGCGCATGCTCGACCGCTTCTTCGACCAGTACGTGATGACGCCGATGCAACGCATCGTGGCCGACTACCTGCGCCCGGCGGAGCACCGCGATGCCTATGGCGTGGCCGAGGCGCGCAAGCTGCTTGACTCGGCCTACGCCTGGCTTGAGCCAACGCTGGCCGGCCGGGAATGGGCTGCGGGCGGCGCCTTCACTCTGGCCGATTGCGCTGCCGCGCCATCGCTGTTCTACGCGGACTGGGTGCATCCCATCCCCGATGCGCGCGGCAATGTGCGCGCTTATCGCAACCGGCTGCTGGCGCGGCCATCGTTCGCGCGCGCGGTGGACGAGGCGCGGCCTTACCGCCCGCTCTTTCCACCGGGTGCGCCGGACCGGGACTGACGGCCAAGCTCAGGCAGCGCCGCATCGATCTGCGCCGCCATGGCGCCATAGCCCGCGTCGCCGGGATGCAGGTGGTCGCCGCTGTCGAACGCCGGCAGCAGCGCCTGCGGGCGCGCGGGATCGCGCACCGCGGCGTCGAAGTCCACCACCCCATCGAACGCGCCGCCGTTGCGGATCCAGTCGTTGACCGCCAGCCGCACCGCTTCCTTGCCCGGGCTGTCATAGCCGCGGATCGGCGTATCGCGCAGCGCCCCCGCAAACGGCGTGATGGTGGCGCCGATCACGCGCACGCCGCGCGCATGGGCGCGCGCGATCAGGCGGCGGTAGCCCTCGATCAGCTCGGCGGCCTGCGGCACCGCATCGCCCGGTGCAAAGGTGGAGCCTGGCCAGGCGATATCGTTGATGCCGATCGCCACGATCACGGTGCGCACATGCGGCTGGCTCAGTACGTCGCGATCCAGCCGCGCCAGCGCGGACTCCCCCATGCCATCGCGCAGCAGCCGGCCGCCGGAGATGCCGGCATTGAGCACAGCCACGCCGTTGCCGGCAGCACGCTGTGCCAGCACGTCGGGCCAGCGGCGGTTGGTGTCGGGGGTTGAGCCGTTGCCCTCGGTGATCGAATCGCCGATGGCCACCACGGCGCCGGCATGCCCGGGCGCATCGACCTGCACCTCGCTGAGCAGGATGCGTGCGCTGAACGACTGCGGCGCAGGCAGCGTGGCCTGCCTGGTCGCATTGCCGGCCACGAGCCACGCGGTCTGGCGCCCATCCCAATGGAACGACTCGATCGCTGTCGGTTGCGGCAGGTAGAGGCTGAGTGCCAGTTCGCCCAGTACGGGGGAGTCGAAGACGACCGGATCGCTTGCCACGGACTGGCCAGCCGGGAGAATCACCGACGCGCTGCCGCGGAACGTCACCGCGCTGCTGCCCGCCGCATCGGTACTGCCACCGCCGGCATGGCGCGCGAGTTGCGCCGCGCCGACCGCGACCGGGTGGCGGCCGTAGGGGTTGGACAGCACCACGCGCACGCGCTTGCCGCCCACGCTGAGCCGTACCACCTGGCGCAGCGTCTGGCCGGACAGCACCGCGGGCACGCCGGTCGGCAGCGGCTGGGCGCCGGGCTGCCACACCGGCTGCTGGCTTGCCATCCAGCTGGTCAGCCAGGCCGGGTCTTGCAAGGGGCTGGCCAGCGCCGCGGTGCTGGCGATGGTGGCGGACAACGTCAGCGCAGTCAGGCGGCGCAGGATGCGGGGAATGCGGAACATGGTTTGCCTCGGTTCGTGGACCGGCGTTGGTGCCGGGATGGCGCCAAAGGTAGGGCATTCCAGAAATGACAGGTAGCGGGCAGAATGGCATATCGCTCATGCCATGATGGAATGAGTGGGCACACAAGGAACGGCATGGACACCATCAGGGCAATGCAGGTCTTCGTGCGCGCCGTGGAGCTGGGCAGCCTGTCGGCGGTGGCGCGCGAGCAGCAGTCGACCCAGCCGACCATCAGCAAGGTCGTGGCTGCGCTGGAGAAAGAGATGGGCGTGCGGCTGCTGGAGCGCAGCACCACCAGCCTGTCGCCGACCGAGGCGGGGCGGCGCTTCCATGAGCGCGCGCGCCGCGTGCTGGATGAATACGGCGAGGCGGTCAGCGATGCGCGTGGCATGTCCGGGCAGCCGGCCGGGCGGGTGCGTGTCAGCGCGCCGGCCAGCTTCGGCGTGCTGCGGCTCAATGCGCTGGTGCTGGCGTTCCAGCAGCGCTATCCGGAGGTAGAGGTGGAGTTGCTGTTCGACGACCGCTTCGTCGACCTGGTGGAGGAGGGCGTCGACATCGCGGTGCGCCTCGGCGCCTCGCTGCCGCCCAATGTGGTCGCGCGCCGCATCGCGGTGTCGCCGCGGCTGCTGGTAGCCTCGCCCGACTACCTCGCACGCCATCCGCGCATCCGGCAGCCGGCCGACCTGGCGCGGCACCAGATCCTGCGCTTCACCTGGCTGGCCGCCGGCGACGAGATCGTGCTCGACGGGCCCGGCGGGCAGGCGCCGGTGAGCGCGTCCTGCCGCTACCGCGTCAACAACTCGCTGGCGATGCGCGAAAGCTTCCTGGCCGGCGCCGGCTTTGGCATGACGCCGGCATGGCTGGTGCAGGACCTGCTCGACAGCGGCGCCCTGCAGCGCGTGTTGCCACGCTGGAGCGGTCCGGCGCAGGAAGCCTTCCTGGTCTATCCGTCGCGGCGCTACCAGCCGGAGCGGGTGCGGCTTTTGCTGGACTACCTGGCGCAGGCGATTGCAGGGTTGCCGGGATTGACTCCGGTGTGAGCGGCCGGATGGCGCTTAATGCAACCGGCCCCGCGCTACCAGCATCGTCAACGGCCGCGCCAGCAGCGTGCTGGCCAGCGCCATCAGCAACAGTCCGGAAAACGCCGCGGTGCTGATGATGCGCGCGTCCAGCAGCACGGTCAGCACCACCACCTCGACCAGGCCCTTGGTCTGCAGCAGCGTGCCCAGTGCCAGCGATTCGTGCCAGCCCATGCCGGCGCGGCGCGCGGGCAGCGCGACGCCGGCCATCTTGCCGGTGATCGCGATGACCAGCGACAGCAACGCGATCCACAGTGTCATCGGATTATCCAGCGAGATCTCGGTGCGCAGTCCGGCGGCCAGGAAAAAGAAGGGCAGCAGCACCACCACCGTGACCGGTTCGAGCTGCTGGCGCACACGCTGCGCTTCGCGTGCGGGCCATACCAGTCCGGCGACGAAGCCGCCCATCACATGGTGCAGCCCGGCCAACTCCCCCAGGAATGCCGACGCCAGCACCAGGAACAGCGCCATCGCCAGCAGCAGCTCGGTCTCCGGCGCGCGGCGGCGCAGCAGCCATGCCAGCGCGGGGCGCACTGCCAGGAACATGAACGCCAGGTAAGCACCGGCGCGGGCCGCCACGATGAGGCCGCTGGCGCCGTCCTGGCCGCCATGCTGCAGCAGCACCAGGGTCAGGAACAGCCACACCCAGGCATCGTTGACGGCCGCGCAGCGCAAGGCCAGCTGGCCCAGGCGGGTGCCGGTCAGGCGCATCTCGCGCAGCAGCGCACCCAGCACCGGCAGCGCCGTGACGGCAGTGCAGATGCCCATGGCGCAGGCAAACCAGTAGGGGCTGGCCAGTTCCCCCGCGACCGGCCAGCCGGCCGTGGTCATCCACCAGCCGGCAGCGGCCCCCAGCGCGAACGGCGCCGCAATGCTGCCCAGCGAGATCTGCAGGGTCGCGCGCCAGTGCGCGGGCACGCTGTCTTCGCGCAGGTGCAGGCCGGTCAGGAAGCAGAACAGCGTCACCGCCAGCCACTGCAGGCCGGACAGCATCGGCAGGCGATCAGGGCCGAACAGCGCGGTCCAGCCCTGCGGCGCCAGTTGCCCGAACACCGACGGCCCCAGCACGATGCCGGCCAGCACCTGCACACCGACCAGCGGAAACACCGGGCGCAGGCCGGCACCACGCCATAGCAGGTAGGGCAGGGCGACCACCAGCATCGCCTGCAGGAAGAAGATGCTGACCCCGTTCATGGGGTCACGCTGGCGACGACGCGCTTCATCCGAACATGCCCCCGTTGACCGAGATCACCTGGCGCGTGATATAGCCAGCGTCGGGCGACATCAGGAAGGCCACGGTCGCGGCCACTTCGTCGGGCGTGCCGAGCCGCCGCGCCGGGATCATGCGCAGCGCCTCGTCGCGCACGTGCTGCTCGACCATGTCGGTGTCGATCAGGCCGGGCGCCACGCAGTTGACTGTGATGGCGCGTTTGGCAAGTTCGATCGCCAGCGCCTTGGTGGCGCCGATGATGCCGGCCTTGGCCGCGCTGTAGTTGGTCTGGCCGCGGTTGCCCACCAGGCCCGAGACCGACGACAGCGTGACGATGCGCCCGGGCTGGCGCCGCTGCACCATCGGCATCACCACCGGGTTGAGCACGTTGTAGAAGGCGTCGAGGTTGGTGTGCACCACCTCGTCCCATTCGGCGCCGCTCATGGCCGGGAAGGCCGCGTCGCGCGCCAGGCCGGCGTTGCACACCACGCCGTAGTAGCAGTCATGTGCGGCGATATCGGCCAGCAGCGCGGCAGCGGCTTCCTCGCGCCGGGCCACGTCGAAGCACAACACGCGGGCCTTGCGGCCGCAAGCGCGCACCGCGTCGGCGACGGAGTCGGCTTCGTCGCGGCGCGAGCGGCAATGCACCACCACGTCATAGCCGTCGCGGGCCAGCCGCAGGGCGATGGCGCGACCGATGCCGCGCGACGATCCCGTAACCAGCACGGTCGGATTGGTCATACCAGGTGTCCTTGAAAAAAGTCCTCTGCGGGCGCAGGCGCGAACGCGGAACGCGTGCAGATGCGGCGCATCATACGCGGCAGAATTCTTCCAGCACCGCCAGCCGGCGGCGCGGCTCGGCCACGAAGGGGTTGCTGCGGTCCCACGCGTAGCCGGCCAGGATCGACGAGATCATGTCGCGGATCTCGGAGTTGGCATTGGGATGGAAGATCAGCTGCTGGAAGCGGCCCTCGTACCAGGCTTCGACAAACACGCGGAAGCAGTCCACGCCGGCCTTGAGCGGCTGGGCGAAGTCCTGCTCCCAGTCCACGGTGTCGCCGGCAAGCTGGCGCACCAGGCATTGCGCCGCCAGGCTGGCCGACTTGAAGGCGATGGTCACGCCGGACGAGAACACCGGGTCCAGGAACTCCCCGGCATTGCCGAGCAGCGCATAGCCGTTGCCCCACAGGGACTTCACATTGGCCGAATAGCCGGAGATCTGGCGCGCGGGGGTGTCCCACTGCGCGTTGCCAAGTAGCTTTGCCAGGCCGGGTTCCTCGGCCACCAGCGCCCGCAGCCGTTCGGTCTCGGTGCCCGTGTAGCGGTCCAGGAATGCCTTCTCGGCAACCACGCCCTGCGAGCAGCGGCCGTCCGAGAACGGGATGGTCCAGTACCAGACGTCAGGGTGTTGCGGATGCACGCTGATCAGGATCTTGTTGCGATCGAAGGCGCCCGGCGCGATGCGGTCTTCCACGTGGGTGAAGAGCGCGCTGCGCACCGGGAAGCCCGACGGCGATTCCAGCTGCAGCAGGCGCGGCAGGATGCGGCCAAAGCCGGAGGCATCGAGCAGGAACTTCGCGCGCACGCTGTACCGGCTGCCGTCCGGCGCACGCACGGTCACCTCCGGCTGCGCGCCGCTGACGTCGACGTCCTCGACCAGGTGCGAGAAGCGCACCTCGGCGCCCTGGCGCGCCGCCTCGCGGATCAGCACGTCGTCAAAGCGCGCGCGCTGCACCTGGTAGGTGGTGCCCCAGCCGGGCGAGAACTTCTCGCGAAAGTCAAAGGCGGTCTGCTGGTCGCCGCGCGCGAAGGCGGCGCCGTTCTTGTACTGGAAGCCCGCTTCCACCACCGCGCGCAGCATGCCTGCCTCTTCGATGTAGGCCATGCTCTGCGGCAGCAGGCTTTCGCCGATGGAAAAGCGCGGGAACGTCTCCTTCTCGATCACCAGCACCGGAATCCCATGCTTGCGCAGCAAGCCGGCCGCGACCGAGCCCGCGGGCCCTGCGCCGATGATGACGACATCCGTGGTTTCCGTTTTCATAAGGTTCGACTCTTTTCTTCTCTTGCATGAACGCCGCGAGGGTAGCGCAAAGCGTCATCCTCCGCGGCAAACGCGAGAATATGACTGCAAATTGGCTCCCGTTGGCCGGCCTGCAACATATTGAAACCAATTCTCCCGGGCTGGATCCCCGATGGGCCGCACGGAAACCGGCAGGGGGCCAGCAAGCCACGCCGACTCGCGGCAAAATGTGGAACCGTGGTCACAGTCTGCAGTTTCCGCCTGTGCCCTGTGCTTTCACCACCCCGACGCCATCCCACCCCCACCTAAGGAGCC
>NZ_JBYSZW010000076.1:0-27313 GCF_058787575.1 Cupriavidus sp. FW305-3-2-15-C-LB2
TGTCGGGGGCGGAGGCGGGTGCGATGGCCGGGGTTTCCATCCGCGTATTGTAGCCGCCGCATCCGGGCATCGCACGGGGGGTGTTGCAGGCACCGGTGCGATAATCCGCCAATGCAGACCGACTCCTCGCAATCCCTGCCGCCGGGTGCCCTGCGCGGCACGCTGATGGTCCAGGGCACGACTTCCGATGCCGGCAAGAGCACCATCGTGGCCGGCCTGTGCCGGGTGCTGGCGCGTGCCGGCACGCACGTGGTGCCATTCAAGCCGCAAAACATGGCGCTGAACAGCGCGGTCACCGCCGACGGCGGCGAGATCGGCCGCGCGCAGGCGCTGCAGGCACAGGCCGCGCGGCTGGCACCGCATACCGACATGAACCCGGTGCTGCTCAAGCCCAGCAGCGACACCGGCGCGCAGGTGATCATCCACGGCCGCGCGCGGCTGGACCTGGATGCGCGCGCCTACCATGCCTACAAGCCCGAGGCGATGAAGGCCGTGCTGGCTTCGCACACGCGCCTGGCGCAGGCCTATGAGGTGGTGCTGGTGGAGGGCGCCGGCAGCCCGGCCGAGGTCAACCTGCGCGAGCGCGACATCGCCAACATGGGCTTTGCCGAGCGCGTCGACTGCCCGGTGGTGCTGGTGGCGGACATCGACCGCGGTGGCGTGTTTGCGCACCTGGTCGGCACGCTCGACTGCCTGTCCGAGAGCGAACGCGCGCGCGTGACCGGCTTCATCATCAACCGCTTCCGCGGCGATGTCGGCCTGCTGGAGCCGGGACTGGACTGGCTGGTGGCGCGCACCGGCAAACCGGTATTCGGCGTGCTGCCCTTCCTGCACGGCCTGCATCTCGATGCCGAGGACGCCATCATCGGCGCGCAAGCGGACAAGGCCGGCACGCCGGCGCAGCGCCTGCGCGTGATCGTGCCGGTGCTGCCGCGCATCGCCAACCATACCGACTTCGACGCGCTCCGCGCGCACCCGCAGGTGGACCTGCAGTTTGTCGGGCCCGGCATGCCGATCCCGCCCGCGGACCTGGTGGTGCTGCCCGGCAGCAAGAACGTGCGCGGCGACCTGGACTTCATCCGGGCCAATGGCTGGGACGCGGCGCTGGCCCGGCACCTGCGCTACGGCGGCAAGCTGATCGGGATCTGCGGCGGCATGCAGATGCTGGGGCGGCAGGTGCACGATCCCGATGGCCGCGAAGGCCCGGCCGGCAGCAGCGCGGGGCTGGGCTGGCTGGATTTCGAGACCACGCTGGCGGCAGAGAAGCAGCTGCGCCAGGTCGGCGGCCGGCTGGCGCTGGATCAGGCCGATGCGCCGGTGCGCGGCTACGAGATCCACCTTGGCGTCACCACGGGCGCGGGGCTGGAGCAGCCGGCCCTGTGGCTCGAGCGCGGCGACGGCACGGTGCGGCCCGACGGCGCGCGCTCGGCCGACGGCCAGGTGCTGGCCACCTATGTCCACGGCCTGTTCGACGAGCCCGCCGGCTGCCAGGCGCTGCTGCGCTGGGCGGGGCTGGACGGCGCCCAGGAGGTGGACCTCGACGCATTGCGCGAAGCATCGATCGAGCGGCTTGCCGACACCATGACCGCGCACCTGGACCTGGATGCGATGCTGGCGCCGCTGCGGCGCTGACGCATGCGGCACGGCCGCCTGGCGGGGTCCCTGCTAGAATCGCGAATCTTTCGCATTTGCATTCTGCGTGGAGGTGGCCTGTGCGCCATATTCCACGCATGGCAGCGTCCGCTCAACGTACTTCAGCCCCCACATGGTCACCGGCCGCCTGCGCGTCGCCCTCGTCAAACTGCACCTGTATATCGGCCTGAGCCTTGGCCTGCTGTTCGTCCTGTTCGGGCTGACCGGCATGACCATTGCCTGGCGGGAGGAACTGGATGCCTGGCTCAACCCTGACCTGCTGGTGGCGTCCGCGCCGATGACGGAG
Source organism: Cupriavidus sp. FW305-3-2-15-C-LB2 (assembly GCF_058787575.1). Classification (NCBI taxonomy): domain Bacteria; kingdom Pseudomonadati; phylum Pseudomonadota; class Betaproteobacteria; order Burkholderiales; family Burkholderiaceae; genus Cupriavidus; species Cupriavidus sp. FW305-3-2-15-C-LB2. The sequence goes on from NZ_JBYSZW010000076.1 coordinate 1,940, forward strand.
CCGGTGTCGCCGGCCACGGTCCAGGCAGTGACCGAGCGGCTGGCTGCGCCCCCCTATGGCAAGCCCAACCTGCTGATGCTGCCCGTCCATGCCGACGGCGTCTTTGTCGCCTGGTACCCGGTCAAGGGGCCCGACGGCGTGGTGCCGGGCCGCTCGCGCCAGGTGATGGTCGATCCGGTCACGCTTGCGGTGAAGGGCGAGCGGGTCTGGGGCGAGGCGGGCCTGTCGCGCCGCCTGTTGCTGCCCACGCTGTTTCACCTGCATCGCTACCTGCTGTCAGGCGACACCGGCAAGACCATCACCGGCGTGGCCGGCATGCTGCTGTTGCTGACCACGCTGGTGGGCGTGGCGGTGTGGTGGCCCAGGATGAAGCTGCGCTCGGTGGTGCAGGCGTTCCGCATCACGCACGGCGGCTCATGGTCGCGCTTCAACTATTCGCTGCATCGCGCCGGCGGCATCCTGGCCGCGCCGGTGCTGGCCATCATCGCCTTTTCGGGCTGGTACCTGAACCTGCCGAAGTGGGTGACACCGATGGTGGCGGGCGTGATGACCGTGACGCCGCCGGTGAAGCACGTCTCGGCACCGGCGCCGGCCGGGGCCCGGCCGCTGGGCGCGGGCGAGATCATGGCGGCGGCGCAGGCCCGGTACCCGCAAGCGCAGGTGACCCGCATCAGCTTCCCGCGCAAGCCGGGCGACGCGTTCGAGATCCGGCTGCGCCAGCCCGGCGAGGTGCGCAAGGATACCGGTGCCACGCGGCTGTGGCTCGATGCCTGGAGCGGCAAGCCGCTGGGCATGCGTGATCCGCAGCAGGCGCCGGCGGGCGACACGCTGCTGAACTGGCTGTTTCCGCTCCATACCGGCGAGGCCTTCGGGCTGCCGGGGCGGGTGTTTATCACGCTGTTCGGGCTGGCGCCGCTGGCGTTTGCCGTGACCGGCGTGCTGATCTGGTGGAAGCGGCGGCGGGGTCATCAGCGGCATGTGGTGAAGGCCGCACAGCGATCCGGCATGCGCCGGGCATGAAAAAAGCAGGCCGCCGGCCTGCTTTTTTTGCCTGGTGCGGCGCTGCCGCTCAGATTTCCAGGTTATCGATCAGCCGGGTCGCGCCCAGCTTGGCGGCAGTCAGGATTACCAGCGGCTCGCCGGCGAGGAATTCCTCGCGCGTCGGCGCCTGCAGGTCGACGCGCTTGCGGATCGACACGTAGTCCGGCTTCCAGCCGCGCCTGGCCAGCGATTCCTTCGCATTCGCCTCGACCGCAAGCAGGTCGGCCGAAGCGCGGTCGCTGCCCAGCACGGTGTCGCGCACGTCATGCAGCGTGCGGTACAGCACCGGCGCCTCGGCGCGCTCGTCGGGGCTCAGGTAGCGGTTGCGCGACGACAGCGCCAGGCCGTCTTCGGCACGGATGGTCTCGGCGGGGATGATGTCGATCGGCAGGGCAAACTGCTGCACCATGCGGCGCACGATCATCAGCTGCTGGTAGTCCTTCTTGCCGAACACCGCCACGCGCGGCTGCGCGCACGAGAACAGCTTCATCACCACCGTGCACACGCCCTTGAAGAAGCCGGGGCGGAACTCGCCTTCCAGGATGTCGCCCAGGTCATGCGGCGGCTCGACGCGGTATTCCTGCGGTTCGGGGTACATATCGCGCTCGGACGGCGCGAACAGCACGTAGACGCCTTCCTTCTGCAGTTTCTCGATATCGTCCTGCAGCGTGCGCGGGTACTTGTCGAAATCCTCGTTCGGGCCGAACTGCAGGCGGTTCACGAAGATCGATGCCACCACCGGGTCGCCGTGCTGGCGCGCCAGGCGCATCAGCGACAGGTGGCCTTCGTGCAGGTTGCCCATGGTGGGCACGAAGGCAGCGCGGTTCTGGCCGCGCAGTTGGTCGCGCAGCTCTTGGATGGAGGAAATGACTTTCATCTGCCTTGGTGTGCTGGTCGTGGTAGGTGTGACCCGGGCGCCGGTCCGTCGAGGGGCGGCACATGGACTACCGGTCTCGGCCTTCTGTCGGGCGCGGGGCCTTCGGGCACTTGCCTTCGGGGCCTGCACCGTGGGCCATTGGGCCGGCTGTCGGCGGATTGTAGAACATGTTGGGACGGGGCCGGACCCCGCAGCGCGGGTGGGTCAGGTCGGGCTGTACGCCAATCGCACATAAATTGGGGCGAACGGTTCGGCCTGGGTGATCTCCACCAGCGCTTCGCGCGACAGCTCCAGCATGGCGATAAAGTTCACCACCACCACCGGCACGCCCTTGCCGGAGCGCACCGCGTCCTCGAACAGCTCGGAGAATTCCATGAAGCGCGCGTGTTGCAAGCGGCGCAGGATCTGGCTCATGTGCTCGCGCACCGACAGTTCCTCGCGCGAGATCTTGTGGTGCTGGTTGAGCTTGGCGCGCTTGAGCACATCGGCCCAGGCGGCCTGCAGGTCGATCGTCTCCACTTCCGGGAAGCGCGGCGCCAGGCTCTGCTCGATATAGACCTGCGAGCGCAGGAAGTCGCGGCCCAGCTGCGGCACCGTGTCCAGGCGCTGCGCGGCCAGCTTCATCTGCTCGTACTCCAGCAGGCGGCGCACCAGCTCGGCGCGCGGGTCCTCGGCCTCATCGTCGCTGTCGGCCTTCTTGACCGGCAGCAGCATGCGCGACTTGATCTCGATCAGCATGGCCGCCATCAGCAGGTATTCGGCGGCCAGCTCGAGGTTGGTCTTGCGGATCTGCTCGATGTAGGACAGGTACTGCCGCGTGACCTGCGACATCGGGATGTCGAGGACATTGAAGTTCTGCTTGCGGATCAGGTACAGCAGCAGGTCCAGCGGGCCCTCGAAGGCTTCCAGGAAGATCTCGAGCGCGTCCGGCGGGATGTACAGGTCCTGCGGCAGCTTGAACAGCGGCTCGCCGTACAGGCGCGCGAAGGCCATCCCGTCGACCATGTCGGCGGGGCCGGCAGGGCCGGCTGCAACGGCCGGGGCCACGGCAGGCAGCTCGACGGGCAGCGGCAGCTTGTCCTGGTCGCCTGCGCTCATGGGCGGCGTGCGCTCGCGGGGGCGGCGGGAATCAGTTGTCCTGCGCGTAGACGTATGGCTTCTGCGCCACGCGCGAAGCTTCGGCGCGGGCGCGCTCTTCCAGGTCGATCGGCGACTTGTCCCACAGCAGGGCACGGCCGTCGCGCTGTTCGGCCTCCAGCGTCGGGCGCTCTTGCTTGAGCTGCTTCAGGAACTGGGTGATATCGGATTCGTAGATGGCCATGTTCAACCGTGATGCGCCCGCGCGGGCGCCAGATAGGTACAGTGGGCCACGATTTTACAGTATCGGCCCCCCGGAATGCATCCAGGCCGCGTGCAAGGCGCCGGAAAGTTCCGGGCATAAGGCCGGGTGTGGTCAAATACCGACTTTGTATGTGTGGACAATCGGCGATGCCGCAAGACACCGCTATTACCGCTGACTCCGCTGGCCGCGCGCGCGTGGCCGTTCGCGTACTGGCCGCGCTGGGCGCGGTGCTGGCGCTGGCGGCCGCCCCGGCGCGCGCCGCCTACAAGGTCGAAGTCGAGGCGCCCAAGCCGATCCGCGAGATGCTGGAAGAGCATCTGGACCTGGCACGCTACCAGGACCGCGCCGACCTTTCGCCGGACCAGCTCGACTATATGATCGAGACCGTCGGCGAGCAGGTGCGGGCGTTCACCTCAACCGAGGGCTACTTCGACCCGACCACCACCACCCGCGTGGAAGGCGAGGGCGACAAGCGCGTGGTCCACGTGATGGTCGACCCCGGCGCGCGCACGCTGATCCGCAATGTCGACGTCCAGGTGACGGGCCCGGCGGCCACGCGTTCGCCCGAACAGGTGGCCGAGCTGCAGGCCAAGTGGGGACTGCCGGTGGGCGAGCCGTTCCGGCAGGGCGACTGGGACAAGGCCAAGGAGGACGCTCTGGTCACGCTGCAGAGCCACAATTACTACGGCGCGCGCCTGGCCGCGTCGCAGGCGCGCGTGGAGCCGGACGACCAGCGCGCGGACCTGTCCGCGCATTACGCCAGCGGCCCGGCCTACCTGCTGGGGCCGCTGAAGGTGACCGGCACGCGCCGCTATCCGCAACAGATCATCTACAACGTCAACCCGCTGAACGAGGGCGAGCCGTACCGCGTGGAGCGGCTGCTCGAGTTGCAGCGCGCGATCCAGAACCAGCCGTACTTCTCCAACGTGCAGGTCGACCTGGAACCGCCCCCGGACGCCGACAAGGCGGCAGACGGCGTGGTGACCGCGCCGGTCTCGGTGCGCGTGCGCGAATATCCGGCGCACCGGCTCAACAGCGGCGTGGGCTTTACCACCGACACCGGCGCGCAGATCGAAGGCCGCTATTCGTACTACAACCTGTTCAACCGCGCCTGGACCTTCGACTCGCAGGCGCGGCTGGAGCAGAAGCGCTCCTATCTGTTCGCCGAGGCCGCGATGCCGCCGGACAGGGGCAACTACCGCAACAGCGTGTACAGCAGCTACGAGCGCACCATCGACATCGAGAACACCGACACCACCAGCCTGCGCGCGGGCCTGAAGCGCTCGCGCTCGCGCGAGAAGTACGACGTGACGACGTCGCTGGATTTCTACTACGACAAGCTGCTGCCGGAGGGCCAGGCCGCCCAGATCAGCAAGGCGCTGGTGCCGGCCTTTGCCTGGACGCGGCGCGACGTCGACAATCCCGTGTTCCCGCGCCGCGGCAACGTGATCAGCACCCAGATCGGCGTGGCCGCCAGGGGATTCCTCAGCGATGCCACATTCCTGCGGCTGTACGGCCGTATCCGCCAGTACATACCGGTGGGCAAGCGCGACCTGGTGGTGGCACGGCTGGAACTCGGTGCCGACCTGACCGGCGACAGCTCCAGCCAGATCCCGGCCACGCTGCGCTTCCGCGCCGGCGGCACCGATTCGATTCGGGGCTACACCTACCAGTCGATCGGCACGCCCAGCGGCTCCAGCATCTTGCCGGCCAAGTACCTGGGCACCGGCAGCCTGGAGTACCAGTACTGGTTCAAGCCGGACTGGGGCGTGGCGGTGTTCTGGGATCTCGGCACCGCCGCCGACAACCTGCGCGGCGTGACCATCTACAACGGCGTGGGCGTCGGCGTGCGCTGGCGCACGCCGGTGGGCCCGCTGCAGCTGGACGTGGGCTACGGCATCCAGGAGCAGCAGTTCCGCCCGCATATCTCGCTGGGGGTGGCGTTCTGATGCGGCACCCTTGTATTTCACGCCTGACCCGGATGCCGGCATGAGCGCCCACGATCTGCCTTCGGTGCCCGGCGGCGATTCGGCCCGGACCCCGATCCCGCCCGCGCCGCGCAAGCGGCGGCGGCTGTGGCGCGTGCTGGCCTGGCTGGTCGGCATCCTGCTGCTGCTGATGGTGGCGCTGGCGGCGGCGGGCGTGGCGGCGCTGCGCACCGAGACCGGCACCCGCCACCTGTGGACGCTGGCCACGCGGCTGTCGGCCGGCATGCTCAGCGGCCGGCTGGAAGGCGGCACCGTGGCGCACGGCCTGCGCCTGCGCGACGTGGTGTTCGCCAGCGGCCAGACGCGCGTGGCGGTGGACCGCGTGGATGGCAACTGGGTGCTCGGCTGGCAGGCGCGGCGCCTGCACGTGCAATGGCTGCGCATTGGCAAGGCCGAAGTGAAGCTCGGCCCGTCCGAGCCGAGCACCGAGCCGATGCAGAAGCCCACCTCGCTCGAACTGCCGCTGGCCATCGATGTCGATTCGCTGACGCTTGAGCGGCTGTCGCTGCTGCAGGGCACGGCGCCCACGGCCGAGCCGATGGTGTTCAGCAACCTGGCCGGCGCGCTGCACAGCGACGGCCAGCGCCACCGCGTCAGCGTGGACAAGCTGGAAACACCATACGGCAAGCTGGCTGCCAACGCCCAGCTGGGCGCACGCGCCCCGTTCGCGCTCAGCGCCGAAGCCTTGCTGGAAAGCAGCTGGCAGGATGAGGCCTTTGCCGTCAATGCCACCGCCAAGGGCAACCTGGACGCGCTGCGAGCCGAGCTGCAGGCCAGCGGCGACCGCATCCACCTGCGCGCAGGCGCCGAACTGACGCCGTTCGGCAAGGTGCCGTTCACGCACCTGCTGGTCGATGGCGATCGCATCAACCCGCGCCTGTTCAGCCCGTCGGCGCCACAGGCCAACCTGACCGTGCATGCCGAGCTGCGGCCGGTGGGCGGCGTGGCGGCGGCTGCCGGCGCGCAGGCGGCCAGCGCCGTGTCGGCATCGCCCCCCCCGGCGGCATCGGGGGTCTCCGCATCCGCCCCTGCGGCCGCGCCTGCGCCCGCACCGCTGGCTGTCGCCGGCGACATCGAGATCAGCAACCTGGAAGCCGGCCCGCTGGACAAGGAGCGGCTGCCGGTGCAGTCGGTGCGCGCCCATGTCGAGCTGAGCGAGATGGCACAGGCCGTCTCGGACCTGCGCGTGGCGCTGGCCGGCAAGGCCGAGATCTCCGGCGGCGGTTCGCTGCGCGGCGGCCGTGGCGGTTTCGACCTGGACGTGCGCAGGCTGGACCCGGCCGCGCTGCATGGCTCGCTGACCAGCGCCAGCCTGTCCGGCCCGGTGGTGGTGCGGATGGAGCCGGGCCGGCAAAGCGTGGCGCTGGACCTGTCGGGCGGGCCGCTCAAGCTTTTCGCCGATGCCAGCATCGATGCCGAGGCGCTCACGCTGGCCACGCTGCGCGCCGCGGTGGGGCCGGGTTTGCTGACCGCGGAAGGCAAGCTCGGCCTGAAGGACAAGCAGCCGTTCAGCTTCAAGGGCAAGCTGGCCTCGTTCGATCCCTCGCGCCTGGCCAAGGTTGCCGCCGGCCGCATCAATGCGGACTTCACCGCGACCGGCGAGATCGCGCCCGAACTCGGTGTGGCGCTGGATTTCGCCGTGCATGAGAGCGAATACGCGGGCCTGCCGATGACCGGCGGCGGCAAGGTGCGCCTGGCCGACGAGCGGCTCTTGCCGAGCGAGGCTTCGCTCAGCATGGCCGGCAACCAGGCCAACCTGCGCGGCAGCTTCGGCGCGCGCGGCGATGCGCTCAAGCTGGCGGTCGATGCGCCGCAGCTGGAGCGGCTCAAGTTTGGCGTGGCCGGCAAGCTCAAGCTCGACGCCACCATCACCGGCACGCTGAAGAAACCCGAAGTGGTGGCCGACTACAACGCGCAGGCGCTGGAAGTGGGCCCGCACAAGGTGGCCAGCGCCAGCGGCCGCGCCGAGGTGCGCGGCGGCCTGGACGGCCCGCTCTCGGTGCAGCTGGCCGCGCGCGACTACCGCGGCCCGCAGGCCAGCCTGAGCACGCTCGACGCCACGCTCGACGGCACCCAGGCCAACCATACCTTCGACGTCAAGGCGGCCGGCAGCCTGAACAAGCGGCCATTGCAGCTGGCGCTGGCGGGGCAGGGCGCGTGGAAGGGCAAGGACGGCTGGAACGGCACCATCCGCACGCTGGAAGAGCGCGGCACCGTCAACCTGCGCCTGGCCGCGCCGACGCAGCTGCTGGTGGCCGACCAGCGGGTGCGCCTGGGCGCGGCGCGCCTGCTGCTGGACCGCGCCACGCTGACCATCGACAGCCTCGACTGGGACCACGGCCGCATCCGCAGCGCGGGCAGCCTGGACGGCCTGCAGGTGGGCCATGTGCTGGAACTGATGGAAACCATCACCGGCGAGAAGCCGCCGGTGCGCTCCGACCTGGTCATCGACGGCCGCTGGAACCTGGCGCTGGCCGAGACCGCGACCGGCTTTGCCGAACTGCGCCGGCGCAGCGGCGACCTCTCGGTCAACGCCGGCCGGGGCTTCACCACGCTCGGCCTGGGCGAGACCAGCCTGCGCGCCGACGCCGGCGGCAACCGTATCGCAATGCGCGGCGGCATGGTGTCGGGCCGCATCGGCAAGGTGGTGGTGGACGCCTCCGCCGGACTGGTGCAGGAGCAGGGGCTGCAGACCGTGGGCCCGGCCTCGACCCTGGGCGGCACGGTCACCGTCGACGTGCCGCGGCTGAAATCGCTGGAAGCGCTGACCGGCCCGCAGTACGCTTTCGACGGCAAACTGGCCGCGGCGATGCGCCTGGCCGGCACGATCGGCGCGCCGCTGCTGACCGGCACCGTCGACGGCGACAACCTCGCCGTCACGCTGTACGACCTGGGCCTGCGCCTGACCGACGGCACTGTGCGCGTGGTGCTGGACCAGAACACGGTCGAGCTCAAGCACGTGGAATTCCACGGCGGCGACGGCAAGATCACGGCCACCGGCAACGTCAAGCTGGGCGAGGCCGATCCCAACCTGACCGGCAAGATCGTCGCCGACAAGCTGCAGCTGTTCGCCAGCCCCGAGCGCACGCTGGTGGTCTCGGGCGACGCCACCATCGCCAACGAGAACAAGCAGGTCGTGATCCGCGGCAAGATCCATGTCGACCGCGGCCTGTTCGACCTGCCCAAGGCCGGCGCGCCGGTGCTGGGCGACGATGTGGTGGTGATCCGGCGCAAGGACCAGCGCGCCGTGAAGACTGCCGCCACGCAGGCGCCGGAAACCAAGCCGGCAAGCAAGTTCAGCCCGGTGATCGACCTGACCGTGGACCTGGGCAACAACTTCCGCTTCCGGGGCGCGGGCGCGGACCTGTTGCTGGCCGGCCAGATGGGTGTCAAGAGCGAACCCCTGGTACCGATGAAGGCCACCGGCACGGTGCGCGTGACCGACGGCACCTATGAAGCCTTCGGGCGCAAGCTGGACATCGAGCGCGGCATCATCAATTTCAACGGCCCGATCGACAACCCGAACATGAACATCCGCGCCATGCGCCGCAACCAGGAAGTGGAGGCGGGCGTGGAGGTGACCGGCACGGTGCGGCTGCCGCGCGTGCGGCTGGTGTCGGAACCCAATGTGCCGGATGAGGATAAGCTCTCGTGGCTGATGTTCGGCTACGGCGCCGAAAGCGCCGGTGCCGGCCAGCAGCGCCAGCTGGGTGGCGCCGCGCTGGGCGGCGCGGCGCTGGGCATGATCGGCGGCAAGGCCGGCAAGGGCATCGTGCAGCATTTCGGCATCGACGAATTCTCGATCGGGCCCAGCACCGCGGGTCTCAATGACCAGCAGGTGGTCAGCATGGGCAAGGCCATTACCGAGCGTATGTCGGTAGGCTATGAGCAAAGCCTGACATCGGCCTCGAACGTGGTGAAGCTGACCTGGCAGTTTTCACGGCGCTGGTCGCTGATTGCCAAGGGCGGGTCCATCAACGGTTTGTCGGTCTTGTTCAACCGCCGCTTCGACAGCTGGGCGAACCTGTTCAGCGGGACCTCGGGTCGCAGCGACACCAGAAGGAGCCAGCAGGATGAGAGCCAGCCAACCAGTCCCGACAGCGCGGCACAGGCTGCCTCGGCAGCCATTGCCGAGCCCGTGCGCCGCTGACGGACGCCCCGCCACTTTCGCGTCGCCGCGACGCCTTGCCGCCATGGGACTCTTTGCCTCTTTGCTTGCGCTGTTCGGCTGCGACCAGCAGAAGGTCGATGAAGCCATGAAGAAGGCGGGCGAGACCGCCCGCAACACCTGGAACGCGATCAAGCCCGACAGCGAGCTGTTCAAGGGCATCGTCCCCGGTCAGTCCACCGAGGAAGACCTGCGGCGCCAGGCCGGCAAGCCGGAGATCGTCTGGGAAGAAGCGGACGGCGGGCGCCGGCTTGAATACCCGCGCGGCCCCGAGGGCACCACCACCTGGATGGTCACCATCAGTGCCGATGGCAAGGTCGCGAAGATCGAGCAGGTGCTGTCGGCCGAGAACTTCGCCCGCGTGCGCGCCGGCATGAGCAAGGACGACATCCGCCGCCTGCTGGGCAAGCCCACCAAGGTGGAGGCATTTGCGCTGAAGAAGGAAGAGGTGTGGGGCTACCGCTGGATGGAAACCGCCACCGACAAGGCCTTCTTCAATGTGCATTTCAACAGCGACGGCACCGTCACCACGACCTCGCGCAGCGACGATCCGTCGAAGATGCAGGGCGGCTGACGCGTGCCCCGGCGGTCAATGGAGCAGGTGGCAGGCGGCCACGTGCGCCGGCGCGGCTGAGCCGGCGGCCGGGTCCAGCCGCAGCATGCGGGGGATCTCGGTGGCGCAGGCCGGCACCGCGCGCGGGCAGCGCGGATGGAACTTGCAGCCCGCTGGCGGGTTCAGCGCCGAGCCGATGTCGCCCAGGATCAGCCCCTCGGCCGGCTGGTGGTCGGGGTCGGGCCGCGGCGCCGAGCCCAGCAATGCCTGCGTGTAGGGGTGGCGCGGGGTGCTGAACACCGCGGCGCTGGGCCCGCTTTCGGCCATATTGCCCAGGTACATCACGCCCACGGCCGAGCTGAAGTGCTCCACCAGCGCCAGGTCATGGGCGATCACCACATAGGCCAGGCCGAAGCTGCGCTGGATATCGGACAGCAGGTTGACGATCTGCGCCCGGATCGAGACATCCAGTGCCGAGGTGGGCTCGTCCAGCACGATCAGCCGCGGCTGCAGCGCCAGCGCGCGCGCCACGGCAATGCGCTGGCGCTGGCCGCCGCTGAACTCGTGCGGGTACAGGTCGAGCGCGCCGGGCGGCAGGCCGACGATCTCCAGCAGCTCCAGCAGCCGCCGGCGCAGCGCGGCGCGGTCGCCGCCCTGGCCGTGCGCAAGCAGCGGCTCGGCCAGCAGCATGCCCACTTTCAGGCGCGGATTGAGCGAGGACGACGGGTCCTGGAACACCGCCTGCACCTGGCGCCGGTAGCCCAGCACGCCCTTGCGGTCCAGCGCCAGTACGTCCTGGCCGTCGAAGCGGATGGTGCCGGCGCTGGGGCGCTCAAGCAGCAGCAGCTGCCTGGCGATGGTGGTCTTGCCGCAGCCGGACTCGCCCACCAGCGCATAGGTCTGGCCGGCATCCACGGCAAAGCTGACGCCGTCGACGGCGCGCACTGTGCCGCCGCCGCGCGCGGGGAAATGCTTCTTCAGGTTTTCGACTTCGAGCAGCATGGCGCCTCCTGGGTTCTCAGCCGGCCGAAGCCAGCCAGCAGCTGACCTTGTGGCCGGATTCAAGTTCGATCTCGGGGGGATAGGCGTCATCGCACAGCGGCTTGCGGTGCGGGCAGCGCGCCGCGAAGCGGCAGCCGTGCGGCGGGTCGATCAGGCTGGGCGGGCTGCCCTGGATGGCGTAGAGCCGCTCGCGTTTTTCGCCGAAGTGGGGAATGGCCTGGAGCAGGGCCTGCGTGTAGGGATGGGCGGGGCGCTGGTACAGCGTGCGCACATCGCCGGTCTCGACAATGCGCCCGGCGTACATCACCGCCACCCGGTGGCAGATGCTGGCCGCCACGCCCAGGTCGTGCGTGATCAGGATGATGCCGACACCGGTCTGCGCCTGGATCTTGCGGAACAGCGCCATGATCTGCACCTGGATGGTCACGTCCAGTGCCGAGGTGGGTTCGTCCGCCACCAGCAGGCGCGGCGCGCTGGCAATGGCCATGCCGGTCACCACGCGCTGGCGCATGCCGCCGCTGAACTGGTGCGGATAGTCGTCCAGCCGCGTCTCGGGCGAGGGGATGCGCACGCTGTCCAGCACCTGCACCACCTGGCGCCGGCGCGCCTCGCGGCTGTCGGCGCGGCCATGGTAGCGCAGCGGCGCGCCGACCTGGTCGCCCACCGTGAAGACCGGGTTCAGCGAGGTCAGCGGGTCCTGCGAGATCATCGCGATCTTGCGGCCGCGGTACTGCGTGCTCATGGTCTTCTCGGGCAGCTGCAGCAGGTCCACGCCATCGAGCAGCACCTTGCCGCCCAGTTGCACGCCGCCCTGGCGCGGCAGCAGGCGCAGGATCGACAGGATGGTCATGGACTTGCCAGAGCCGGATTCGCCCACCACGCCCAGGGTCTCGCCTTCATGCACGTGCAGGTCGACGCCGTCCACGGCGCGCACCGTGCCGCGGCGCAGTCCTAGGTGCGTGGTCAGCCCCTGCACCGACAGCATGGGCGCGCCGCGGGGGGAGCCCCCGGCGGCGGGCGTTGGCGACGGGCGTTGCGTCACGTGCGGGTCGGGGCCGGTCATAGCTGCCTCCTTTTCGGGTCGAAGTGGTCGCGCAGCCAGTCGCCCAGCAGGTTGGACGCCAGGCAGGTGGCCATGATGGCCAGTCCGGGCATGGTGATGGCCCACCACGCGTTGGTGATGTAGTTGCGCGCATCGGCCAGCATCAGCCCCCACGACACATCGGGTTGCTGGATGCCGAGGCCGAGAAAGCTGAGCGAGGCCTCGAAGATGATCACCTGGCCCACCTGCAGCGTGGCCAGCACCAGCAGGGTGTTGAGCAGGTTGGGCAGCAGGTGGCGGCGGAAGATGGTGAGCGTGCCGCAGCCGGCCACGCGCGCCAGCGCCACGTAGTCGCGCTGCTTGAGCGACATCACCTCGCCGCGCACGATGCGCGCGTACCAGGTCCAGTAGGTCACCACGATCACCAGCACCACGGTATTGAAGCCCGGGCCCAGCACCGCGGCCAGCATCAGCGCCAGCGCCAGCGCGGGGATCGACATCTGGATATCGACCAGCCGCATGATGAGCGCGTCCAGGCGCCCGCCGAAGTAGCCGGCCAGCATGCCGGCGGCGGTGCCGATGCCGCCCGAGATCAGGATGGCGTACAGCGCGACCACCAGCGAGATGCGCGTGCCGGCCATGATGCGCGAGAGCAGGTCGCGCCCCATGTTGTCGGTGCCCAGCGGATAGGCCCAGCTGCCGCCCTCCAGCCAGGCCGGCGGCTGGAAGGCCAGGCCGAGGTCGAGGCCGTTGGGGTCGTGCGGCAGCAGCGCCTCGCCGCCGACGGCGCAGACCAGCAGCACCGGGAAGATTGCCAGCGCAAACCAGGGCAGGCCACCCAGGTCACGCCGCTGGCGCTTGCGGGCCGGCGCCGCCGTGGCGCTGGCGGGAGGAACGGCGATCTCAGGCATGGCGGATCCTCGGGTCGATCAGGCCGTAGCTCAGGTCGACCAGCAGGTTGGACAGCACGAACAGCACGGAGGTGAGCATCACGCCCGCCTGCACCACGGGAAAATCGCGCGCGAACACGGCCTCGACCACGGTGCGGCCAACGCCTGGCCAGGCGAAGATGACTTCGACCACGAAGGCGCCGCCCAGCATCGCCGCGAAGTACACGCCGAGGATGGTCACCAGCGGAATCGCCGCGTTGCGCAGCGCGTACTTCCAGATCAGCACGTGCTCGGGCAGGCCCATGGCGCGGCCCATGCGGATGTAGTCGCTGTCCAGCACATCCAGCATGGCCGAGCGCACCACGCGGGTCTGCGCCGCCACCGGATACCAGCCCAGCGCAATCGCGGGCAGCACCAGGCTGTTCCACGAATCGCGCCCGAACGCGGGCAGCCAGTTCAGCTGCACCGCGAAGAACAGGATCAGCAGCAGTCCGACCCAGAAGTTGGGCATGGCCTGGCCGAGCATGGCGAAGACCTTGGCAAAGCGGTCGAACCAGGAGCCGCGGTAGACCGCCGACAGCACGCCGAATGGCACCGCCATCGCAATCGAGAAGCCCAGCGCGGCCAGCGCCAGCTCCACCGTGGCCGGCAGCCGCTCCAGGATCAGCCCCAGTGCCGGTTCCTGCCAGCGGTAGGAGTTGCCGAAGTCGCCGGTGACGGCATGGCCGAGGAAGACCAGGTACTGCGCCACCAGGGGCTGGTCCAGGCCGAGATGGCGGCGCGTTGCCTCGATCACCTGCGGCGGCGCGTCGGCCGGCAGCAACAGGGCAAGCGGGTCGCCGGACAGGCGCGAGATCAGGAAGATGATCACGCTCGCGCCAAGGATGCTGATCAGGCCGTGCAGCACGCGTTTTGCAATAGGCATGACAGGCTCCGTCGGAGATTCGTCAGCGGGAATGCCGCGCCCGGCACGGGCGCCGGGCGCGGCGGCGGATCAGCGCTGCTTCCAGCTGACTTCCTGGAACGAGCGCCAGTAGTCGCGGATGGGCCAGGGCACGTAGTCGATCTTGTTGTCGCGCCAGGCAAAGGTCACCAGCGGCCGGTAGGTCGGCAGGCCACCCAGCACGCGCTCCTGCTTGAGCCGCGCGATCTGGCGCAGCAGCGCGGTGCGCGCCGCGGGGTCCATGGTCTGGCGCTGCTTCTCCAGCAGCGCGTCGACCTCGGGGTCGCTGGTGTAGGAATAAGTGCCCCAGCCGCCGCCGCCCTGGTAGCTGTGCAAATGGCCGGACCAGGCCAGGCCCGGGTCGCCGGGCAGGCCCTGCGACCACATCCAGCTCAGCACGCCGTCCATCTCCGGCGGGCCCGAGCGGCCGCGCTTGCCCAGGCTGATCCAGGCCCCGTACTCCAGGTTGCGCACCTGGCAGCGGATGCCCACGGAACTCAGGTAGGCATACATGGCTTCGCCCACTTCCTTCACGCCCGGTTCGCGCGGCGTGGTGAGGTTGTAGCAGGGGGTCTCGAAGCCATTGGGGTAGCCCGCCTGCCTGAGCAGCTCGCGCGCACGCTTCTGGTCGAAGGCGTAGGGCTTGAGCTCGGGGTCGTAGCCATTCGACTCCTTGCCCACCTGCGCATAGCGCTCGCCCTGGCCGAACAGCACGCGCTTGATGATGGCGTCGACATCGATGGCGTGCGCGGCCGCCTGCCGCACGCGCACATCGTTGAACGGCGACTTCGGCATCTGCGTGTTGAAATTGAGGAAGAGGTTGTTGCCGCTCACCAGCGTGACGGTCTTCACGCCCGGCATCTTCTTGAACTCTTCGACCATCGAAGGCGGTACGTTGTCGATGAAATCGACCTTGCCGGTCTTGAAGGCCGCCACCCGGGTCAGGTCCTCGGGAATCACCTTGATGGTCAGCTCCTTGACGCTGGGCCGTTTCTCCTTGTTCCAGTAGCCGTCAAAGGCTTCCAGCTTCAGCTCGTCCTTGACCGTGCGCGAGACAAACTTCCATGGCCCGGTGCCGACCGGCTTGCGGGCGAACTCTTCTTCGCCGACCTTCTGGATGTACTTCTTGGGCATGGCCCACAGCTGCATGTTGCCGACGATGAACTGTGCATCCGGCTCCTTGAAATGCAGCCTGAAGCGGTGCGCATCCACGATCTCGAAACGCTCGACCGACGAGACATAGTGCGAGAAGAAGCTGCTCTTGGGGTCGCGCTGGCGTTGCCAGGAGAACTCGAGGTCCTCGGAGGTCAGCGGGTCGCCGTTGTGGAAGCGCACGCCCTTGCGTAGCTGCACGTCGAGCACGGGCTTGCCGTCCTTGCCGGTTTCCAGCTTCCAGTTCTCCGCCAGCCAGTTCTCGTCCTTGAGCGCGGCATTGCGGCGCACCAGCATCTCGAAGATCTGGCCGACAAAGTAGTGGTCGACGCCGGCCGAGATCTTGACCGGATCGAGCGTGGTCGACTCCGCGCCGAAGGCGACGGTGAGGCTGCCGGTGGCCGGCGAGGGCGGGGCGGCCTGGGCCGCGGGGATGGTGGCGGCGGCCAGCATGCCGGCCAGCAGGCGGCGCCGGGCGGCGTCGGTCAACTTTACTTGCATGGTGCTCCTCCTGTTGCGCCGTCTCGTGGCGGCGCTGTTGGTGTGAACAACGGATGCGCTCAGCGCGGGAAGCTGCCTTCCAGCTGGCGTACCACCTCCAGCAGGCGCGGGCGCACCTCGTCGAGCAGGAATGACGGGGACAGCCGGAACGACGGTCCGCCCACGTTGATGGCCATAGGCGGCATGCCATGGCCGGGCTCGAAGCCGCGCGCAATGCCGTTGACGTCCGGCTGCCACTCGCCCATCGAGCAGGTCACGCCCAGGGTGAGGTGGTCCGCCAGGCCCTGTTCGATGCCCTGGCGCAGGCGCGGCCACGCCATGTCGTCGACGTCGCGCACCTGTTCCATGAAGGCCTGCCGCTCTTCGTCCGGCACCACCGCCAGCCAGGCGCGGCCGATGGCCGAGGTGGCGACCGGAATGCGCGAGCCGGTATCGAGCGTCAGCGCAATCGCGGCGCAGCTGCGGCAGTGCTCGACATAGATCATCGAGAACCGGTCGCGCGTGCCCAGCGACACCGTGCCGCCGGAAAAGTCCGCCAGCTCCTGCATCAGCGGTCGCGCCACCTTGCGGATGTCCAGCCGCGACAACATGGCGCTGCCCAGCCGCAGGCAGGCCGTGCCCAGGCTGTACTTGTGGCTGCCTTCGGCCTGCGCCAGGTAGCCCAGCCGGGTCAGGGTGGAGGTCAGGCGCGATACGGTCGACTTGGGCAGTCCGCAGCGCCGGGCGATTTCCTGGTTGCCCAGTACGCGGTCGCTGGTGCGGAAGCAGGCCAGCACTTCCAGCCCGCGCGCCAGCGCGGTGACGAAGTGGCGGTCTTCCTTGAAGGCATTGCCGGTGGATCGGTCCTGCATAACCGTTGGCTCCCTCGTTGTGCCGTTGCACGCCAGCCGCGCTTGTTCGACGCGCAGGCGTGCCGGACGCGCGCTCGGCGTCCTCGTCCGGTACGGCGGTACTACCCGACAGCGGTCCCGTTCAGCCGCCGGCCTCGGTATCCAGCAAGGCCTGCAGCTCGACCTTGCGCACCTTGCCGGTGGCGGTCAGCGGGAACTCGGGCAGGATGCGGATCTCGGGCACCTTGTAGACCGCCATCTGCTCGCGGCACCATGCATGCAGCGTGTCGGCAGTGATGCCGTCGGCGTGCTCGGCGCGCAGGCGGATAAAGGCCACCGGCACCTGGCCCTTGTCCGGGTCGGGGCGGCCCACCACCGCCGAGCCCAGCACCGCCGGATGACGCGACAGCAGCACCTCCAGCTCGGACGGGAACACGCTCATGCCGCGCACCTTGAGCATCTCCTTGCGCCGTCCCAGGAAATGCAGGTAGCCGGCCTCGTCATAGGCGCCGATATCGCCGGTGCGGAACCAGCCGTCGCGGAATACCTCGGCATCGATGTCGGGGCGGCCCCAGTAGCCCTTGAACAGCGACGGCGTGCTGACCACGATCTCGCCTTCCGCGCCGACCGGCAGCACCGCGCCGGTGTCGAAGTCGCAGATCTTGATGCGCGTGCCCGGCACCGGCAGGCCGACAAACACCGGGCGGCCGCGCAGGTCCATGTCGTCGTCCTGCATGCCGGTGGTGAAGGTGTCGCTGGTATGGGTCTCGGTCATGCCCCAGGCGCCTTCGGCAATGATGCTGCCGGTCAGCGCATGCCAGCGCTGGCGGATGTCGGGGGTGATCTTGCGGATGAACGATGCGGCGCGCGTGTGCTGCAGCGAACGCAGGTCGTAGCGGCCGGATTCGGGGTGGTTCATCAGCTCGACCGCGTTGTCGACCACCACGAAGGTGCGGTTGACGCGATAGCGCTCGATCGCGGCCATCACCGCGACCGGGTCCCAGCGCGCCAGCAGCACCACGGTCGCGCCGCTGAAGATCGGATAGATCAGCCCGAGGTTCTCGCCCGCGATCCAGAACATCGGCAGGAAGTTCAGCATCACGTCGCCGGAGCCTTCTGCCAGCCGTTCCGCATCGACACCGCCGGTGAGCGCGTAGGAAGCCGCCGCGGTGTAGACCATGTCGCGCTGCGTGTGCATGCAGCCCTTGGGCAGGCCGGTGGTGCCGCCGGTGTAGTTCAGTGCGGCCAGCGCGTCCATGTCGACCGGGGGCAGTGCGACCGGCGCGGTGTCGCGCAGTGCCTGCAGCAGGTCGATGGTGCCTTCCACGGCCAGCGGGGGCGCGTCGAGGCCCGCTGGCAGCGGCAGGTCCGGCTGTGCCGGCAACATCGCGCCGGCACTGGTGGTGTAGACGGTGCGCAGCCGCGTCTGCGCGCGCACCGACATCAGCAGCGGCGCAAGCTGGTCCTGCACGATGACGGTGGTGGCGCCGGCATCGTTCAGTTCGTAGACCAGCTCCTGTTCCTTGAAGAGCGGGTTGACCGGCACATAGACCGCGCCCAGCTTCAGGATGCCGTAGAAGACCACGTGGAACTGCGGGCAGTTGCCCATCATCACCGCTACCCGGTCACCCGCGCCCACGCCGCGGCCCTTGAGCAGCGCGGCGCAGCGCTCGGACAGGTTGTCGAGCTCGGCATAGGTCACGGTGGTGCCGTACCAGACCAGCGCGGCGTGGTCCGGGCGCTTGCGCGCCCACGCGCGCAGGTAGTCGCCCAGCGAGGCCTCGCCATGGGGGTAGACCGGTGCGTCGGGCAGGCCTGCGGGCCAGATCTTGCGATGCCGGGCTTCCAGGTCCTCGAAGAACGCCTGTTCGTTCATCTGCTGTCTCCTCTTGCTTTCGCTCTGGTTCTGTCCGCCGCCGCGCCTACCAGGCGTCGACGAAGGTGCGCATCGGGCGCTGGGGATTGGCGGCACCGGCCTCGAGCCCGCTGACCACCCACTGGCGGGTGGCGGCGGGGTCGATCACGGCGTCCAGCTCCAATGCCGCAGCGGCGTTGATGGCATGGCCGCGCTCGTACATCTGCGCCACCAGCTGTTGGTACAGCGCATCGCGCTGCGGGCCGGCCGGCAGCGCTTCCAGCTCCTTGCGGAAGCCCAGCCGCACCGCGCCCTCCAGGCCCATGCCGCCGAATTCGCCGGTTGGCCACGAGACCGTGAAGGTTGGCGCGCGGAAGCCGCCCGCGGCCATCGCCATCGCGCCCAGGCCGTAGCCCTTGCGCAGTACCACCGCCAGGAACGGCACGCGCAGCTTGGCGCCGGCGACGAACATGCGCGACACATGGCGCACCTGGGCGCGGGCCTCGACCTCCGGGCCCACCATGAAGCCCGGCGTGTCGATCAGCGATACGATCGGCAGCCCGTGCGCATTGCACACCTGCATGAAGCGCGCGGCCTTGTCGGCGGCGTCGGCATCGATGGCGCCGCCGAGGTGGCGCGGGTTGTTGGCGAGAATGCCGACGGGCCGGCCTTCGATGCGCGCCAGCGCGGTGTGGATGCCGGTGCCGAAGCCGGCGCGCAGTTCCAGCACGCTGCCCGCGTCGGCCAGGCCGGCGATGGCGGCGCGCGTGTCGTAGACGCGCAGGCGGTTTTCCGGCACCACCTGGCGCAGCGCCAGCGTGTCAGGCGCCTGCCAGTCGTCGACACGGCCCTGGAACATCGACAGGTAATGCCTGGCCGCGGCCACCGCGTCGGCCTCATCGTCGACCAGCAGGTCGACCACGCCGTTGTGGTACTGCACCGTGGCCGGGCCGATATCCTCGGGGCGGAACACGCCCAGGCCGCCGCCCTCGATCATGGCCGGGCCGGCCATGCCGATATTGGCGTTGCGCGTGGCGATGATCAGGTCGCAACAGCCCAGCAGCGCGGCATTGCCGGCAAAGCAGCGCCCGGAGGCGATGCCCACCACCGGCACTTCGCCGCTGAGCTCGGCGAAGGCGGCGAACGAAGGCTGGTACAGGCCGGCCACGGTGGGGAAGTCGATGTCGCCCGGGCGGCCGCCGCCGCCTTCGGCAAAGATCACCGTGGGCAGCCGGTTCCGCAGCGCCACCTCCAGGATGCGGTCGGTCTTGATATGGTTGCGCTTGCCCTGGGTGCCGGCCAGCACGGTGGCGTCGTAGGCCAGCACCGCGCAGCGCGCGCGCTCCGGTGCGAACAGGCTGCCGTTGACGGCGCCGGTGCCGGTGATCAGCCCGTCGGCAGGGGTGTTGGCGATCAGGTCGGCCTCGCTGCGCCGGCTGGCCTGTGCCGCCAGCGCCAGGCCGCCGTATTCGCGGAAGCTGCCGGCATCGCACAGGTCGTCGACGTTTTCGCGCGCGGTGCGCTGGCCGCGCGCATGGCGGCGTGCCACGGCCTCGGGGCGGGCCGCGTCGTACAGGAAGGCATGGCGGTCGAGCACGCGCTGCAGGTCGGCGCGGATCGCCGACGGGTCGGTGTGCTCGGCCTCGCCATCGGCATGGGCGCCGGCGTCGGCAGGCTCCAGCACCAGCATGACCTGGCCCTCGGCGACTTGCTCGCCGGAAGCGGTGCGCAGGTCGATCACGCGGCCCGCGTGCTCGGCCACGATGGCATGTTCCATCTTCATCGCATCGAGCACGGCCACGGTCTGGCCGGCCTTGACCAGGTCGTTCTCGCGCGCCAGTTCGATCACGCGTCCGTTCATGGACGCGCGCACCGCGCACAGGCCCTCGCCCAGTCGCTCCTCGAAGCTTGCCGTGCTGGATGGTGCCGCCACCCTGGGGGCGCTGCCTCCTGCGAGGGCCTGCCGCGCCGCGTCCTGCGCCGCAATCTGCGCGGCGCGTTCCAGCAGGGCGGGCAGCGCGGCTTCCATATAGCGCGTATGCACGTGCTGGCTGGCAAAGTCGTCGCGCTCGGCCAGCGCCCGCAGCAGGTCGAGGTTGGTGACGATGCCGCCGATATTGAATTCCCCGAGCGCGCGCTGCAGGCGCCGCACTGCGTCAGCGAAGTTGTCGCTGGCCGAGGTGACGATCAGCTTGGCCAGCAGCGTGTCGTAATGCGCGGACGGTGCATAGCCGGTATAGCCGTGGGTGTCGACGCGCACGTCCGGCCCGGTGGGCGGATCGAAACGCTCCAGCCGCCCCTGTGCCGGACGTGCCAGCCCTTGCGCGTCGGTGGCCTCGGCATTCACGCGCACCTGGATGGCATAGCCGCGCACGCGCGGCGGGTGCTGCGGGTCCAGCCCCAGTTCCGCCAGGCGCCGGCCTTCGGCCAGCCCCAGCTGCACGGCCACCAGGTCCACGCCGGTGACCTGCTCGGTGACGGTGTGCTCGACCTGCAGGCGCGGGTTGGCTTCGATAAAGACAAAGGGCAGGGCCGCGCCATCGCGGCGCGCACCGTCCTCGGGCTCTTCGACTAGGAATTCAAACGTGCCCAGGCTGCGGTAGCGCGCTTCGCGCGCCAGCGTGCAGGCGGCATCGACAATGCGCCGGCGCAGCGCCGGATCGAGCGCCGGGCTGGGCGCGATCTCGACCACCTTCTGGAAGCGGCGTTGCAGCGTGCAGTCACGCTCGCCCAGTGCGATCACATGGTGGCCGTCGCCGGCGATCTGCACTTCGATATGGCGCGCGCGGGCCACCAGCCGTTCGGCGTAGATGGCATCGATGCCGAAGGCCGAGCGTGCTTCGGAGCGGCAGCGCGCATAGGCTTCGGGCAGCGCGTCGCGCTCGCGCACCACGCGCATGCCGCGCCCGCCGCCGCCGCCCACCGCCTTGAGCACCACGCCGGCGCCGTCCTGTTCGTCGAAGAATGCGGTCACCGCATCGAGCGTGGCGCCGCCCGCGGTGGCGGGCATCACCGGTATGCCGCAGCGCGCGGCCAGCGCCAGCGCGCGGCCCTTGTCGCCGAACAGGGCCAGCTGCTCGGGCTCGGGGCCGACAAAGATGATCTCCGCGGCTGCGCAAGCGCTGGCAAAGTCGGCGCGCTCGCTGAGAAAGCCATAGCCAGGGTGGATGGCGTCGCAGCCGGTGGCGCGCGCTGCGCTGATGATGGCGGGAATGTCGAGATAGGCAGCGGCCCCCTGGCCCTGCAGCGCGACAGCTTCGTCGGCCAGCAGGCGGTGCCGGCTGGCATCGTCGTCGGTGGCATAGACCGCCACGGTGGCGATGCCAAGGTCTCGTGCGGCGCGCTGCACGCGCAACGCGATCTCGCCACGATTGGCGATCAGGAGCTTCTTCACAAATGTCCCCTTCCATGCGAAGCGGCGTCGCGCAAGCAGCGTTGCGTGGCCGGCTTCTGTTTTTTGGTTTGTGATTCTGCGAGGTGGAATCTACGCGGCTCGTCCAGGGGTCACAAGCGCGATGCGCCAGAACCATGTATGACATGCCGCGCGTGCATAGCGCGCGAGCGAGGGGGAGGAGGGGTGCTGCCCGTTCTGTTCTGCATTGCAGAATCTCGGGCGGTGTGGCGGGTCGATCCAGAGGCCCGGCTGGCCTTGGATCGCTACCGATGGGACGCGCGGAACATGGCGTTACCGCGGGTTTGCCGCCCTCTCCCGCCAGCGGGAGAGGGGAACGGCAATGAGTGCCCTGCTTCAGCCGATGCGCATGCCCGGCACCGCGCCCTCGTGCGGTTCCAGGATATACAGGCCCGGCGTGGCCTTCTCATCCGCCGCAGACGCAGCCAGCACCATGCCTTCGGACACGCCGAACTTCATCTTGCGCGGGGCCAGGTTGGCCACCACCACGGTCAGCTTGCCGACCAGCTGCTCCGGCGTGTAGGCCGACTGGATGCCGGAGAACACATTGCGGGTGCGGCCTTCGCCCAGATCCAGCGTCAGCTGCAGCAGCTTGTTCGAACCTTCCACCTTCTGGCATTCGACGATCTTCGCGACGCGCAGGTCCACCTTGGCGAAGTCGTCGATGGTGATGGTGTCGGCGATCGGCTCGATCGCCGCGCCCGCGGCGGCCGGCGCCGCGGTTGCCTGCAGCGATTCGCGGTTGGCAGCCAGCAGCGCGTCGACCTGCTTGGCATCGACGCGCGTCATCAGGTGCTGGTAGGCCTGCACCGGGCTGGCGGCCGACAGCTGCTTGTCGATGGCACGCCAGTCCAACGGCTCGACGTTCAGGAAGCGCTCAACGCCGGCAGCCACGTTCGGCACCACCGGCTTCAGGTAGACCGTCAGCAGGCGGAAGGCTTCCAGCGAGACCGAGCACGCCGCATGCAGCGCCGCGCGCTTGTTTTCGTCCTTGGCCAGTTCCCACGGCTTCTCGGTGTCGACGAAGGCGTTGACCGCATCGGTCAGCTCCATCACCAGGCGCAACGCCTTGCTGTACTCGCGGGCTTCATAGAGGTGGGCGACCTGCGGTGCGGCCTGGCGCAGCTGTTCGAGCAGCGGGTGGGCCAGCGCGGCCTCGTCGACCTTGCCTTCGAAACGCTTGACCAGGAAGCCCGCGGCGCGGCTGGCGATATTGACGTACTTGCCGATCAGGTCGCTGTTCACGCGCGCAATGAAGTCATCGAGGTTCAGGTCGAGGTCTTCCATGCTCGCGTTGAGCTTGGCGGCGAAGTAGTAGCGCAGCCATTCCGGGTTCATGCCGGTGTCGACATAGCTCTGCGCGGTGATGAAGGTGCCGCGCGACTTGCTCATCTTGGCGCCGTCCACGGTCAGGAAGCCGTGGGCGAACACATTGGTCGGGGTGCGGTAGCCCGAGAAGCGCAGCATCGCCGGCCAGAACAGCGTGTGGAAGTACAGGATGTCCTTGCCGATGAAGTGGTACTGCTCGGCGGTCGAATGCGGGCCGACCCAGGCGTCGAAGTCGATGCCCTTCTTCGCGGCCAGGTTCTGGAAGCTGGCGTAGTAGCCGATCGGGGCGTCCAGCCACACGTAGAAGTACTTGCCGGGCGCGCCGGGGATCTCGAAGCCGAAGTAGGGCGCATCCCGCGAGATGTCCCAGTCGGACAGGGTCGAGGCCTCGCCCTCGGCGCCCAGCCATTCCTGCATCTTGTTGGCGGCCTCGGGCTGGGCCAGGTCGGCCACCCATTCGCGCAGGAAGGTCTCGCAGCGCGGATCGGACAGCTTGAAGAAGTAATGGGCCGACGACTTGCGCACCGGCGTGGCGCCGGACACCACCGAATACGGGTTCTTCAGGTCGGTCGGCACATAGGTGGTGCCGCAGACCTCGCACGAGTCGCCGTACTGGTCCTTGGCGCCGCACTTGGGGCACTCGCCCTTGATGAAGCGGTCCGGCAGGAACATGTTCTTGACCGGGTCGAAGAACTGTTCGACCTCGCGCTCGGCGATCAGGTCCTCGGCCTTCAGGGCCAGGTAGATCTTTTCGCACAGCTCGCGGTTTTCTTCAGCGTCGGTGCTGTAGTAGTTGTCGAACGACACCAGGAAGCTGTCGAAGTCGCGCTTGTGCTCGGTCCAGACGCGGTCTATCAGAGCCTTGGGTGTGATGCCTTCCTTCTCGGCGCGCAGCATGACCGGCGTGCCGTGGGTGTCGTCGGCGCCGACGTAGTAGACCTCGTTGCCCATCATGCGCTGGAAACGCACCCAGATATCGGTCTGGATGTATTCCACCAGGTGGCCGATATGGATCTGGCCGTTGGCATAAGGCAGGGCGGATGTGACGAGGATGCGACGTGCGGTCATAAACAGGAGCCGGTCAGGAGCGGGGAAATATCAGGGGGACGGCGCCAGCCAGGAAGGGAGGGCGCGTGCCGGGAAGGGGCTATTTTAGCAACTGGCCAGCGCCTGCGCGCCGGTTCCGCATGGCGGAATGGCGAAACCCACGGATCCGTTCGGCCAAAAAAAAGCGCCGGTCAGAACCGGCGCAGCTTTCCACAACGGAAAAGGAGGAGAAATCAGGTACCGCCCGGGAGGTCAGCCACCCATCGCGAGCCAGCAACGGTGGCAAGCGGCACCTGTTTCTATGACTAGGTCATCCTTGAATTGGTTTCAAAAAAATTTCGACGCGGCGATTTTGTGCCCGTCCGGCCTCAGTGCCGTTGTCCGCAACCGGCTGGGATTGCCCGCGCCCTTCGGCCGTCAGTCGGTTGCGTGCGACGCCGCGATCACCCAGGTAGCCGGCCACGCTCTGGGCGCGGCGCTGCGACAGCTGCATGTTGTAGTTGGGGTTGCCGGTGCTGTCGGTATGGCCCACCACGTTGGCGCTCACGTCCTGGTGCTGGCCCAGGGTCTGCGCGACCTGGTCGAGCACCGAGCGGAACGACGGCTTGATGGTGGCGCTGTCGGTATCGAAGGTAACCTGGCTGGGGATGTTGACCTTGAGCGTGCCATCCGGCTGCTCGGTGATCTGGGTGCCCGTGCCCGCGGTGTCCTTGTTCAGCTTGCCGCGGATGGCGTTCCAGTTGTAGCCGGTTGCGCCGCCGATGGCACCGCCCACTGCCGCGCCCACCAGCGTGCCGGTGGTATTGCCGCCGATCAGGTTGCCAAGCCCGGCCCCGACCGCGGCGCCCACGCCGGTGCCGACTGCCGTATGGGTTTGCTGTTCAGTGGCGCAACCTGCGGCCAGCAGCGTGGCAGCGGTGAGCGAGACAGTAACGAGCTTGATCTTCATGCTTTCTCCTTCTGATGTTCCCGTAAATGTTCTTGGTACCGCATCGCGATGGTAACGCCAAGGCTAGCGGCAGGTAACCCTTTGTACGCGTCGGGCCCGGCCGGCCCGGGCACCGCCTGCGGTGCCGGCGTACCGGGCCGTCCAACCGCACTACAATATGGATATGGCGGCGCGCGCACAAGTGCAAGCTTGTGAGATTTGTAAATGTCTGTAATCCCACACCCTATGCAGGGTATTGCGCGCGGATTTCCGGCGTTCATGGCCGGTGCTGCATACTTTGATACATTAGGCGCAGGCCATCATGCGCCAGTCCCCCCAAATCATCGAAGCGGAGTTTGTCTTGAGCGTCAGCACTGAGCAGGTCACCGAAGCCCTGCGCACCGTCATCGACCCCAATACGGGCAAGGACCTGGTGTCCACCCGCTCGGCCAGGAACATCCGCGTCGACGGCGG
>NZ_JBYSZW010000077.1:0-25794 GCF_058787575.1 Cupriavidus sp. FW305-3-2-15-C-LB2
GCTTGGGGCTTAACGGCGGGGGGTTGGGAGACTTTAGGGGGAATTTGGAGAAGCCGTCGACCGGCGAATGCCTTGAAGCAAGCCACCGCCCGTCGTGGACGCATCCCTCTAGCCAGCGCTGTGCTTGCCCATCAGGCATCGTCAGCGAACCTGACCGCTGCGCCTGAGCCAAGTTTCCCCGCAGCGGACGCACGGAAACTTCGCACAGGAAATGGACAGCTGGGAGTGCACCGTAACCGACATTAAGCAGACCTGCATGGATCTTATTGAGAGACTCAAACGACACATTGGTCGGCGTAACAGGGATGGCGACTTGGTTTCCTCGCAGATCACTTTATATCGGGGGCTGATGGCGTTCCGGAGAATCGTCTGCATGGGAAAAATGCGAGTGGACAGCCGGAACGCGACGTTGGGAACCCGTGAGCTGGGCTCCCCGATTTTCGCTCGTCAGGCAGGCTGCGACGGCTTGCGCTCCCCCAGGAGTTTCTGGATGACAGCTTCCGTCTCGGCGTAGCTGCCTTCGCCGAAGTGCTGGTAGACAATGCGGCCATCGGCGTCGATCAGGTACAGGGCGGGCCAGTACTCATTGCGGAATGCCGACCACGTGCCGTACCCGTTGTCCTGCGCCACCGGATAGCGGACGTCGAGGCGACTGAGTGCGGCCTCCACGTTGGCAGTCGACTTCTCGAAGGCGTATTCGGGCGTGTGTACGCCCACGACGACCAGGCCCTGGTCCTTGTACTTCTCATACCACTGCTTCACGTGGGGCAGCGTGTTGATGCAGTTCACGCAGGAGTAAGTCCAGAAATCCACCAGCACTACCTTGCCGCGCAAGGCCTGCATGGATAGGGGCGGCGAGTTCAGCCATTGGCTGATGCCAGTGAATTCGGGCGCCGCACTGCCGTTGGCCGGTGGTGCACTGAAAGCGCGAGCGCCATTCCCAATGAAGTAAACCGCGCCAATGGCAATGGCCACCAGGACGGCGCGTAGATACATGCGCATAGTTCGAGTACGTGAAAGGTTGGAAACGATGGCCTGCCAGACGATGCTGGCAGGGCACGATGTACGTCAGAGCAGATTCAACTCGACGTGGATGTTGTCGCGCGTCGCCTTCGAATACGGGCAGAGCTGGTGCGCTGCCTCCAATACCGCTTGCGCTACTCACGGTCCAGGCCTGGCAGGCTGACATTCAGACGGGCCTGCAGAAAGTACCCGTTTGCGCGTCCCGGCTACTTCGCACTTGTCTGGCGCCGGGCCCCGCATGCATTAAAGAAGGCTGATGTATCCCCCACGTAGCGCGAAACAGCCCCTTCTGTCCGGGCAGGTATTCCGGCTACCGCCAGATACAAAGGCATACAAAGATCCTGCGGCAGTGGCGGTAGGGGCAAGCTCCAGGCCGCCGGTTCCTTCAATCGATGCTTGCGCCTGTCAGCTGTTCGCTGAGCTGCCAAAGCCGTCCCGCGGCAACAGGGTCTGTCGCACGGGGGCGTACGCCGTGCAGTTCCGTCGAATCGTCGGAAGGGAGTGCACGGGCAATGTCGCAGTCGGCGCAATAAACGCCGCCCATGCCGTCGAGCCTGGGACTCGTTGCACACCATACCGACGTAGCCGCGCCTTGTTCCGGTGTCTTCTTGTTGTTCTGCGGATCAATGATCGGCCTCCCCTCCCTGTCGAAGACTTCGCTCGCATCGATCTGCGCTTGCGACATGTGTCGGATAAGGCCCGTCGCTATGCCACCCGGATGCACGGAGAATGCCCGGACACCTTGGTGCTTCCCGATCGAATCCAGGGCGACTGCAAACAGGGCATTCGCTGTCTTTGCCTGGCCGTAGGCCACCCACGGGTCATATTCACGCACCTGGAAGTGGGGATCATGGAAGTCAATCCCCGCACGCTGATGCCCATAGGAGCTCAGCGCGACCACACGTGCGCCGTTGGCGCGCCGCAACGCTGGCCAGAGCCGACACGTAAGTTGAAAGTGGCCGAGATGGTTGGCTGAGAACTGTGATTCGTAGCCACGCACATCACGCGACAGCGGCAGCGCCATCACGCCCGCGTTGTTGACGAGGATGTGAAGCGAATCAGTAGCTGCGAGGACGCGCTGAGCAAACCGGTCGATGGATGCCGGATCGACAAGGTCCATGTCGGACAGGATCACGTCGGGCATGTCGCCAAGCGCTTCCCGGGCCTTGGCGACGTCGCGCACTGGCACGAAGACCGTCGCTCCCGCGGAACGGAAGGCCCGGACGGTCTCCAGGCCGATTCCGGAATACCCGCCCGTGACGACCACGTGCTTGCCGGTAAGGTCGATGCCGCGGATGACGTCGGCGGCAGTGGAGGCCGGGCCGAATCCCGAGCCGATGGGTGCTTGCTGAGTGGACATAGTTGTTGCTCCTTCTGGAAGTTGCAGGAGATTCAGATCAGGAACCGCGCGGAGATGGCCGCGGATCTGCGTCAGCCGAATGTGAAGGCAAAGGCGTGGGCACCAGGGTCCAGAAAGCGGATTTCGAAAAGGTGTTCATCCACCTTTCCCGCCTGCCGCACCAACTGGTAGAGCCGCGTCTGCGTGACGGCACCGTTGCCGGCCCCATCGGTATCGGCGCCGTGGCTATCACCGGGGGCCTTGCCATCGATCTTCACCACGAAGCGCACTGCACGGCCATCGGCTGCCGGACCAAGCACAAGATTCAGATCGCGCGCGTGAAAGCGATAGACGATGCTGCCGTCAGCGCGGTCGAGCCTGGCGCGCTCGGCACCGACGGTCCATTGCCCCGACAGGCCCCATTGGTTCAGGCTCAGCTTGCCGACGCTGTACCGGCGCGGCGCGTCTTGGCGCATGCCGCCCGGCGAGGCAAAGTTGGAGGCCTGGTTGTAGCCGAGGTAGGTTTCGGCGGAGCGGATGTTGTCCAGGTCCGGTGCAGCCTGTGCGCCAGATGCATCGGGCGCGACCACGCCGCGCGCCACCGACGGATTGCCGGCTTCTGCCAGCAGAGACTGGATGACGCGTTCGGAATTGGCGTAATCGCCCTCGCCGAACTGGTGATGGCGGATGTTGCCGTGGGCATCGACAAAGTACGCGGCCGGCCAGTAACTGTTATGGAATGCGCCCCAGATGCGGTAATTGCTGTCGACGGCCACAGGGAAGCCGATGCGGAAATCGGCAATCGCACGGCGGACGTTCTCGGGCTTCTTCTCGAAGGCGAACTCGGGAGTGTGCACGCCAATCACCGTCAGGCCCTGGTCCTTGTACTTGTCGGCCCACGCGCGCAGGTACGGCAGGGTGCGGATGCAGTTGATGCAGGAGTAGGTCCAGAAATAGACCAGTGTGACCTTGCCCCGCAACTGCTCGCTCGACAAAGGCGGAGAATTGATCCATTGCACGGCACCATCGAGCGAGGGCAGGCGGCCCTCCACGGGCAGGCGGCCCGGAAGATCGACCGGGGCCACGTAGGCGGCCGGCAACGAGCTGGCATCGCGGTCGGCGACATTGGCGGCTTGCGGGGCGGACTGCTTCATGCCCAGCCCGTCGACCAGCAACTGCTCCAGCCGGACCGGCCCGGCCGCGGACCAGCGTGCCAGCAGGCTGGTGTCTGCGCCGAGCCCGATGACGGCCACGCTGCAGAGCACAATCGCACCCATGCCGCGGCGCAGCCATTCCCCGAAGCCCATGGAGCGCTTCATTGCCGCGAGCAAGCGGCCCCCGATACCGAGCGCAGCGGCAAGCGAGGTCGCGGCGCCCGCAGCATAGGCAAGCAGCGCCGACGCGCTCGATACGCTGGCGCCCTTGAGCGCCGCGCCGGTCAGGACAAGCCCGAGGATCGGGCCGGCGCACGGCGCCCACAGCAAGCCGGTTGCCACGCCGAGCAGCAGCGATCCCATTGGAAAAGGTTGCGTGGACGAGGCAGGCATGGAAGCGCGGCTGGCCGCCAGTCGGTTGCCTAGCGTCACCGCCGGCCGCGCGAGCAGATCCGCCAGCTTCGGCCAGAGCAGGGACAAACCGAAGACCGCCAGCAGTAGCAGCGCGGCGAGCCTCCCGAATTCATTGACGCGCACTGCCCAGGCGCCGCCGGCCGACACCAGTGTGGCAAATGCGGCAAAGGTCAGCACCATGCCGGCGAGCATCGGCAGCTTGCCGCGCAGGAACGGCTGGTCGGTGCGGCTGAGCACGAAAGGCAGGACGGGCAGGATGCACGGGCTCAGGATAGTCAGCGCACCGCCCAGATAGGCGAGTATCAGCAGGCTCACGGTCGGTCTCCTCCGCAAGGGGTGGGCTTGCGTCAATGAAAGACCATAAGCGTTTCTGGCGTATATCGCCAAAGGCGGGTTATGTATCGAACTGTAGGAAAGCCGCCACCAGATGCGTTCCGATACACTCAGATACGCCACACCAATCTCGTGCCACATCCCTTGCGGCGCATTGTGGCCTTACAACGCCCCCCAGCGTTGACTGGACTCTTCACACAGCCGCTTGATATCGCGGACTGGTGGTGCCCCGAAGAAGCGGCTGTACTCGCGAGAGAACTGAGACTGGCTCTCGTAGCCAACGCGATGTCCAGCAATGCCCGCATCGACCTTCTCTGTCAGCATGATGCGGCGCGCCTCGTGCAGCCGAAGTTGCGCCTGGAACTGAAGGGGGCTCATTGCCGTAGCGGCTTTGAAGTGCGCGTGCAGCGACGACACACTCATGTGCACCTCGCGCGCCAGGTCTTCAATAGCCAATGGTTCGCTGTAATGCGCCTGCAGCCAGTTGATGGCGCGCGCAATGCGCAAGCTATGGCTATCAGACGTCACCATCTGCGCGAGTCTCCAACCTTCCGGGAGCGTAAGCAGGCGGTAAAAGATTTCACGCCGGTACAGTGGCCCCAGCCACGCAATGTCCTGTGGCGTGTGCAGCAGGTTGACCAGGCGCAGGACCCCGTCCAGCAAGGCCGCGGAAAGCTCTCCGGTAAACATGCCCCGCTGGGGCTTCCGGCTGGGCGGTCCTTCCAATGGGCTCATCTGCAGCAGCGTCGCGGCAATGTCCTGTAGCTAGGCCCAAGGGTGCGCCAGAGACGGTGAACGCTGGCAGGGACACCTGCGGCAAGCCTGGCGTGACGCAATGCAAAGAAGGCTCAAGTCTGCCTGTCGTTTCGCGTTCAACTCAGCGACATTCGCCGCGCGCATCGGAGCGGGGCCCGCGACCGTCGGCATGACTGGGATCCGTCCGCCCTCCAGCAGCGATTCAAACCGCTCCCGCAAGCTCTGTCGCACCTTGCAGGCAACACGGTACTCTTCCTTTGTCATGCGGCCTGCTGCCACTAATTGCTCGCGGACGCCTGGCCCGAGCACCGGCTGGACCTCGTGCAATCATGAACCAAGTTCGCTCCAGACCTCATGAGACTGCAGGGTCCGGAAGGCACGCCATAGGTGTCGAGATCGGCGGATCGACAGATTCGTTCTGGCTCACCCAACGATGATGCTAGGCCGTGCAACGACGAATCGACTTCGCTCTGCGCGAGGCCAGACAGGCTGACCAGGATGCGCGCCCGCGACACCAGATCAGATTGCATCTTCTCGCGCAAACGTCTGCCGTTCCTGGTCATTCGCACGCGCGCCGCCGCTCCTTTTCCGGGTCGCGGTTGCGCACTTGGCCGGGGCATCGGTGAACGTGGCGGGCGAGCGTCCGCTATTTGGCCGCCGCAGCCGCTCGGTCTGGCGCTATCGAATGACTGAGACGGGTCGGCAACGGCCTGTCGGAGGTCTAGTTCCAGTCCCGCACGACCATAAGGTTGTACTTTGTGGTGTGCGCGTCCATGGGCTGCACCTTCCCGTTACCGGCCGGACACGGCAGGCACGGCGGGTATTGCATTGATCAAGTCTTCGAAGACAACCGAATCGTAACGATTGACACCGGTCACAACCAGCGCCAAGGGCACACTGCGCCGGTCTACAACGAGATGGCGTTTGCTGCCGGTTTGCCCCGGTCCGTGGGGTTCGGGCCAGTCTGCTGGCCCCGCCCCGGGCGGCCTGCCACCGCTGCGCCATAGATGGGTCATGCTCACGCAAGCGGGTCAGCAGGGCCCGATGCAGGCGCCCCCAGACGCCGCCGGCCTGCCAGTCACGTAGACGACGCCAACATGTCATGCCGTTGCCAAAGCCGAGTTCCTGTGGCAAGTCATCCCACGGGATGTCGGCCTGCAATATCAAGGAAGAGCGAGACGGGTCGGCGATCGTTCGTAGTACGAGCGCCACATCCTGGTTTCCAGCGTGCCGGTCGCGATCGGATCGAAGCGGCTCAGGTCACGGTGCCATGGCCAGAAGAGATCGGGCTGCGGCATAGCCGATCAGTAACAAAGGCGCGACCAGGATTATCCGTCTCGAACGTCCTGGCCGGTCAGTCGGATAGCGCCCCAGGCCGCGAAGGGATGCGTGCCAGGTTGTGTGCATGTTGAGTCGCGTTGCTACGCAACTAGCGCCTGGTCTATTTCTTGGCTACGCGCCCGAAGACGGCGGCCAGCTCGGCATCTTCCAGGACCGGCATGATCTCCAGCTCCATCAGATCGCTCCACTGATAGGCGAACTCAGTGAGCTTGGCCGCATCATCGGTTTCGAGCAGATCGAAGCCCGACCCGAGATCGGCGCTGGTCCATCTGCCAAGCAACTGGACGCCCTCCGGCGGTACCCCGCCGGTTCGCAGAAAGCGCTCGATCGCTTCAGCGCGCTGCTCCGTATCCGGAGCCCAATGGAAGGTCATCATGAATTTCATGGCGGCATCTCCTGATGGTGGTGTCTCACCTCCTCCTACTCTATATACGTTCCGGCGCGCCATGCGGATGCGATCGAGCGCGCGCGCGTCTCCGCGCGTGGTGAAATGGGGGGTGTGACCTGTCGGGACGCCCGGAACGGACGCCGCCCGACGCCGCCCGACGCCTGTCACGCGACGCGGACGGCTGGCGGCGCTAGCAGGTGAGGTGCAGGATCGCGTTGGCGCCTTTGGGGTTCGCCTCGAGCGTCTCGATGGCGTCGGCTGTCGGCTGGATGACCAGTTCGACATGGCGCCGTTTTGCCTCGCGCTTCACCTCGTCCATCACCGGCAACGCGCCGGTTCCGGTGCCGACCACGAGCTTGCTGCAGTTCCAGGGGATGTCTTCCTGGATCGACAGCGGCGTGTGGCCGAACGCTTCGCGGAATGGCTTGGAGGGGCCCTTCCTGCGTTTGCGGACCTTGCCGTGTTCGATGACTACGTCGTGGTCGTATGTGACGCCGTCGATACTGATGGTGCCGAAGGAGAATGATTCAAACCGCATTTGGGGCTCCTCTGCAATTTGGATGCACGGTGGCTGGTCTTTGCGTGCACCCGCTCTGGTCGGCAGAAGTGCTGGCGAGGTGCTGCGGTCAGGTGGCGCGTTGCGCGGGGTGCTGCAGGCTGACCTTCAGTTCCTCGCGTTCGGTGAAGGTCGGCTTGACCTGCCAGCCGATTAGTTAGTCGTGCCAGCTCTCCCACGCGTTCCGTCGAACTCGAAGTCCTCATCCAGGCGCCCACCGTCGCGCAAATAACGCACAGAGACTGCCGCTGTCGTAGTCGGAGCCAGGTTCCATCGTCAGTGACGGCTGACGGCCAGTTCCGGCCATTGGAATGGGGCCCGCGACCGACTGAAATAGGTCCGCAAGCCGCCTCGGATCGAGATTTCTGGGTTAAGGCCTTACATAGGCGAGGAGCTCAGACGATCCAACCAGCTACGCAGCTCGGCAGGGCGAAAGTCCAGGAGCTTGCCACACAGGGCCAGTGCGATATCGTATGGCGGCACACCAAGAATGTCGGCGGCGTCCTGCAACACGATGCCGCCTGATCGGATGTGCCAGGCAATCTCCTTGACAATCTCCGCCTTGATGGCCATTTCGGATAGATCCATGAAATCAAGCTGCGCATAAGTGCCGCTCGTATTGCCGATAGACATCATGGGCCTTGGTGCTGAGTATCGTTATTCGGCCCGGATGCTGCCTTGCTTGATGACCTTGGCCCATTTCGCGGTCTCGCCCTCGACGAACTTGCGGAAGTCCTCGGGCCGCGAGCCGGCCGGTTCGGCGCCGATGGCGGCGAGCCGCTTAGAAACCTCTGGAGAGTTGAGCACTTCGCGCGTCAGCGCGCTGAGCCGGTCGACAATCGCCTGTGGCGTACCGGCCGGGGCAAAGAGCCCGTTCCATTCGTAGACCTGATAGCCCGGCAAGCCGGATTCGGCAATCGTGGGCGTGTCCGGCAACGCGGCAGACCGCTTCGTTCCCGTCGTGGCCAGCACCTTGAGCTTCTTGCCCGCGACTAACGGGTATGACGCCGCCATATTGCTGAACATCATGTCGACCTGGCCACCCATCAGGTCGCTTAGCGCCGGCGCGCCGCCCTTATAGGGAACGTGCAGCAGATTCAGTCCCGACTGCTGCCGGAACAACTCCGCTGCCAGGTGCTGTGCCGTGCCCGGTCCCGCTGAAGCATAGGTCAGCTTGCCCGGCTTCGCCTTAGCGGCATTAACAATGGCCTTCGGTGACTCGAATGGAGAATTGGGCGGCACCACTAGCAGGTTCGGCACCAGCACCACCAGCGAGATGGGGGCGAAGTCCTTAACGGTGTCGTATGGCAAGCGCGCCTGCAAGCTTGGATTGACCGAATGCGCGGTGGCATCGAGCAGCAGCGTGTAACCATCGGGCGCGGCCTTTGCCACCGCGCCCGCGCCAATCACGCCGCTTGCACCGGGACGGTTATCGACCACGATGGTCTGGCCCAGCTTGGCGCCAAGCGGCGCGGCAAGAGTGCGCGCAACCGTGTCGGCGGCACCGCCCGCGGGATAGGGCACAACCAGCCGGATGGGCCGGTCCGGATAGGCTGCGGGTGCGGCGTGGGAGGCGTTCGGCGAAATGCCGAGGCCAAGCAATGCGAGCGAAAGCAGCCGGGCAGTGATGGGCTTGAACATGTCTCTACTCCAGATTCTTATGTGATGAAAAAATCAAACGGTAGCGATGGGAGTTGCCGGGGATCCGACCGCGCCGGGCAAGCGCAGCGGCGGTGCGGTCAACAGGAAGCGGCTGCGCCGATGTGCCCGCAGCCACCGCGCCAACGGCGTCAGGTGCCACAGTTCGCCCAGATGAATGCCATTCTTGAACAGGCAATGCTCGTGCAGCGGCAGCCGGGGCCCACGGATCGGCGATGGCGTCAACGGCTTGGGCACGACAAGCTCTACGGCCGGGTTGTCTGCCAGCAGGCAGGCGAGCCGCACGTCGGTGATCCAGTTGAGCAGCTTCTTGTCGTGGCCGTCCAGCCCGGTCCCGGTTTCATGCAGCACGCGCAGGTCTGGCATCTTGTTCATCGACAGCAGCGTGTCCGCAAAGCCGGTATGCAGGCACACCATGTCGCCCGGTTCGACCGCTATCTTGTCGGCCTCGAGTATGCGCATCAGCGCGTCATAACCGACGGCGTTGCGCTTGCGGCCGATGTGGTGCTCGAGGTCGATCATGACGCCTCGCCCTTGCGCCCCATGCTCGGCCAGCACCGAAATGCTCAGCGCGCGAGCTTCGGGATTCTCGTAGCGCGCCCACGGTTCAGTGGCCTGCGTCTCAGTGCCCGCGATGACATCCTCGCCGCCCCGGTAGCCGTTATAGAACACCGGCTCTTCCTTGCCATCGCCATCCGCGTCGAAATGGCTGCCGACATGCGCAAGACTGTCCCATTGCGTCGAGTACTGCAGACTCATCAACACCACGTCGTCGTTGACGACATCGGTCAGGTCGGGGTCTTCCGACTGATATGACCAGCAGAAGCCTTGCTGCCCGGCGCTCTTGCCGTCGCGCAGCACGGCAAAGCGGCGCGGTGGCTGACGGCGAACGTTCATCGTTTGCCCGCCCGGATAGTCGAGCGGCAGCGACAGGCAGAACGTGACGCCCTCGCGAACTTCCGCCACACCCTGCAACACCTTAGCGCGGTCGACCAGGTTCATCCGGCCGCGTTGATCATCCGGGCCGAATTCGCCCCAATGACTGCCTTCGGGCTGCCGCTTCCAGCGAAGTTGAGTTGACGCCATGCCCCGCTCCTTAGTGTTGCCCGCCGAGCACCGCCAGCGCGTTCGTCGCGGCCGCTACGCCCATGTTGACGTAGGCGTCGCTGGTCACGCCGCCGATATGGGGGCTCAGCACGAACTTCTGATGACGGAAGAACGGATGATCCGGAGCAGGAGGCTCCTGTGCCAGCGAATCCAGGCCGGCTGCTGCAACCTTGCCGCTCTCCACCGCCGCAAGCAGTGCCGCCTCGTCGATCAGGCCGCCACGCGCGGTATTGACCACGATGACACCGTCCTTGCAAGCCGACAATGCCTCTGCACCCAGCAAGCCCTTGTTGTCGGCGGTAAGCGGGCAATGGAACGACACGACATCGGACTCGCGCCAGATCGTATCCAGGCCGACCGCACGGATATCGCCAGGTACCTCTGTAGCGAAGGGGTCGTAACCCAGCACGTTCATATCCATGGCGGTTGCCATGCGGGCAAAGCGACGGCCGATCGCACCCAGGCCGATGAGGCCCAGCGTCCGCCCCTTCAATTCAAGGCTCTGGTGCGTCGCCTTGTCCCAATGCCCCGTGCGCGTTCGCTGGTCCAGGTACACCACGGATTTCGCACAGGCAAGCAACAGCGCCATGGCATGCTCCGCCACTGCCGCAGCATTGGCACCGGCGGCCGCCACCACCTTCACGCCACGCGCCTGCGCGGCTTGCTGGTCGATGTTGTCGATGCCGCTGCCGTGCTTGGACAACACGCGGATGGACGGCGCCGCGTCGAGCGCCATGGCACCCACCTTGCTGGTGCGCACGATGATCGCCACAGGCGCATGGCGGCGACACAGGTCGGCCGTTTCCTCTTCGCTGGCGGCCTTGCCGGCATAGATCAGTTCGTAATCGGATAGCAAGGCGACGGCTTGCGGGGCGAGATTTGCCGCAGTCACCACAATGACAGGCTTGCTGGCGGCGCTCACAGTGCCTCTCCCGCCTTCAGCACGCCCGCTGCGCGCAGCGCGTCATCCAGCCAGGCCGGACGCAAAGCCTTGCCCGATTTGATTCCGTCGATGCGCTTGCGCTCGCCGGCTACTTTCTCGGCCGCGGCGGCGATCAGCGAAGCCGTCTTATCGCGTTCGATGACCACGACCCCGTCGGCGTCCCCGATCACCAGGTCGCCCGGGCATACGCTGACGCCACCGCATTGGATCGGGTGGTTGACCCGGCCCGGCACGAACTTGGTCGGGCCATTGGGGTTGGTGCCAACGGAATACATCGGGAAGCCCGCATCCCGGATTTCATCGGCGTCCCGCGACGCGGCATCGAGCACGACGGCGGTCACGCCCAGCGCGATGCACTGCTGGACCATGATGATGCCCATCAGCGCGCTGTTCTGGTCGCCTTTGCCATCGACCACGATGACGTCGCCCGGGCGGGCCAGCGCCATGGCCGCATGGATCATCAGGTTGTCACCCGGTCGCACTTCCACCGTCAGCGCCGTGCCACAGAAGCGGCTGGTGGGACTGAGCGGCGCAATGCGGCCGTGCATGCCGCCGCGGCGTCCGGCCACGTCAGCAAAAATGGATGAAGCGAACTCCGAAGCCTGCCGGACGATCTCGGCCGGTACTCGTTCAAAATCACGGATGACATCAGGGAGGGTCGGTTGCGCGGACATGGTTGCTCCTGAAAAAGTGCAAATGCATCCCACCGCCCGCCTGGTTACCCACGGCGGGAGGTTCTGCAGTGATGCGAAATGGTTGGGAAGTGCTTGGTGACGGAAGCGCGTCGGCGCTCAGTCGATGGTGGCGCCGGAGTCCTTGACCACCACGCGCCAGCGGGCCAGGTCTTTCTGCATCAACGATGCGAATTCCGTGCTGCTGCCGCCGAGGACACGACCGCCTTCGGCTTCGATCTTGTTTTTGACGTCAGGCGTCTTCAGGGCGCGGTTCAGTTCGGCATTGAGCTTTTCCAGGATCGGCGCAGGCGTGCCGGCGGGCGCGAGCAGGCCGAACCAGGTATCGGCTTCAAACTGCTTCACACCGGCCTCCGTGACGGTAGGCGTCGACGGAAGCTGGGCGGAGCGGTGGGTCGAGGTCACCGCCAGGCCGCGCAGCTTGCCGTTCTTGATCTGCCCCATGACGGTCGGCACGGAACCAATATAGATGGCAACCTGCCCGCTCAGCACGTCAGTCAGCGCCTGCGACGCGCCCTTGTAAGGGATATGCTGCAGCTTTACGCCGGCCTGCTTTTGCAACAGTTCCATGGCGAGATGAGCCACGGTGCCGTTGCCTGGCGTGCCAAAGGTGACGGTGCCCGGTTTTGCCTTGGCTGCTGCCAGCACTTCGCCGAGGTTGCGGTATGGGGAGTTGTCCGCCACCACGAGCGCCAGTGGCGCGGAGGCGATCAGCCCGATCGGAGCCAGGTCCTTGCCCGGGTCGTACGGGAGTTTCTTGTACAGCGAGGGATTGATGGCCAGGTTACTGGTCTGGCCGAACACCAGCGTATAACCGTCTGGCGCCGCCTTCGCAGCGGCTTCAATACCCAGATTGCCCCCGGCGCCGGGCTTGTTTTCGATGACTACCGTCCACTTAAGGTCGCGGCTCATCTGATTGCCGATGGCGCGCGAGAAAGCATCCGGCGCTCCGCCCGGCGGGAACGGCACAATCAGGCGAATAGGCTTGGTGGGATAGGTCTCGGCCACTGCGGACAGCGGCAGTAGGCCGAAAATGGCGCAGGCGGCCAGAAGGCGGGTAGTCCGTTTCAAGGTTGTCTCCGTGGTTAGCCTTGTTCTATGCGCTAACTATAGGGAGTCGTTGCGAGGTGTACAATCACGTTGTCTACTACGGAACGCATGCCATGGACCGGAACACTTCGCCCGCTTTGGAAGATGCCAAAGAGAGTGCTGATAAGGACACAATCATCGCAGTAACGCGGGCATTACAGATCCTGGAAGCGTTTTCGGCCGACGACACCGCGCTCACGCTCGCTGAACTCAGTCGTCGCGTCGGCATGGGCAAATCAACCGTCTTGCGCACCGCGAGGACGCTCGCTCAGTCCGAATATCTGGTGCAAAGGGACGATGGCCAATGGCGACTCGGCGCTGCGGCGGGATGGCTCGGCGCACGCTATCAGGCCGCCTTTCGCGTTAGCGAAACGGTCGAACCCGTGTTGCGACGCATCTCGTACGAGACTCGGGAGAGTGCCGCGTTTTACGTCAGGGAGGGCGACACGCGGGCCTGCCTGGTGCGTGTGGAAGGGCCCGGCGCGGTGCGACACCACGTGCGCGCAGGTGAAAGGCTGCCGTTGATTGGCGCCCCCGGCCGTGTTTTGCGGGCCTTTGCCGGTGAAATGGGCGAGCCCTACGAAACGATCCGCAAAGACGGCTATTTCATCTCTATGGGGGAACGCGAGCCAGAAGTTTCCAGCATTGCAGTTCCCGTGTTTGGCATTAACTGGACGCTAGCAGGCTCGCTTTGCATCTCTGGCCCGATCAGCCGCCTGACCCGCGACAAGCTGAGCGAATACACCGAACTGATGCTGGCTGCGGGCCGCGAAATGTCGTATCTGATCTCCGGCTCCCGCGGGCAGACCGCGAAGCCATCCACTTGGCATCCTTGAGACAGTTGTTCGGGAAAACTTCACTGATTTGCACAGTCGAGTGGGACTCGTCTTCATTGAAACCCATGTCGGCCATCGGCTGCAAAGCTGCCACTGGAACTACCTGCCTCAGTGGCAGAGACGGGTCGTTCTGCGACCCTCAGTCCCAAGAGTAAAGACGCCCATGCTCCCATGGATCGGGCGGCAGCCGATGGCACGGCTGCACACCCCGCCCCAACGTCACCCAGCCTGCAACGCCTGCCCCTGCAGCACAGCCAACTCACTCAACACCTGCGTCTCATGCGCCAGCGTGGCCGCGAGGGAAAGCAAGCTCTCCCAGATCCCCTGCTCCAAATCCACCGGTTCCAAACTCGCAGCCCCATGCTCGCTAGCCATAAGCAACAGCCCATGAAGCTGCGCCGCCCGTTGCACAGCAAGACTCAACGGATTCTCCCCCGGACTATGGGCGGTCACGAGCATGTCGACACCATTGTGTTCCGCAGTAATACCGTGATGACTATGGCTATACATGGTGCACCTCCGCATACGCGGCTCGCGCGCGCTGCTGCATTGTGCAGGTACTGGAGATTGCCAATCGCCCAGAATGGGCAAGTAAGAACTGAAGCATGGGAATGCCCCCTTATCCATACAGGTTCAGTCCCGCTCCCCGGGTGCTGATAGGGGTGGGCGGGCCCAAGGCAGGGTTAGCAGACCGGGGATTAGGAGCCGGCGAGCCCGGAGGCTCCCCTGCCAGGGCCCGCCCATTGAAGGGGCATGCTCAGGCACGGCGAACGTAAGGATACCGCCTGACGGCGATCGTTCGGCCCTAATCCATTCGGGCTGCTAAACCCGGTCGCCACGACGCGGCGACGAGCCCAGTATGAAGAGAGGCTTCAAGCACGAGTATGGGCGAACTCTTAAAAAGCGAGCCCAACCGAAACCTCAGAACCCCAAACTAGCCAACAAATCATCCACCTGCGCCTGGTCCGACACCACATCCGGCTTCCCTTCCGGATTCACCTGCGGCCCATTCATCAGCGTCGACGGCGCCTGCACTTCCACCCGCCGCTCGGACGGCACATTGTCGATCAGCACCTGCAGCAACTCCTGCTCCAGCGCGCGGATCATGTCCATCATCTTCTTGATGACCTGGCCGGTCAGGTCCTGGAAGTCCTGCGCCATCATGATGTCGAGCAGATGGCTGTTGGTGGCGCGGGCCTGGGCCGGCACCTCGGACAGGAAGGCGCGGGTGTCGAGCACCAGCGAGCGGGCGTCGGCCAGCTCCACCGGCTTCTCGAACCAAGCCTCCCAGCGCTTGTCCAGGGTTTCGGCCTGCTGTTCGATATCGGACTGGATCGGCTGCGCCAGTTCGACCGCGTTCAGCGTGCGCTCGGCGGCCTGCTCGGTCATTGCGGCGATGTAGTTGAGCCGGTCGCGCGCATCGGGGATGGCCTGCGCGGCGCGCTCGATCTCCTTGTCCAGGCCGAGCTCGCGCATATTGTCGCGCAGCATCCGCGTCAGGTTGCCGATGCGGATGATCAGTTGCTCGGCGGAATCATTGCTCAGGGTCGGGGTCATGACAAACGCGCCTCCGCCTCAGCCGCCGAGTTTCTCGAAGATCTTGGTGATCTTCTCGTCCAGCGTGGCGGCCGTGAACGGCTTGACCACGTAGCCGTTGGCGCCGGCCTGGGCCGCGGCGATGATGTTTTCCTTCTTGGCCTCGGCGGTCACCATCAGCACCGGGATCTTGCCGATATTGGCGTCGGCGCGGATCGCCTGCAGCATGGTCAGCCCATCCATATTGGGCATGTTCCAGTCCGAGATCACGAACTGGAAGCTGCCATCCTTGGCCTTCTCCAGGCCGGCGGCGCCGTCCTCGGCTTCCTCGACGTTGACGAAACCCAGCTCCTTGAGCAGGTTGCGGATGATCCGGCGCATGGTCGGGAAATCATCCACGACCAGGATCTTGATGCTCTTGTCCACTTTGAGGGCTCCAGTAAATACAGTGTTGGCTTGTTGCCAGGACGAGCGCCGCGCGCCGGCATGCGCGCCCCGCTCGGCCCGATTTGGTTTACACCCGCTGCGCGCGCGTGCCGTATGTGGCCAGGCGTGCCATCACGCGCTGGGTCATCGCCGGCAAGGGCACGACTTCATGCACGCCGCCGGTGGCGATCGCCTCCTTCGGCATGCCAAACACAATGCATGTGTGCTCGTCCTGGGCCAGGTTATAGGCACCGGCCTCGCGCATGCGCAGCATGCCGCGCGCGCCGTCGCGGCCCATGCCGGTCAGGATCACGCCGATCACGTTCTTGCCGCCATGCTGCGCGGCCGAATCGAACAGCACGTCGACCGACGGGCGGTGGCGATTCACCGGCGCTTCCTGCGACAGGTGCGCGACATAGTTGGCGCCGCTGCGCGCGAGCAGCAGGTGCGAATCGCCCGGCGCGATATACGCATGGCCGGGCAGCACGCGCTCGCCGTGCACGGCTTCCTTGACGGTGATGCGGCACAGGCCATCCAGCCGCTGCGCGAACGAGCGCGTGAAGCCGGCCGGCATATGCTGCACGATCATGACCGCCGGGCTGTCGGGCGGCAGCGGCATCAGGAATTCCTTGATGGCCTCGGTGCCGCCGGTGGAGGCGCCCACGATGATCAGCTTCTCGGTCGACAGCAGCGGGCTGCGCAGCATCGGCACGGGCTCGGTGCCGGCCGCTGTCGGCGCGGCCGGCTGCGCGGCCGCGCGCACGCGCGCGCGCGACGCGGCGCGCAGCTTGTCGGCAATGGTGGCGGTGTATTCCAGCAGCCCGTCGCGGATGCCCAGCTTGGGCTTGGTGACAAAGTCCACCGCGCCAAGCTCCAGCGCGCGCATGGTGATCTCGGAACCGCGCTCGGTCAGCGACGACACCATCAGCACCGGCATCGGCCGCAGCCGCATCAGGCGTTCCAGGAAGTCCAGGCCGTCCATGCGCGGCATTTCGACGTCCAGC
This sequence comes from Cupriavidus sp. FW305-3-2-15-C-LB2, assembly GCF_058787575.1. NCBI lineage: Bacteria > Pseudomonadati > Pseudomonadota > Betaproteobacteria > Burkholderiales > Burkholderiaceae > Cupriavidus > Cupriavidus sp. FW305-3-2-15-C-LB2. The sequence continues at coordinate 16,597 of NZ_JBYSZW010000077.1, forward strand.
GTCAGCACATCCGGGTTCAGGCGCTTGATCAGGTCGCGCGCCACCAGCGGGTCGGGCGCGGTGCCCACCACCTCCATGTCGGGCTGGCTGTTGATGATCTCCGTCATCAGGCTGCGGATCAGCGCGGAATCGTCCACGCAGAGCACCTTGATCTTGGCGGCTGTCATGATTGATCGTGCTTGTATTGGTTTCAGGCAAGCTGGCGCGAGAAAGATTGCCGCGCAAACAATTCAGGCGATTGCGCCGGCGCCCGCGCCGAGGTGGCAATGGCGCGGGCCAGTGCGCGCTCGTCGCGCGCCACCGAAACCTGGTCGTCCTGCCGCGTCAGGCGGCGCACCAGCGCCAGCCCGCCGACCGGGAAGTAGCTGACCCGGCGCGCATGCGGGCCGCGCAGGTCCTGCGCCGCAACGCGGATCTCCTCGGTCTTCAGGTAGCGCAGCACGAAATCCGCATTGCGGTCGCCGATATTCAGCGTGGTCATATTGGCCAGCACCGCGCCGCCGCCGAAGACCTTGGCCTCCAGCCGCTCGCGGCGCGCGCCCATCTTGAGCAGTTCGTTGATCAGCACTTCCAGCGCATAGCTGCCGTAGCGCATCGACGCCGACAGCATGCGGTCGGCGCTGCCGTCGTCATCGGGCAGCATGAAGTGGTTCATGCCGCCCACGCCGGCGCTCTCGTCGCGGATGCAGGCCGCCACGCACGAGCCCAGCACGGTGGTCAGCACCACGTCCTCGCGGGTCACGTAGTACTCGTTGGGCAACAGCTTGATGGCCTGCTTGCCGAACTCGCGGTCGAAATACGTGCGCGTGGCAAGCGCTTCGGGCAGATGGGGCGTGCGCATCACGGCCTTCCCGCCCTGGCCGCATCCGGCGCCAGTTCATAGACGGTCTGCCCGCGCAGCTGGAAGGCGCGCGTGACATAGGAAAAGTTCTCCGAGTGGCCGGCAAAGAGCAGCCCGTGCGGCTTGAGCAGCGGCACGAAGCGCTCCAGGATGCGTCCCTGGGTCGGCTTGTCGAAGTAGATCATCACGTTGCGGCAGAAGATGGCGTCGAACTGCGCGCGCATGCCCCAGTCGGGCGCGAGCAGGTTCAGCGGCTCGAACGCGATGGTGGCGGCCAGCTCCGGCTTGACCTTGACCGAGCCGGTGCGCGGCCCGGTGCCCTTCAGGAAGAAGCGCTTGAGCCGTTCCGGCGACAGCCGCGCGACCTGCTCCGCGGAATACACGCCGCCGCGGGCCTTGGCCAGCACCTGGGTGTCGATGTCAGTGGCCAGCACAGTGCCGGCGCGGTCGCCCAGCGCCTCCGCCAGCGTGATGGCGATCGAGTACGGCTCTTCGCCGGTGGACGCGGCCGAGCACCAGACGCTGTAGGGGCGGCCGGTCTTTTTGGCGTGCTCGGCCAGCAGCGGGAAGTGATGGGCCTCGCGGAAGAACGAGGTCAGGTTGGTGGTCAGCGCATTGGTGAAGAACTCCCACTCCGAAGAGCGGTCGTCAGCGTCCAGCAGCGCCAGGTACGAGGCGAAGTCCGACAGCTGCAGCGTGCGCAGCCGGCGCACCAGCCGGCTGTAGACCATCTCGCGCTTGTGGCTGCCCAGCGAGATGCCCGCGCGCCGGTGGATCAGTGCGCGGATTTTCTCGAAATCGCGTTCGGTCAGCAGGAAGTCGCGCGCGTCGTCGCGCCGCAGGATGGCGCCCGGCGCAAGGACCGACCCGGTCTGGCCGGGAACGCTGGCGGCGGTGCGGAACGGCGTCATGGGATTTGCTTCAGTGGTGCGTGCGCAGGGTCAGGCCAGCTCGGCCTCGACCAGCGCCATCTCGGCGCTGGTCATCAGGCGTTCGATGTCGATCAGCACCAGCATGCGGCCGTCGATGGTGCCCAGCCCGGTCAGGTGCTCGGTCGAGATCGACACGCCGAACTCCGGCGCGGGCTTGATCGCATCGCCGGTCAGCGTCAGCACATCGGACACGCCATCGACCACGATGCCGACCACGCGGCCGGCCACGTTCAGGATGATGACCACGGTCTGGTGGTCGTAGCGCACGTTGCCCAGGCGGAACTTCAGGCGCAGGTCGACGATCGGCACGATCACGCCGCGCAGGTTGGTCACGCCCTTGATGAAGTCCGGCGCGCTGGAGATGCGGGTCACGGTCTCGTAGCTGCGGATCTCCTGCACCTTGAGGATGTCGATGCCGTATTCCTCCGACCCCAGCGTGAAGACCAGGAACTCCTGGCCCGAAGCGTCGCTTCCGGGGGTATCGATGTGTCCGATGCCGGCCATGATGTCTAGTTCTCCTGTGTTTGGACGATGGGTGTTGGCCGCTTATTGCGCCAGCGCCGGTTCCTGCCGGCGCACGCCGGTGCGCTGCAGCGCGCCGACATCGACGATCAGCGCCACGCTGCCGTCGCCAAGGATGGTCGCCGCCGAGATGCACGGCACCTTGCGGTAGTTGGTTTCCAGGTTCTTCAGCACCACCTGGTGCTGGCCGATCAGCTGGTCCACCAGCAGCGCGAAGCGCTTGCCTTCAGCCTGCAGGATCACGGCGATGCCCTGCGTGGGCTCCTGCAGCGCGTCGGCCACGTTGAAGACGCGGTGCATTTCCAGCAGCGGCAGGTATTCGCCGCGCACGTGCATGACGCGATCGGAGTTGGCGGCGGTGTGGACATCCTCGGCCTTGGGCTGCAGCGACTCCATCACGCAGTTCAGCGGCAGGATGAAGGTCTCTTCGCCCACCTTGACCGACATGCCGTCCAGGATCGCCAGCGTCAGCGGCAGCACGATGCGGATGGTGGTGCCCAGGCCCGGGCGCGAGCTGATCTGGACGTGGCCGCCCATCTCCTGGATATTGCGCTTGACCACGTCCATGCCAACGCCGCGGCCCGACACGTCGGTGACGACCTCGGCGGTGGAGAAACCCGGCGCGAAGATCAGCTGCCAGACTTCCTCGTCGGTGATGTTCTCCGACACCGGCAGGCCGTTCTGGATGGCCTTGGCCAGGATGCGTTCGCGGTTCAGGCCGCCGCCGTCGTCGCTGACTTCAATGACGATATTGCCGCCATGGTGCTGCGCGGACAGGATCAGCTGGCCGGTCGCGTCCTTGCCGGCGGCCACGCGCTTGTCAGGGGTTTCGATGCCGTGGTCCAGGCTGTTGCGCACCAGGTGCGTGAGCGGATCGATGATGCGTTCGATCAGGCTCTTGTCCAGTTCGGTGGCCTTGCCGAAGGTGACCAGGTCGATCTGCTTGCCGAGCTTGCTGGCCAGGTCGCGCACCAGCCGCGGGAAGCGCGAGAACACATAGTCCATCGGCATCATGCGGATCGACATCACCGCTTCCTGCAGGTCGCGCGCATTGCGCTCGAGCTGGCCCATGCCGGAGAACAGGCGGTCGAACAGCACCGGGTCCAGCGCCGAGGCGGTCTGCGCCAGCATCGACTGCGTGATCACCAGCTCGCCCACCAGGTTGATGATCTGGTCGACCTTTTCGGTCGGCACGCGGATCGAGCCTTCGCCGTGCGCGGCGCCCGCCTGCGGCTTGGCCTTCTCGCGCGCGGTGGCGGGCGCCGCCGCTGCGGGGGCGGGGGCCGTGGCGACCGGGACGGGCGCCGGGACAGGGGCCTCGACCACCGCGGGGGCAGCAGCAGGGGCTTCGGCTTCGATCACGATCTGGTCCAGGTCGATCACGAAGCAGCACACCGCGATGATGTCGTCGGCACTGCACTGGGTGTTGAGCCACACCACCAGTTCGCCATTCACCTCTTGCTGGCCGGTGATCTCGCCCAGGTTGGCCAGTTCCTCGCGCAGCAGCGCCTGGTCGGAGGCGGAAACCCGGATCAGGCGGATCTTGAGCCCGCCGCCCGCAGGAGCAGCAGCGGGGGGCGTTGCGGCAACAGGTACGGGCGCCGGGGCAGCTGCGCCGGCATGGCCGGCGGCTTCCTGCGCCAGCTGTTGCAGCACGGCGCAGATGCGCGCCAGCGTTTCCGGATCGGGTTCGGTGCCGTTGCGGTAGGCGTTGAGCTGGTCTTGCAACACGTCCTTGGTTTCCAGAAAGGTGTCGATGATGGTCCTGGTCAACGCCAGTTCCTGCCGGCGCGTGCGGTCCAGCAGGTTCTCGAAAATATGGGTGGTCTCGGTCAGCGCCGCGAAGCCGAAGGTGGCAGCCCCGCCCTTGATGGAATGCGCCGCCCGGAAGATCGCGTTCAGATGCTCGGGATCGGGCGACTCAATGTCCAGGCCGAGCAGCAGCTGCTCCATTTCGACGAGCAGTTCTTCCGCTTCCTCGAAGAAGGTCTGGTAAAACTGTGTGATATCGATATCGACAGACATGGCGTCCTGAGTCACTTGGTTACTGCACTGGCGCTGCCGCAACGGCCGCGCGTCATGGTTTGCTGCCCGTGGGCGCAGCCGCGGGCGCTGAGGCCGCTGCCAGCCCTGCCTGCATCTCCTGCGCGGCCTTGCCGGCCTGCGCCGCCACCGTGACCTCGGCAGCGCTGGCGTTCTCGGCCTCGAAGCGCGCCTGGGCCTTGTGGTTGAGCACCACGATGCTGATGCGCCGGTTCACCGGCGCCAGCAGGTCTTCCTTGTCCAGCGGCATGGTCGCGGCCAGGCCCAGCACGCGCAGCACCTTGCCCTCCTGCATGCCGCCGGCGATCAGCTCGCGGCGCGAAGCGTTGGCGCGGTCGCCCGACAGCTCCCAGTTGCTGTAGGTGCGCTCGCCGTTGGAATAGTTGGCCGCATCGGTATGGCCCGACAGGCTGACCTTGTTGGGCAGCTCGTTCAGCACCGGCCCGATCTCGCGCAGGATGGTGCGCATATAGGTCTCGACCGTGGCGCTGCCGGTGCGGAACATCGGCCGGTTCTGCGTATCCAGGATCTGGATGCGCAGCCCCTCGCTGGTGATGTCCAGCAGCAGCTGCGGGCGGAACTGGCGCAGCACCGGGTTGTTCTCGATGATCTGCTCGAGCCGCTGCTTGAGCGCGCGCAGGCGCTGCGCTTCCTGCTGCTCGTTGCGCCGCTGCTCGTCGCTGGGTTCGTTGGTGCGCGCGCGCATGGTGTCGCCGTCCTTGCGCAGCGCAGCCTGGCCGCCGCCCGGGATCACGCTCGGGGTCTGGCTGCTCTTCTCGCCGCCGACGATGGCCACCTTGAGCGGCATGCGGAAGTACTCGGCAATGCCTTCCAGCGTCTTCTTGTTGGCGCTGGACAGCAGCCACAGCACCAGAAACAGCGCCATCATCGCCGTCATGAAGTCGGCGTAGGCGATCTTCCAGCTGTGGTTGCCGTGCGGCCTGGCGTGCGACTTTGCCCGGCGGACGATGATCGGACGCATATCGTGTGCGCTGCTCATGACGGTGCCCCTTGCTGCTTGCGCGCCTTAATTCAGGCTCTTGACTTCACGCACGTGGTCGTCGAGCTCAAGGAACGACGGCCGCACCGTGGAATACAGCACCTTGCGGCCGAATTCCACCGCCACCAGCGGCGCGTAACCGTTGAGCGAGGCCAGCAGCACCACCTTGATGCATTCGTAGACCTTGACGTTCTCGGATACCTGCAGCTCGATGCGCGCGGCCAGCGGCGAGACAAAGCCATAGGCCAGCAGGATGCCGAGGAAGGTGCCGACCATGGCGTGCGCGATCAGCGCACCCAGCTCGGCCGGCGGCAGGTCGGCCGAACCCAGCGCGTGCACCACGCCCATCACCGCGGCAACGATGCCGAAGGCGGGCAGCGCGTCGCCGACGCGCGACAGCGCATGGGCGGGGATCTCGGCCTCGTGGCGGAAGGTCTCGATCTCGTGGTCCATCAGGGCCTCGATCTCGAAGGCGTTCATGTTGCCGTTGACCATCATGCGCAGGTAGTCGGTGAGGAATTCCATCACCACCGGATCCGACAGGATGCGCGGGTACTGGCTGAAGACGCTGCTGGCGGCGGGGTCCGCGATTTCCTTTTCCAGGAACAGGATGCCTTCGCGCCGTGCCTTGGACAGCAGCACGTACAGCAGCGACATGACGTCCAGGTACAGCTCTTTCTTGTACTTGGAACTCTTGAACAGGCCCGGCAGGGCCTTGATGGTGGCCTTGATGGCCTTTGCTGTATTGGTGGCGATGAAGGCGCCGAAGGCGGCGCCCCCGATGATCACAAATTCCGCCGGTTGATATAGCGCGCCCATGTGGCCGCCGGTCATGGCGTAACCGCCAAGCACCGCCACAACCACGACGACATAGCCAAGAACTACTAGCACGATCGGATCCCCGTCTAAATACGCGCGTCAGTCACGCACAATTGCCCGGGCACGGGCGAACGGAGAGTGGTCCGTCCGCCAGCGCTGCAAGCTTGCCAGCCGGCGGACCTTGACCAGGATCAGGCGTTGGTCTGCACGGCGGCGGCGTCTTTCGAGAGCTTCTTCACTTTCCCTGCGCGTGACGGCGGACGGCACAGGCTGCACACAAAATTCGCGTGCGGCTCATACGCGTGCGTGACAAACTGCCCGCCGCAACACGTGCACCGGGACAGCTGCAGCATGTTGCTCTCGAAGAACCGTACTAACGTCCAGGCACGCGTGAAACTTAAGACAATTTCGCCGCCGAGCAGCGAAACATGCTCAAGGTACAGGCGGTAGGCAGCCACCACCGCGCGAATGCCCACGGTCTCGCCCTCCTGCACCATGAACTGGTAGGCAGAGAAGAACAGCGACGAGTGGATATTCGGCAGCCAGGTGGTGAACCAGTCCGTCGAGAAGGGAAGCATGCCCTTGGGGGGCGAGACGCCGCGCAGCTCCTTGTACAGGCGGATGAGCCGGTCACGCGACAGCGTGGTCTCGGCTTCAAGCACCTGCAGGCGCGCACCCAGGCCGATCAGCTCGATCGCAAGCTGGGTCTGGTTCGCATCCTGGAGCACGCTCTTGCGGCTGGGAACGGAGGTGGCCGTGTAACTCCGGGTCGGCTCGGCCTGCAGGAGCGCGGTCAATTGAGCGACTCCACAGGCTGGCGTGCAAGCAGGATCGCGGCGTGGATCTGCTGCATGTCATGACTCTTGGCCGTGTGGGTGAGAGTGGACAGAAGCGCATGGTCGTCGAAGCGGAACCTGCACAGCACCATGTTGGATGCCGCCAGCTTGACGAGTTGCGCGGAAGTCAGCTTGGCAAGAATATCCGCAATTTCCTTGCTGACCCCGAGCCGGAACATGGCTTCGACCTGGTTTTCGCGCACCAGGCGTTGCGCGAGCAGCAGATAGGCGAGGTTAACCTCCCTGATCTCCTGGAGAACTTCACTGCTTTCCAATTTATCCCCGCTACCAAAAACCCACCGTGGCCGCTTGTCCGGCGCTTACCGATGCCCTTGCGGGCCCGGCGACCAGATCGTTTGTATGCGGCTGGGCGGGTACAACGTACGACTAAGGAACTACGCCCGTGTCAAACTGTAATCAACTCCGTTACAAGTGTTACAGAGTGTAAGTGAGACTGTTACGTTTATATCGGCAATCGACCCGCAATGCCAATCCCTACTTACGCGGGGGGGAACCAAATGTCGCATGGAACATACATGGGCGCGCACATTTTGTAACAGTTCACATCCCTGACACTTGATCTGGCGCAAACCAGTTCTGCAAGCGTCATTTCTGCAAACGCGCGACCAGCGCCTTCGGTAGCCTGCTGGATTCCTCTATTGACGAGTGCCGCATGTGGCGTTCAGCACGCAGACACTGTCCGTCATCCCTGTACGAAATTCATGGCCGGAGGCAGCGGGGCCGGATTCCGACCGCGCCCTCAGTGCCCGAACATGCGCCGCAGCCATGCCGCCAACCGGTCGAACACATCGTCGGGCGCTTCGCGGAACAGCGCCGGGCGCATGCGCTCCACCTGCTCCAGCACGCGCGAGGCTTCTTCCGGCCGCACCGAGCCGTACTCCAGGGCGAGGCCCAGCATGCCGCGCAGCTCGCCCACACGTGCGCGGCCAGCGGCTTCGCTGTCTTCGGTCTGCAGCGCGTACATCAGGTCATAGGCGCGCTGGCGCAGGCTTTCGGCCAGGCGCCATGCGGGCGTGCGCATGCGCTCTTCCAGCACCCGCACGTCTTCCGCGGAAGCCGCCACCTGCGTGGCGAGCGCCTCGGTGAAGGCAGCATCGGCGCCGCATTCCGACAGCACCTGCGCCGCCCATTCGCGCGCATGCGCCAGGCGCTGGTCCGGCGTCCACTCCGGCTGCACCGCCAGCCCGAAGCCAAAGCGCTGGGCATCGCGCATCAGCGCCGCCAGCGCATTGGGCAACTGCTTGTCGAACACGCGGCGGGCCCAGCCGTATTCACCGCCGGACAGCAGCCGCGAGACCGCGCGCTCGGTGAGCGGGCCGTCATGCTGCAGCAGCCGCGCGCGCAGGAATTCCTGGAAATCGGGCGGCAGGAACTCGCGGTCCAGGCCGCTCGAGACCCCGACGAACTGCTCGAATTCCTTGCGCAGACGGGCCGCATCGTCATGCGGCAGAGCCAGGTTGATCTCGGTCGTCATAGCCTTGCCATCCGGGACGCCGCGCGGCCCGTTGCCAGTGGGGATCAGAACGCGCTCCAGTCGCCGTTGTCGGCGGCTGCCAGCGCGGGCCGCGAGGCTCTGCCTGCGACCAGCCGCGCCGGCTGCGTGGCGACGGCATCTGCCGCCTCGGCTGCGGCCTTCGTGCTGGCGGGCAGGGCCTTGGCGACCCGCTTGCCGGCAGCGATGGCGCGCACCGCGCCGGCGGCACGAGACACCTTGGCCGGCACTGCCGTCGCCGCAGGCAGCGAGTGGGCCACGAACGAATCCGCGCGGGCATCCTCGGCCGCCAGGCGGAACGTCGCCACGGCCCCCTGCAGCCGGCTGGCCTGCTCTTCCAGCGCGCCTGCGGCGGCGGCGGCTTCTTCCACCAGCGCCGCGTTCTGCTGCGTGCCCTCGTCCATCTGTGCCACGGCCTGGTTGACCTGCTCGATGCCCGCGCTCTGCTCGGCCGACGCCGCGCTGATCTCGCCCATGATGTCGGTCACGCGCTTGACCGCCTGCACGATCTCTTCCATGGTCTTGCCCGCCTGGCCCACCAGCGCCGAGCCGTTGTCCACGCGCTCCACCGTATCGCCGATCAGCCCCTTGATCTCCTTGGCCGCGTTGGCGCTGCGCTGCGCCAGGCTGCGCACCTCGCCCGCCACCACCGCGAAGCCGCGGCCCTGCTCGCCGGCGCGCGCCGCTTCCAC
>NZ_JBYSZW010000078.1:0-25619 GCF_058787575.1 Cupriavidus sp. FW305-3-2-15-C-LB2
CAGCCGGTGCGTCTCCACCGTGCGCACCGAAACCCCCAGCTGCGCCGCGATCTCCTTGTTGGCCAGGCCCCGCCCGATGCCGCGCAGGATGTCGCGCTCGCGCGGCGTGAGCGCATCGAGCGGCCCTGCGGCGGGGCTCTGCTCGGCCATGCCGCGCGCAATGCGGGCGCTGTAGAAGACCCGTCCGGCCAGCACGGACTGGATCGCCGCCATCAGCTCGTCGGCGGGCGCGTCCTTGAGCACATAGCCGCGCGCACCCGCACGCACCGCCTGGCGCACGTATTCCAGGTTGTCGTGCATCGACACGATCAGCACCGCCAGTTCCGGATAGCGGTCATGCAGCGCCGCGGCCAGGGCAATGCCGCCCATGCCGCGCATGCCGATATCGGTGATGACCAGGTCGGGCAGCTCGGCGGCACCGGCTCGGTCCAGCCACGCCAGCGCGGCCTCGCCGTCGTCGGCTTCACCGACCACGCGCAGGCCGGGCTGCAGCGCCAGATGCATGCGCATTCCGTCGCGCACCAGCGCATGGTCGTCGATCAGTAATACGCGGGCGGGCACTTCGGCGGAGTCGGCTAGCTGGGTCATGACGGCGAGGGTCCTGCTGAAACGGGATCGTGCGCAATGGCCGCGGGCCTGGCCAGCGGCAGTGAAGCGACCAGCTGGGTGCCGCCCATGCCCGAAACGATGTCGAACTGCCCGCACAGCGCGGCGATGCGCTCGCGCAGGTTGCGCAGTCCGATGCCGCGCTGCGGGTCCTCCTGCATGCGCGCCACGTCGAAGCCATGCCCGTCGTCGCGCACGGTGAGGCGCGTGGCATCGGCATCGAAGGCCAGCGCCACCACGACCCGGCGCGCGCCGGCATGGCGCTCGACGTTGGTCAAGGCTTCCTGGGCGATCCGGAACAGCGCCGTGGCCTGCTCGTCGGGCAGTTCGCGCGGGGTGCCGCTCTGAGTCACCGCAATTTCCAGCCCGCTGCCGCCCTGCATCTCGCGCGCCAGGTGCTGCAGCGCGGCGTACAGGCCCAGGTCGTCGAGCAGGGCGGGGCGCAGGTTGCGCGCCACGCGGCGCACTTCATTGAACACGGTATCGAGCCGGTTCAGCGCCATGCCCAGCACCGGCGCCACCGCGGCGCCTTCGGCCGGGGCCAGGCGCAGGCGGTTGGTGGCGGTTTCCAGCACCAGCTTGACCGACACCAGCAGCTGGCTGATGCCGTCGTGCAGCTCGCGCGAGAGCCGGGCGCGCTCTTCTTCCTGCGACTGCACCACGCGCTGCGCCAGCTGGCGCAGCTTGGCGTCGGCCTCGCGGTGCTCGCTGACGTTCAGCGCCAGGCCGCTGGCGGCGACCAGCAGGATGCTGATGCCGGCAATCACGCCGATCCAGGCCATGGTCTGGCGGATATCGGTCTCGGCACGGGCATCGAGCTGGCGCAGCGTGCTTTCCACGTCATCCAGGTAGATGCCGGTGCCCACCATCCAGCCCCATTCGGGCACCGCCACCACATAGCCGAGCTTGGGCGCCAGCTGCTGCGACGAGGGCTTTCTCCACAGGTAGCGCACCGCGCCGCCACCGCCCTTGGCTGCGGCAATCAGTTGCTGGATGGTCAGCGCGCCCTGCGGGTCGCGCAGCGTCCACAGGTCCTGGCCGACCAGTTCGGGCTGGCGCGGGTGCATCAGGTTGCGGCCGTGCAGGTCATACAGGAAGAAATAGCCGTCGGGGCCGTAGTCCAGCCGCGCAAGTGCCTCCATCGCGGCCTGCCGGGTGGCGGCGTCGGTGCGCCCGGAGCGCACCAGCGGCGCGATCGCGCTCTGCGCCAGTTCTACGTAGTGGCGCAGCTCGGTTTCCTTGCTCTGCAGGTAGGCGGCCTCGACCAGCGCGCGTTCATGCTGCGCGAGCTGCGTGGCCTGGAAGCGCACGGCAAGTGCGATGCCCAGCATGGCAACCGCAAGTGGCGCCACGGCTAGCAACAGGATCTTCTGGCGGAGTTTCATACGAGTGCGGGGGGACCGGGGGTAAACACCGATGCCGCGCAGGCGGCATGCCACCGTCGATTTGCGTAGTACTACGCAGAAGTGCTGCGTAGTTACGCGCTTGTGCGGGGTTTGGCGGGTGTCAATACTACACGCCGAACGCGCCGCCGCCTTAGTGGCCTGTTCCGCAGGTAACTTGCCAAGAATGAAATCGTCCAGTTGGTCGTCAGGCTAGGCGCGAGGAGGCGCCATAGCCGTAGCTATGGCAACGACGAGCAACGACGCATGGCGGCCAACTGGGCGGTTTCATGGCAAGGTACCTGCGGAACAGGACACGATCAGGGCGCATGCGCGGACGCAGCTGGTGCACCGTCCACACCCGGACGGTGCGTCGCCTGCCTGCAAGACGAGATCCGGAAACGACGACACAACCGGGCGCGCAGCAGCTATCCCAGGAGACACCCTCACCGCCGGATTGCCCCCCGCTGCCCGCCCTCGGCGCACCCCCGCTGCCGATCCTGCCAGTTGCCTGTTACCAGTCTTTCGCCGCCGCAGGCTATCCATATCCCGGTCTGAGGAGACCCTTCACTATGAATCGCATCGGAGAACACCTGGTGTGGCTGGCTGTCGCCGTCCTTGGCGCGTTTGCCTTCGGCACTGTCGCGCTGGCGCGCGGCGAGGCCGTCAGCGCGCTGTGGATCGTGGTTGCCGCGCTCTGCATCTACCTGATCGCCTACCGCTACTACAGCCGCTTTATCGCCGACAAGGTGATGCAGCTCGATCCCAAACGGATGACGCCCGCGTGGCGCCACAACGACGGCCTGGACTACGTACCGACCAACAAGGCGGTGCTGTTCGGCCACCACTTCGCCGCCATCGCCGGCGCCGGCCCGCTGGTCGGCCCGGTGCTGGCCGCGCAGATGGGCTATATGCCGGGCATGCTGTGGCTGCTCGCCGGCGTGGTGTTCGCCGGCGCGGTGCAGGACTTCATGGTGCTGTTCATCTCCACGCGCCGCGACGGCCGCTCGCTGGGCGACCTGGTCAAGTCCGAGATGGGCACGATCCCGGGCATGATCGCGCTGTTCGGCTGCTTCATGATCATGGTCATCATCCTGGCGGTGCTGGCGCTGATCGTGGTGAAGGCGCTGGCCGACTCGCCGTGGGGCACGTTCACCGTGGCGGTGACGATCCCGATCGCGCTGTTCATGGGCATCTATACGCGCTATATCCGCCCGGGCCGCATCGGCGAGGTGTCGGTGATCGGCTTCGTGCTGCTGATGCTGGCCATCATCGGCGGCCAGTACGTACACGAGAGCGCCGTGCTGGCGCCGCTGTTCACCTATGACGGCAAGGCGCTGACGTGGATGCTGATCATCTACGGCTTTATCGCCGCCGTGCTGCCAGTGTGGCTGCTGCTGGCGCCGCGCGACTACTTGTCGACCTTCCTGAAGATCGGCACCATCATCGCGCTGGCGGTCGGCATCCTGATCGTCGCCCCGGACCTGAAGATGCCGGCCTTCACGCAGTTCGCGCAAGGCGGCGGACCGGTGTGGTCGGGCAACCTGTTTCCGTTCCTCTTCATCACCATCGCCTGCGGCGCGGTGTCGGGCTTCCACGCGCTGATCTCGTCGGGCACCACGCCCAAGCTGCTGGAGAACGAGACCCACGCGCGCTTTATCGGCTACGGCGCGATGCTGGCTGAATCGTTCGTCGCGATCATGGCACTGGTAGCCGCCTCGGTGATCGAGCCGGGCGTGTACTTCGCCATGAACAGCCCGGCGGCCGTGATCGGCACCACGCCGGAAGCGGTGGCGCACGCGGTCTCGACCTGGGGCTTCGTGATCACGCCTGACGTGCTGGTGCAGACCGCCAAGGACGTCGGCGAAAACACCATCCTCTCGCGCGCCGGCGGCGCGCCGACGCTGGCCGTGGGCATCGCCCATATCCTGCACCAGGTGGTGGGCGGCCAGGCCATGATGGCGTTCTGGTACCACTTCGCCATCCTGTTCGAGGCGCTGTTCATCCTGACCGCCGTCGACGCGGGCACCCGCGCCGGCCGCTTCATGCTGCAGGACCTGCTGGGCAGCTTTATCCCGTCGATGCGCAAGACCGATTCGCTGGTCGCCAACCTGACCGCCACCGCGCTGTGCGTGGCGGCATGGGGTTACTTCCTGTACCAGGGCGTGGTCGATCCGCTGGGCGGCATCAACACGCTGTGGCCGCTGTTCGGCATCTCCAACCAGATGCTCGCCGCGGTGGCGCTGGTGCTGGGCACCTGCGTGCTGGTCAAAATGAAGCGCGGCCAGTACGCCTGGGTCACGCTGGTGCCGACCGTGTGGCTGCTGATCTGCACGCTGACCGCCGGCTGGCAGAAGCTGTTCCATGCCGACCCCAAGGTCAGCTTCCTGACCCACGCCGCCAAGTTCAGCGCCGCCATTGCCGAAGGCAAGGTGCTGGCCCCGGCCAAGTCGATGGAGCAGATGCACCGCATCGTCTTCAACGACTACCTGGACGCCGGCCTGTGCGCGCTGTTCATGCTGGTGGTGCTGTCGATCGTGTTCTACGGCTTCAAGACCGCGCTGCAGGCGCGCGCCGCGAAGCGCCCGACCGACAAGGAAACGCCGTTCGAGCCGCTGCCGGGCGCCGCCTCGGCCCAGTCCTGATACCGGAGCCCGCCATGCTGGAACAACTCGGAACGATGGGACGCTACCTGGGGCAGTCGCTCAGGCTGATGGTCGGGCTGCCCGACTACCAGACCTACGTGGCCCATATGGAAAGCACCCACCCCGACCGCGAGCCGATGAGCTACGAGGAATTCTTCCGCGAGCGCCAGGAGGCACGCTACGGCGGCGGGCAGGGCAAGTGCTGCTGAGCACACGCTGAACGCCGTCCTCCTGCGGGGCCGGCGGCATACAAAGCAGACAGGCGATCACTTGATCGCCTGTCTTTTTATCAAGTGTTGCGTGTTTACCGCGCTTTTGTAATGCACGGATACCGTTTCTGTAGCGGGTTACAGGGCTTTACAGGTAGTTACAGCAAGGGTGCGGCTCCTTCTCTACACTTGCGACACATCATGGCAATTCGAGGAAAAAAGATATGACTCGCCATCCCGTTCGCAATCTGACCATTGCCCTCGCCCTGGCGGCCTGCGCGCTGCCGGCCGTCGCGAGTGACATGAACAACGCCCTGGGCGGCGCACTCGGCGGCGTCGCCGGTGCCGCGGTGGGCGGCGCGCTGGGCGGCAGCACCGGCGCAGTGATCGGTGGTGCAGTAGGCGGCGGCGCCGGTGGCGCAGTGACCTCCAACCGCCGTGAGCGCACCGGTGCCATCATCGGCGGCGCGCTGGGTGGCGGTGCCGGCACCGCAGCTGGCAACGCCATGGGCGGTCGCACCGGTGGCCTGATCGGCGCCGGCCTGGGCGGCGGCGCGGGTGCGGCGCTGGGCGGCAATGTCTCGCGCAGCAACTCGTACGACGATGACCACCGCCGCTATTACAAGAGCAGCTACAAGCGCAAGAAGCACAAGCACCATCGCCACCACTACGACGACTAAGAAGTCGTAGTGGTCACCAAAACGGGCCGTCATGGCCCGTTTTTCATTTGCGGCGTCTGGCATAATCATTCGCCAGTGCTTGCAAAGCCGCCGGATGCAGAAACAAAGAAGCCCGCAACCGGAACCGGTGCGGGCTTTTTCTCCAATAAAGGCGGAGAGGCTGCAAGGCGCTCCCCCAAGGACCTGTGGAGACCAGGTTTGAAGCAGGCGGGGCCGCACAAGCGGAGGAAGCGGCCCCGGGATCGCGCTGCCAGAGACCGCCGGGGAGGCAGGCCTGAGGCGGCCAGGCGGCCTTACAGCGGCGCGCGATCGGTAGTGGTGTCGTACTTGCCGCCTTCGGTGTAGGTGTCGAACTTGCCGGTGCGGGCGCCATCGACGTACGGATCGAACTTGCCGGTGCGGGCGCCGTCGGTGTACGGATCGAACTTGGCTACCTTGGCGCCGTCGGTGAACACATCGAACTTGCCGTTCTTGGCAAAGGCCGGTGCGGCCGACAGGGCGGCGGCGAGGGTGGCGACAGCGATCAGGGCGTAGCGGTTGGTTTTCATGATTCAGGCTTTCTCTATTGCATGGATGCCTGAGCCGTCACTTCGACGAAAGACTATGTTGCATTGCGGCATCCGATGGCTAGATATTAGGCATTTCCCTCATATCAATAAATATCAGGATCCACAATGATTAGTTTTGATTCGAACAATAAAATAGGCTGATTACGTAAGAATTCAGCGCAGAACCGGGAGACTGTGTCATGGATCGCCTGCAATCGATGCGTGTGTTTTCCAAGGTGGTGGAACTGGGAAGCTTCGCGCGTGCAGCGCAGCAGCTGGAAATGTCCAACGCAGTGGTGACGCGCTACGTGGCCGACCTGGAGAGCCACCTGGGCACGCGCCTGCTCAACCGCACCACCCGCAGCCTGTCGCTGACCGACGCCGGCGAAACCTACCTGCAGCGCTGCCAGCAGATCCTGGAAGACGTGGAAGAAGCCGAAAGCGTGGTCACGGCGCGCAGCCAGTCGCTGTCAGGCACGCTGCGGCTGGTCACCCCGGTGATGTTCGGCCTGCACCTGCTGCCGGAATTGCTGGCGCGCTTCCAGCAGCTCTATCCGGACGTGGTGTTCGACGTGATCCTGTCGGACCGCAACGTCGATATCGTCGAAGAAGGCCGCGACGTGGCCGTGATGCTGTCCGACCTGGGCCTGGGCTCGCACCTGGTGGCGCGCCCGCTGCTGTCGGCCGAAGTGATCCTGTGCGCATCGCCGGGCTATGTGGCGGCGCACGCGCCGATCCGCCATGCCCATGAACTCAGCCACCACCGCTGCATTGCCATGCGCCTGCCCAGTGCCGAGCACGAATGGACGCTGCTGGGCCCGGAAGGCGAGGTGACCGTGCCGATCCGCCCCGGGCTGCTGTGCAGCAATGCCGAGCTGGCCCACCAGGCGGCGCTGGCCGACATGGGCGTGGCCATGCTGTCGTCCTACCTGGCGCGTCCCAATATCGAATCCGGCAAGCTGGTGCATGTGCTGCCGCAATACCAGCTGCCGCGGCGCGATGTCAGCGTGGTCTACCCGAGCCGCAAGTTCTTGCCGACCAAGGTGCGCGCCTTTATCGACTTCCTGCTCGAAGAAGGGCAGGTACGCGGCAAGGAAGCGCAGCCGGCGCCAGCCGCCAGCCACGGCGCGCAAGCCGTGCGCACCTGAGCGGCTACCTAGGCCGATCCACCCAAAGCAAAACGCCCGGCATCGCCGGGCGTTTTGCCGTGACGCGCTGACGCTTACTCGCCGGCGGCCGCCGCGCGCGACTTCTTGGCCGCGGCGGTCTTGGCGGGGGCCTTCTTGGCTGCCGCCTTCTTGGCCGGTGCCTTGGTGGCCGGTGCCTTGGTGGCCGGAGCCTTGGCGGCTGGCGTCTTGGCCACGGTCTTCGCTGCCGTCTTGGTTGCCGGCGCCGCCTCGGCCGTGCCATTCGATGCCGCCTTGGCCGTGGTCTTCGCCGCCGTCTTGGCGCCCGCCTTGGGCTCGCGCGCCTCGAACTCGAAGCCGATCTTGCCGTCCGGCTGCTTGACCAGGAAGGCCTTGAAGTTGCGGCCGGTGCGCGACGACTTGAACCCCGTCAGCAGGTCGGTCTTGCCGTCGGTGAGCAGCTTGCCGATCTGCTCGCGGCTGATTTCCTGCTGCAGGATGATCTTGCCGGTGGTGAAGTCGCAGCTCTTGGGGCTGGTCGCGCTGTTCTCGCAGACGTACTTCATGCCGTGCTCGAACACCGAGCCGCCGCACTTCGGACAGGTGCCCACCGGCTCCTGGCCGCTGAAGTCGACCGGCTCGCCGTCGTTGTCGTCGTCGTTCTGGCCGAAGTCGAATTCCATCTTGTAATGGCCTTCGTCGTCCTTGCCCAGCTTGAGGATGGCGGCGAACGGACGGCCCATCTTGCTGCGGAAACCCTGCAGCGGACCGATTTCCTTCTTCAGCAGCAGTTCTTCGACCTCTTCGATCTCGAACTGGCGCCCGCCCGGGATCTTGCTGATCGAGAACTCGCACGCGGTGCAGGCAAAGCGGCGGTAGTTCTCCTTGACCTGTCCGCCGCATTGCGGGCACGGCGTGTCCAGCGTGGCGTAGTCGCCCGGGATGGTGTCGCTGTCGTATTCCTTGGCGCGCTTGACGATCTGCTGGGTCATCTGCGCGATCTCAAGCATGAACTCGTCGCGCTTCAGGCGCCCGCGCTCGATCTGCGAGAGCTTGTGTTCCCACTCGCCGGTCAGCTCGGCCTGCGTCAGTTCCTGCACGCCCAGGCCGCGCAGCAGCGTCATCAGCTGGAACGCCTTGGCAGTCGGAATCAGCTCGCGGCCTTCGCGCACCAGGTATTTTTCCGTCAGCAGGCCTTCGATGATGGCCGCGCGCGTCGCCGGCGTGCCCAGGCCCTTGCCGGCCATGGCCTCGCGCAGCGCGTCGTCGTCCACCAGCTTGCCGGCGCCTTCCATCGCCGACAGCAGCGTGGCTTCGTTGTAGCGCGCGGGCGGCTTGGTGGTCAGGCCGACGCTCTCGACCTTGTCGGTCTTGACCTTCTCGTCCTTGGCCACCGGCACCAGGTTGGCGGCATCCTTGTCGCCCTGCGCCTCGCGGCCGTAGATCACCAGCCAGCCCGGGTTGACCAGCACCTTGCCTTCGGTCTTGAAGTGGTGGCCGGCGACTTCCGTGATGCGGGTGGTGACCTGGAACTCGGCCGCCGGGAAGAACACCGCCAGGAAGCGGCGCACTACCAGGTCGTACAGCTTCTGCTCCGGTTCGGACAGGTTCTTTGGCGCCTGCAGCGTCGGGATGATGGCGAAGTGGTCGCTGATCTTGCTGTTGTCGAAGATCTTCTTGTTCGGCTTGACCCAGCCCTGCGCCAGAATCTTCTTGGCGTGCGGCAGGTAGTTGGGCGAGCTGTCGGCCAGCATGTCCATGGTCTGCTTGACCGTGTCCAGGTAGTCCTCGGGCAGCGCGCGCGCATCGGTACGCGGGTAGGTCAGAACCTTGTGCTTTTCATACAGCGCCTGCGCCAGGCCGAGCGTGTTCTTGGCCGAGAAGCCGAAGCGCGAGTTGGCCTCGCGCTGCAGCGTGGTCAGGTCGAACAGCGCCGGCGACTGCTGCGTCGACGGCTTGGATTCCTCGGTGACGGTGCCCGGCTTGTCGCGGCAGGCGGCGACGATGCTCTTGGCCTCGGCCTCGCTCCACAGGCGCGATTCGCGCGCCTCGGGATCGAACTCGCTCTTCTTGAACTTGGGGTCGAACCAGCGGCCTTCATACAGGCCGGCGGCGGCGATGAACTCGGCCCGCACTTCCCAGTAGTCGCGCGGCACGAAGTGCTTGATCTTCTCTTCACGCTCCACCACGATCGACAGCGTCGGCGTCTGCACGCGGCCCACGGTGGTCAGGAAGAAGCCACCGCCCTTGCTGTTGAAGGCGGTCATGGCGCGGGTGCCGTTGATGCCGACCAGCCAGTCGGCCTCGGAGCGGCAGCGCGCGGCGTCGGCCAGCGGCAGCATGTCTTCGTCTTCGCGCAGGCTGGCGAAGCCATCGCGGATCGCCTGCTGCGTCATCGACTGCAGCCACAGCCGGCGCACCGGCTGCTTGGCCTTGGCCTGTTGCGCGATCAGCCGGAAGATCAGTTCGCCTTCGCGTCCCGCGTCACAGGCGTTGATCAGGGCGGTGACGTCCTTGCGCTTGATCAGCCGGTTCAGCACCTTCAGGCGCGACTCGGTCTTGGCGATCGGGCGCAGGTCGAAATGCGGCGGGATCACCGGCAGGTTGGCGAAGCTCCACTTGCCGCGCTTGACCTCGTATTCGTCCGGCGCGGCGATCTCGACCAGGTGGCCGACGGCGGAGGACAGCACGTAGTCGTCGCTCTCGAAATACTCGTCGTGCTTGGTAAACCCCCCGAGGGCACGGGCGATATCCGCCGCGACCGACGGTTTTTCCGCGATGATGAGGGCTTTTGACATGGGAAGGGTCCTTGCGAGCTGCATCCGGCAACCCGCGAATTGCACTACAAACGAAGTAATCAGAACGCCGGGGGGCTATGAGGCGCCAATAATAAGCGCGCTTTCAACGGCGGTGCAAGCAAGCCCCGCCGCCGACCCTGTCGCCGCCTAGGCGGCGCTGCTCCCCCCGGCAAGCAACCAGTCCAGCACCTGCGGCACGTCTTCGGCACTCGCCGGCATCGCCGCACCGCGGCTCAGCATGCGTTCCAGCACCTCGATGTGCGGCAGCAGGGTGCCATAGAACTGGGGCGTGCCGCCCGACGCAGGCTGCACCAGCAGCGTCGGGAAATTCTCAATATCGATATCGCCAAGCGCATCCGCGTGCGTCTCGATGTCGATCCAGACGAAGCAATCCTCCGGATGGCGCGAGGCCAGCGCGGTCAGCGCCGCCAGGTAGTCCCGGCACGTGCCGCACCACTGCGCGCACAGGCAGGCCACCAGGCGGCCCTGCGGCCGCGCTGCCAGGCACCCGGCAATGGCGCCTGCGTCACGTTCTGGAAAGTAAACGGTCATGGCATCGGAAACATGAGGCGCCCGCGGCACGCGGGCTGCCGGCGATTGTATCGGTATTGCGCTGCGGCTCACCCAAGCCGCCGAAACACGTTTCCCGGTAGACGCTCGGCGTGCCCGGCCAGTTCCAGTTCCAGCAGGCGCGCCGCGACGGCTTCCGGCGGCTGGCCGCTGCGCTCGCACAGCGCATCCAGCGTAACCGGATCGTAGCCGAGAGCGGCCAGCAGGGGGTCGGCGTGGCCGGCAAAGTCAGAAAGATCTGGTTGCTCCGGTACGGACGCGGGAACGCGCGCGGCAGCGGGGCGGGCAGGTGCCGGCAGCAGGTTGATCTCTTCCAGCACATCCTCCACGCGCTCCACCAGCTTCGCTCCCTGGCGGATCAGCAGGTGGCAGCCGGCTGACAGCGGCGCGTGGATCGAGCCCGGCACCGCAAATACCTCGCGCCCCAGGTCGGCCGCCAGCCGTGCGGTGATCAGCGAGCCCGAGCGCGCCGCGGCCTCCACCACCAGCACCCCGCGTGCCAGGGCGGCGATGATACGGTTGCGGCGCGGGAAGTTGGCGGGCAGGCCCTGCATGCCGAGCGGGAACTCGGTGACGATCGCGCCGCGCGCGGCCACTTCGTGGGCCAGCGCCAGGTTCTCGGCCGGATAGACCCGGTCGGCCCCCGTACCCGTAACAGCGACGGTACCGCCGCAACCCTGCAGCCCGCCGGCATGGGCGGCGGCATCGACGCCCAGCGCCAGCCCCGAGACCACCGCCAGCCCCGACTCGGACAGCGCCCGCCCGAAGGCCTGCGCATCGCGCTTGCCCTGCTCGGTGGCGCCACGCGCGCCGACGATGGCCACCGCAGGACGCGCCAGCAGCGCGGGATCGCCCTTGATATATAGCAGCGGCGGCGGGTCGGGCAGGTCGAACAGGCGGGCAGGGTAGGCGTCGTCGCCAAACGTGACCACGTGGTTGCCGGGCGTGCCGAGCCAGGCGAGGGTGCGTTCGACCAGTGCCGGCAGCCCGGTGCCTGGCTTGGCCAGCACCGCGCGGGCGTGTTTCTTGGGGACGACGGACGACAGCGCTGCCACGCTCTGCGCCAGGATCTGCTGCGGCAACCCGAATGCGGTCAGCAGCAGGCGCACCGTGACCGGGCCGACGCCGGGCGCGCAGGCGAGCTGCAGCCACGCCTTCAGCTCGTCGGGATCGCGCGTGGTGAGCTGCCGGGCAGCGCCGGCATGGCAAAGAGAAGCGGCGGCCGCCAGGGCCGCCTGCGATGTCGCCAAGACCGGCTCAGCGCGGCGAGGTCGCCCGGTCGCCGACCGCGATCACGTTGGAGGCGTCGGTGACCAGCGCATACGACACCCCCGGGAACACGCGGAAGACAAAGGCCAGGCCGTAGCGCTCGTCGGGCAGGCGGATGGCGCGGTTGCTGTCGGTCTTGTCGGCGACGGTCTCGCCAGTGCGCGACAGCGCCAGCACATGCCCGGGCTCCACCCCGGCCTGGCTGCCGAGGTTGAGCACCACCACCTGCTTGGCGCCGCCGAACTCGACCCCGCCATAGACCTTGGCCACGCGGCCGTCGAGTTGCGTATCGGGCGCGTGCGGCACATAGCGCGCCGCTTCGCGCGCGGGCTGCGGCATCAGCAGCGTGCCCACGCCCATTTCCTGCCTGGCCTGCGTGACCTGCATGGTCGAGACCGCATCCGGGCCCTGCGCAGCGCGCGCCAGGCGCACGTTGCCTTCGTATTCGGCCTCGTAGCCGAGCACGGCATTGGAGACGGGGTCGCGCACCGGGGTGACCGGACGGTAGGCCTGCCAGTCGCTGCCTTGCGGCGCGTCGGCGGGGATGCCGCGCGCGTAGCCGGTATCGTCGCGGCCAAGGATGACGCGCGACTCGGACACGGCGACGATGCGTGCCGAGGTGGCCAGCGTATCCTGGTCGACCACCAGCGGGCGGATCAGGAAAGGCTCGATATCGGAAGACGCGATGCTCAGGATGGCGGCGCCGTCGGCGGCGTTGCCGCGTATCTGCGGCGACAGGCGCACCGTGCCGCTGCCGGCGGGCGTGGTCGACAGCCAGGCGCGGCCGTCGCGCTGGATCAGGTACAGGATCTGTCCCGGATAGATCAGGTGCGGGTTGCGGATCTGTTGCCGGTTCATGCCCCATAGCTCAGGCCAGCGCCATGGCTGGCGCAGGAAGCGGCCCGAGATCCCCCACAGCGTGTCACCCGTGCGCACGGTGTACTGCGACGGCGCATTGGCAGCCAGGTCTGAAACGGGGATGCCCTGTTGGGCCGTGCGTTGGGCTTCGGCCTGCTGCGCCGGCGTGACCGTCAGGTCCGCAGCCAGGGCCGGAAGCGCGGCCGCCGCAGTGAAGCCGGCGGCACTCAGCAACGCATAGGCAAGCTTAGGGATGAACGCGTGCAGCCTGCGGCCCGACGCCGCCTGGTGTTCTTTGGTAAGATCGCGCATTTTCCTGACCGGCCGGTGGTTTCGGCCGGATTGACCCGGGAGAGCGTGCCTGTTTCGGCGCGCCTTGAATTTTTGTACTTGCGCCCCGATTCTGCATGTAAACACCCGCCGCCGCAACGCGGCCCGGTTGCCGGCAGCAGCCGGCGTTGCGCCTGAGCATCATGGCAAAACTCGATATCCTGACCTACCCCGATCCCCGTCTGCACACCGTTGCCAAACCCGTTGCGGCAGTGGACGACCGCATCCGCCAGCTGGTGAAGGACATGGCTGAAACCATGTACGAAGCGCCCGGCATCGGGCTGGCCGCCACACAGGTCAACGTGCATGAGCAGGTGGTGGTGATCGACGTCTCGGAAACGCGCGACCAGCTCCAGGTCTTTATCAACCCGGAGATCGTCTGGGCCAGCGACAACCGAAAGGTGTGGGAAGAGGGCTGCCTGTCGGTGCCCGAGGTCTATGACCGCGTCGAGCGCCCCGACCGGGTGCGCGTGCGCGCGCTCAACGATAAGGGCGAGAGCTTCGAGCTCGAAGCAGACGACCTGCTGGCCGTCTGCATCCAGCATGAGATCGATCACCTGCGCGGCAAGGTCTTTGTCGAATACCTGTCGCCGCTCAAGCTCAACCGCATCAAGAGCAAGCTGCAGAAGCGCGAGCGCACCCGCATGTAAGCGGCGCCCTGCCACAAAGATGTAACAGCCCGCCCGGATTCCCGCCGCCAGCGCGCGGCACCCGCGCGGGGTCTGTTATCTTTATGACTTCCGAAGAACAAAAGAACCGGCCGCGATAGCGGCCGGTCCTGTTTCAGGCCACGGAACCTGCCATGTCCCAAGCCAGACCCCTGCGTGTTGCCTTTGCCGGCACGCCCGAGTTCGCGCGCGTCGCGCTGGAAGCCATCCACGCCGCCGGTTTTCCCATCGTGGCGGTGCTGACGCAGCCTGACCGCCCCGCCGGCCGCGGCCTGCAGCTGCACGCCAGCCCGGTGAAGCAGTTCGCCGCCGCCAGCGGCCTTGGGCCAGTGCTGCAGCCGCGCTCGCTGCGCCGCCAGGGCAAGTACCCGGAAGACGCGGCCGCGGCCATCGACGCGCTCGCCGGCACTGCGCCCGACGTGATGGTGGTGGCCGCCTACGGCCTGATCCTGCCGGCCGAGGTGCTGGCCCTGCCGCGCCTGGGCTGCCTGAATATCCACGGCTCGCTGCTGCCGCGCTGGCGCGGCGCGGCGCCGATCCACCGCGCCATCGAGGCGGGCGATGCCGAGACCGGCATCACGCTGATGCAGATGGACGAAGGCCTGGACACCGGCGACATGCTCACGCGCGCGGCCGTGCCGATCGGCCCGGACGACACCACCGGCACGCTGCACGACACGCTGGCCGCGCTGGGCGCGCGCATGACCGTGGCAGCGCTGCAGGAGCTCGCCGCCGGCCGCGCGCTGGCCGCCACGCCGCAGCCGGCCGAAGGCGTCACCTACGCCGAGAAGATCGCCAAGGACGAGGCCCCGCTGGACCTGCGCCGCCCGGCCGCGGCGCTGGCCAACCAGGTGCGCGCGTTCAACCCCTTCCCGGGCGCGACGGTGCAGGTCGGCGATACCGTGATCAAGTGCTGGCAGGCCGTGCCGCTGGCCGCCGCCAGCAGCCTGCCGCATCCGCCCGGCACAGTGCTGGCGGCCGACGCCGCCGGCGTCCTCATCGCCTGCGGCGAGGGCAGCGCACTGCAGGTCACCGAGCTGCAGAAGCCGGGCGGGCGCCGCCAGCCGGCGCAGCAGTTCCTGCAGGCCCTGCCGCTGCCGCCGGGCACGCGCTGCGCGGTACCCGGCAACGGCGCCGCGCAGGCATGATCGGACGGGCCTTGGCCGCACATGGCGGCATAAGTGCCGGCGGCACCGCCCCGGCCGGCGCAAGCGGCCACGGCTCCCCCCTGAAACCGTTGAACAGCCGTTGAATTTTCGGGTATCGCCCCCTATCTAACGGTCATCGCGTCCGCTTTCCCCCGGGACGCGGCTCACGATTACACGGAGATCACCGCAATGTTCAACTGGGTCAAGACCTTCATGCTGATGGCGGCCATCACGGCGCTGTTCATCGTCATCGGCGGCATGATCGGCGGGCGCAGCGGCATGATGATGGCGCTGCTGCTTGCGCTGGGCATGAACTTCTTCTCCTACTGGTTCTCGGACAAGATGGTCCTGCGCATGTACAACGCGCAGGAAGTCGACGCCGGCAGCGCGCCGCAGTTCTACGGCATGGTGCAGGACCTGGCGCAGCGCGCCGGCCTGCCGATGCCGCGCGTGTACCTGATCAACGAAGACGCGCCCAACGCCTTTGCCACCGGCCGCAACCCGGAGCACGCCGCGGTGGCGGCCACCACCGGCATCCTGCGGGTGCTGTCCGAGCGCGAACTGCGCGGCGTGATGGCGCATGAGCTGGCGCACGTGCGCCACCGCGACATCCTGACCTCGACCATCGCCGCCACCATGGCCGGTGCGATCTCGGCGCTGGCCAACATGGCGATGTTCTTCGGCGGCCGCGACGAGAACGGCAACCGCAGCAACCCGATCGCCAGCATTGCCGTGGCAATCCTGGCCCCGCTGGCGGCATCGCTGATCCAGATGGCAATCTCGCGCGCACGTGAATTCGAAGCCGACCGCGGCGGCGCCGAGATCAGCGGCGACCCGCAGGCACTGGCCAGCGCACTGGACAAGATCCACCGCTACGCCCAGGGCATCCCGTTCCAGGCGGCCGAAGAACACCCTGCCACGGCGCAGATGATGATCATGAACCCGCTCTCGGGCGGCGCCATCGCCAATTTGTTCTCGACCCACCCGGCCACCGAGGAGCGCATCGCGCGCCTGATGCAGATGGCCCAGACCGGCACCTATCCCGCCTGAGCGGCCGGAAATCCGGGGCAGGGCCCCCGCACAGGGTAAACTGCCCGCTGTTCCGCATGGACCGGCGGGCTTTTTTTGTGCCCGCGCCGGCCTGCTTCCCGATTCCAACACCTGATCCGCCGCCTGACCGATATGCGCCTGCCTCCCGATTCGCTTGCCTTCCAGATGCTTGGCGCCGCCGCCGCGGTGCGCGCCGTCAGCGAAGGCACAGCCCTGCCCCAGGCGATCGAGGACGCCGCCGCGCAGCTGCGGCTGGACCGCGTGCAGGATGCCGCCACGCGCGGCGCGCTGCAGGACATCGCCTATCGCACCATGCGCCAGTTCGGTACGGCACGCGCACTGGTGACAAAGCTGGTCACGCGCCCGCCGGGCGCGCAGGTCGATTCGCTGCTGGCGGTGGCGCTGGCGCTGCTGCTGGAGCACGCACCGGGCCCGCGCGACAAGCAGGACGGCGCGGACGCCGGCCGCCCGGGCTACAGCACCTTCACCGTGGTCGACCAGGCAGTCAGCGCCGCCGCCTCCGAACCCAAGACTGCGCATGCGCGCGGCCTGGTCAACGCGGTGCTGCGCCGTTTCCTGCGCGAACGCAAAGCGCTGCTGGCCGAGGTCAACCGCGACGAGCAGGCGCGCTGGAACCTGCCGCCGTGGTGGCTGCGCATGCTGCGCGAGGCCTACCCGGACCAGTGGATGGCCCTGGCCGCCAGCGCCAACGTGCGCCCGCCGATGACGGTGCGCGTCAACACCGCGCGCGTGTCCGTGCAGCAGTACCAGACCGATCTTGCCAACGCCGGCCTGGCCGGCCACGTGGTTGGCCCGCAGGCCGTGCGCCTGGTGCGCGCGGTGCCGGTGACGCAGTTGCCGGGCTTTGCCGAAGGCGTGGTCTCGGTGCAGGATGCCGGCGCGCAGCTGGCCGCGCCGCTGCTCGAGGTGGCCGACGGCATGCGCGTGCTGGATGCCTGCGCGGCGCCCGGCGGCAAGACCGGGCACCTGCTGGAACTGGCCGATATTGAAGTCACCGCGGTGGAAAGCGACCCGCAGCGCACCACCCGCATCGCCGAGAACCTGGCGCGCCTGGGCAAGCAAGCCAGGATCGTGGTCGGCGATGCCAGCCGGCCCGCCGACTGGTGGGACGGCCAGCCCTTTGACCGCATCCTGGCTGACGTGCCGTGCTCGGCTTCGGGCATTGTGCGGCGCCATCCCGATATCCGCTGGCTGCGCCGCGAGACCGATATTGCCAAGCTCATCACCGAGCAGCGCCGCATCGTCTCGCAACTGTGGCCGCTGCTCAAACCGGGCGGCATCCTGGTCTATGTCACCTGTTCAATTTTCCCAACGGAAGGCGAGGAGCAGGCGCGCTGGTTTGGTGCACAGCTGGCAGATGCGATACGATTGCAGGCGCCGGGGCAGCTGCTGACCGGCACCCATGCCACGCAAGCCGCCGGCGCCAATGGCGAAAAGGACGCCACTGCCGGCACCAGCCTGCCGTCGGATCACGATGGCTTCTTCTACGCCCGCTTCCAGAAACGCGCCTGATCTGATCCGATGCTGAGCACGCCGCGCCTGTCAGACTTCCGCGTCATGGTGGACACGAACGTGGACACTGCCGCGGACCGGGCGTGCCTGCATCTGCGCCCCGGCGGCGCGGGCAGGCGTGGCCTGCTGGCGCGGTGGTGGCTGGCACTGGTGCTGGCGCTCGCCTCGCTACTGTGGCTGCCGCCCGTCGCGCGCGCGCAGGTCATCGAGGCCACCGAGGCGCGCATCGAATTCCAGGACGGCGGCTTCGAGCTTGCCGCCAGCTTCGACTTCGACCTGCCGCCCGCGCTGGAAGACGCGTTGCACAAGGGCATCTCCCTCTATTTCGCGGTCGACTTCCAGCTCTCGCGCTCGCGCTGGTACTGGTTCGACGACAAGCCGGTCAACACCACCCGCAGCGTGCGCCTGTCGTACCAGCCGCTGACGCGCCAGTACCGTGTCTCCACCGGCGGCCTGCAGCTGCCGTTCACGCGCCTGAAGGGCGCGCTGCAGTTCATCCAGCGCGTGCGCGGCTGGCGCGTGTTCGAGCGCAATGTGGTCAAGCCGGGCGAGACCTACCACGCGGAAGTGCGCATGCGGCTGGACCTGTCGCAACTGCCCAAGCCGTTCCAGATCAACGCCGTCAACACGCGTGAATGGAACCTGGCCTCCGACTGGCGGCGCTTCGCCTATACGGTGCCGACGGACCTGAACGCAGCGCCCCCACCTCCGCTGCCCGCAGCGCCGCCGCCCGCGCCGGCCCCAGGCCCCGTGTCGCCGGCGCTGCCGGCCTCGCCCGCCGTACCCGCGCCTGCGTCGGCGCCTGCCGCTGCCATTGACGCACGCGGCCTGACCATGCAGACGGTGTCGTACGGACTGTCGCCCGCACTGCTGCTGCAGCCCGCATCGAGCCAGCCATGAGCAACTCGCTGTGGGACAGCCGGTTCCGGCGCGTGCTGTACCGCGTCGTGGCCGGGATCATCGTCTTCCTGGCGCTGGTGCTGGTGGGCCTGTTGGCCGGCGCATCGGCCAACACCGAATTCTTCGATCGCTATTTCACGCTGCTGTTCAAGGTGAACCTGGTGATCGGCGCGCTGCTGGTGCTGATCGTGGGTGCGCTGGCGCTGACGCTGTGGCTGCGCTATCGCCGCGGCAAGTTCGGCACGCGGCTGATGACCAAGCTCGCCGTGTTCTTCGGCGTGGTGGGCGTGCTGCCCGGCGTGCTGATCTACCTGGTATCGCTGCAGTTCGTCTCGCGCAGCATCGAGTCCTGGTTCGACGTGCGCGTGGAAACCGCGCTCGAGGCCGGCCTGAACCTGGGCCGCTCCACCATCGACAGCTCGCTCGCCGACCTGCAGGTCAAGGCACGCCTGATGGCCGAGCAGCTCGCCGGCGCCTCCGGCGTGGCCACTTCGCTGCAGCTGAACCGGCTGCGCGAGCAGTATGGCGTCCAGGAAGCCGCCATCTTCACCGGCAGCGGCCGCGTGCTGGCCACGGCGTCCAGCAACTACGCGTCGCTGGTGCCGGACCTGCCTTCGGGCGTGCTGGCCGAACAGGCGCGGCTGGCCGGCGGCTACGCGGCGGTGGAGGGCGGCACCGACCCGTCGGGCGACGGCAGCCCGAGCCCCGAACGCGTCGACAGCAGCCACCTGTACCGGCTGCGCGTGATCATTCCGCTGGGCGCCAGTCCAACCGCGGCACAGGATGACGCCGCAGGCGGCAGCGCCCCGCGCGCGCTGGCCAAGCCGCCGCGCTGGGCCGGCTCCGGCCTGTCCGTGGAGCGCCGCCCGGAGGAATCGCCGTCGAGCGGCTTCGGCCTGGTCGGCGAGACCGTGCGCGAGGAACGCTACCTGCAGGTGCTGCACCCCGTGCCGGCGGTGCTCGCGCGCAATGCCGACGAAGTCCAGCGCGCGTACCAGGAATACCAGGAGAAGGCGCTGGGCCGCACCGGCCTGCGCAAGATGTATATCGGCACGCTGACGCTGACGCTGTTCCTGGCCGTGTTCATCGCGGTGATGCTGGCGCTGCTGCTGGGCGGGCAATTGGCGCGGCCGCTGCTGATGCTGCTGCAGGGGACCAAGGAAGTGGCCGAGGGCGACCTCTCGCCCAAGCGCGAACTGAAAAGCCGCGACGAGCTCGGCATGCTCACGCAGCAGTTCAACCAGATGACGCGACAGCTGGCCGAGGCGCGGCTGGCGGTGGAAGAGAACCGCACCGCGCTCGAGCAATCGAAGGCCTACCTGGAAAGCGTGCTGCAGAACCTGACCGCCGGCGTGCTGGTGTTCGACCGCCGCTTTGTGCTGATTACCGCCAATCCGGGCGCGGAGCGCATCTTCCGCCAGCCGTTCGGCGCGGTGCTGGGCCTGCCGGTTGAGCAGATCCCTGGCATGGGGCCGTTCGGCGAGATCGTGCGCCAGGCCTTCTCGGACCAGAACACCAGCGAGGTGCTGGGCGGCGCCGAGCACTGGCAGAAGCAGATCGAGCTGCCGCAGGGCGAGGAACAGCCGCTTACGCTGCTGGTGCGCGGCGCACGCCTGCCCGGCGGCGAGCGCGATGAGCCCGGCTACGTGATCGTCTTCGACGATATCTCCGATGTGATTTCCGCTCAACGCTCGGTGGCCTGGGGCGAGGTGGCACGGCGCCTTGCGCACGAGATCAAGAACCCGCTGACGCCGATCCAGCTCTCGGCCGAGCGCCTGCAGATGAAGCTCTCGCCCAAGCTCGAAGGCACCGACGCCGATGTGCTCAAGCGTGGCGCGGCCACCATCGTCAACCAGGTGGCCGCGATGAAGCGCATGGTCGATGACTTCCGCGACTACGCGCGCACACCGCCCGCGGTGCTGCAGTCGCTGCAGCTCAACAGCCTGGTGGCGGAAGTGCTGCACCTGTATGGCATCGATGATCCCGCGGTGCACGAGCATCCGGTGATTCATCCGACGCTGGGCACCGCGCTGCCCGAGATCAAGGGCGATCCGACGCAGTTGCGCCAGGTCATCCACAACCTGCTGCAGAACGCACAGGATGCCGCCACCGAGAACGTCGCGGCCGGTAGGGCGGCGCCCCATATCACTCTGAACACCGAGACTGTAGAATACAAAGATTCTGCCGGCGAAAACCGGCAGGCCGTCAAGCTCACCATTGCGGACAATGGTCCCGGTTTTGCGCCACGAATCCTGAGCCGTGCGTTCGAGCCCTACGTGACCACGAAAGCCAAGGGCACGGGCCTGGGGCTCGCGATGGTAAAGAAGATCATTGACGAACACGGCGCGCGAATCGAGATGCGCAATCGCATGGAAGGTGCGGAGATCGTCGGTGCACAGATCTCGATCCTGTTCGTTAAACTGACATAGTCAACAATGGCGTCCGGTCCCGGAACGCTGCGGTGGGGTTAAGAGGGGAAGTATGGCAACGATCCTCGTAGTCGATGACGAAATGGGAATCCGGGAGCTGCTCTCGGAGATCCTCAGCGACGAAGGCCACGTGGTTGAACTCGCGGAGAACGCGCTGCAAGCGCGCGAATACCGCGCGGCGGGTACGCCCGACCTCGTGCTGCTCGATATCTGGATGCCCGATACCGATGGCGTGACCCTGCTCAAGGAATGGTCCGCGCAGGGACAGCTGACGATGCCCGTCATCATGATGTCGGGCCACGCCACCATCGACACGGCGGTCGAGGCGACCAAGATCGGCGCGCTCAATTTCCTTGAGAAGCCGATCGCACTGCAGAAGCTGCTGTCCGCGGTCGAGCAGGGCCTGGCCCGCGGCATCGAACGCCCGCGCAGCAGCTCGGCCACCACCGCCGCCCCCGCCACGGTCCCGTCTGCCGAACCCGGTTCGTCAGACATCGTGCCCGAGACCACCGCCGAGGCCGCCCCCAACGGCAGCCCCGCGCGCGTGCCCGAGGCCGAGATGCAGTTCTCCTTCGACATGCCGCTGCGCGAAGCGCGCGACCTGTTCGAGCGCGCCTACTTCGAATACCACCTGCTGCGCGAACACGGCAGCATGACCCGCGTGGCCGAGAAGACCGGGCTGGAGCGCACCCACCTGTACCGCAAGCTCAAGCAGCTCGGCGTCGAACTGGGCCGCAACAAGCCCGAGCCGGCCGAGCAATGAGGCTGTGACGCACATGACGCTTGACTGACCAAAAAAGTCCAGTTATAGTTTCGCTTCTTTGGCCCGGTAGCTCAGTCGGTAGAGCAGAGGATTGAAAATCCTTGTGTCGGCGGTTCGATTCCGTCCCAGGCCACCAGAACAAGAAAAGCCCGGCTCCCGCAAGAGCCGGGCTTTTTGCTTTGTGGCATCGCATTGGCAGATTTGTGTACAGGCAGCGCTGGGCCCTGTGAACCGGCGTTGGTAACCCGCCGCGAGGTACTGAACCATGTCGACGAAACGCAAAATCCATATCCCATCTGATGCCGAGGACAAGGCGCTGACGCTTGCCGCGCGCGCGGACGCGGACAACCCCCCGCTCACCGCCCGGGAACTGGCCCGCATGCGGCCGGCGCGGGAAATCCTGCCGAGACTGGTAGGGGATAAGATGGCCCTGGTCATGCTGCAGCCCCGCTGCCGGCGTGCTTGACCAACGCGCAACAGCCAACCCAGAAGTAAATATCTTCTACTTGGCAGCCGATATATGTATCTCTACGATGGCCTGACGCGCTGCCGCCCGGCGGCGCGGACCGAGCCGGCCAAGCCGCACCCATAACGCGGACAGCCGGTCCAGGGCTTACTTTCTTACCGGGGGGTCTGATGGATACGTTGATCGGGACAGACAACCGCTGGCCGCCGCAGACTGCGGGCGAAGAGCGCGGATTGTGGAAGAGCACCATGGCCGCGGCCAGCCACGCGCTGGGGGCGGCGGGGCGGGTGCAGCAGGCGGTCTCGCAGACGCTGAAGCTGCAGCACAAGATCCGCGCGCTGCGCGACGAGCTGCACCAGATGGAGGCCGAGCGCGACGTCTACCGCGAGCTGCATGCGCGCACGGTCGAGGAGCTGCACCAGGCGATCGACCGCAGCCCGGCAGAGATCCGGCGGCTGCGTGCGGAGACCGAGGCCATGCAGGTGCGCCACCGCGCCTACAAGCTGCTGGTGCAGCACTACATGCG
The DNA here is from genome assembly GCF_058787575.1 of Cupriavidus sp. FW305-3-2-15-C-LB2. Classification (NCBI taxonomy): domain Bacteria; kingdom Pseudomonadati; phylum Pseudomonadota; class Betaproteobacteria; order Burkholderiales; family Burkholderiaceae; genus Cupriavidus; species Cupriavidus sp. FW305-3-2-15-C-LB2. The sequence continues at coordinate 22,506 of NZ_JBYSZW010000078.1, forward strand.
CCTGGGCACGCCGATCGATCCCGGGGTCTTTGCCGAGCAGCGCAGCCGCGTGCAGCAGCACATCCTGTTCCAGCGCCGCAAGGGCATTCCGGTGGCACAGATCCGCGTCGAGGACATCGCGTTCCTGCTGCGCTGAGGCGCGCTGCAGCCGTCAAGCCATGCGCTTTGCCGCGATGGGCCAGGCTGCACTAACATGGCGGCAGCGATGCATCCCGCACTCGCATCCGACACTGCCAGGCCACCATGTTCGACATCCAGAACTACACCAGCTTCGTGCTCGCCATCCTGGTGTTCCAGCTGATCCCCGGCCCGGGCACGATCGCCATTCTCAACGCCACCGCGCGCAATGGCATGGCGGCCGGCATGGGCGCGGTCTGCGGCACGCTGCTGGGCGACCTTGTGTACATGCTCGCCGCGGTGGCGGGGCTGGCGGCGGTGATGCAGGCCAATCCGCTGCTGTTCCACGGCTTGCAATGGTTCGGTGCCGCGTACCTGTGCTGGATGGGGGTGCAGCTGCTGCGTACACGCTTTGCCGCGGACGCCGGCGTGCCCGAGCCGCGCAAGTCCACGCGCGTATACCTGCGCCAGGGCTTCACGGTGAGCCTGACCAACCCCAAGGTAGTGCTGTTCTTTGTCGCGTTCTTCCCGCTGTTCCTGCGCCCGGATGCGTCGCCGGCCACGCTGGCGGCGATGATGGCCCACGTCACGGTGCTCAGCCTTGCCTACCAGGCGGCGCTGGTGCTGGCGGGCAACGCGGTGGCCAGCCGGCTGCGGGCGCTGCCGTTCGCGCGCACGCTGGCAACGCGACTGGCCGGGATCGCGCTGGTCGGCTTCGGCCTGCGGCTGGCGGCCAGCAACCGGTAACGGCCCGCGGCCAGCGCCGCGATTCGATACCGCGCGTCTGCACACAACAAAGCGGCCACGCATTGACGCGCTCCGTGCACGAACGGAACACTGTCGCGTCCGCGCTCACCGCATGTGCGCGGGCTTGCTACTGAACCGCCACCGTTCGAGGCGTCGTCTCAGGCGACGTTGTCCATCTTGCCGCTGCACGTTTTCCTTACTGCCTTTGCCGCGATCTCGCGGTCGCTCTCGTATCCCGTTCGTTGCTCCGCTTTATCGCTGCCGCGCGCCGTCAACGGAGCGCAGCGATGAGTACGCTCGTACGCCGCCTGGTGGCCGAAGGCCTGGGCACGGCCCTGCTGGTGGCGATCGTGGTGGGCTCCGGCATCCGTGCCGAGCGCCTCGCCGCAGGCGACACCGCGCTGGCGCTGCTGGCCAATTCGCTGGCCACCGGGGCTGGGCTGGTGGCGCTGCTGGTGTCGCTGGGCCCGGTGTCGGGCGGCCATTTCAATCCGGTGGTGAGCCTGTCGGCGCTGCTGCAGGGCACGCTGCCGCCGCGCGATGCGCTGCGCTATGTGCTGGTGCAGGTGGCGGGCGGAGTCTGCGGCGTGCTGGCCGCCCATGCGATGTTCGGCGAGCCGGCGCTGGCCTGGTCGGCGCAGAGCCGCACCGGCGCGGCGATGTGGTGGAGCGAGTGCGTGGCCACCTTCGGCCTGGTCGGCGTGGGCATCGGCACGCTGCGCAGCCGGCCGCAGCTGGTGCCGTTCGTGGTGGCAGGCTATATCACCGCGGGCTACTGGTTCACGTCGTCGACCTCGTTTGCCAACCCGGCGCTGACCATCGCCTGCGCGCTGACCGATACCTTCACCGGGATCCGGCCGCAGGACGTGCCGGGCTTCGTGCTGGCCCAGATCGGCGGCGGGCTGGCTGCCACGCTGCTGTTCCACTGGCTGTGCCGCAAACCCGCTGCGGCCGCCACGGCGCAGGCCGACTGGCGCGCTGCGCCCGCCAGCGCCCCTACCAGCGCCGATTGAGCTGCACGCCGAAGATCGAGCCGCTCGCCTGCGAGGCCCACGCGTCGGCCGGCGCGGTGTAGCCGATGCCGTCGACGTCGCTGGCACGGCTATAGGTGTAGAAGGCGCGCAGGTTGGCATTGCCGGCCGACTTGCCCAGCGTCAGCGTGGGCGCCACGGTCAGCGCGGTGCGCTGGCCGCTGACGCCGAAGCCGGACGAGATCTGGTCGTGCGAGACCTCGAAGTTCAGGCGGAACTGGTTGCTGGCCACATAAGCAGGACGCAAGCGCGTGGTGGTCCACTGCAGCGTGCCGACCGGCGACCGGTCGAACTGCAGGCTTTGCTCCACCGCGCCGCTCAGCCCTGAACGGCCCCTCCATTCCATCGATTCCGCCACGCGCGTGCGCGACAGCGCCGGTCCCATGCCGGTGTAGCCGGTCATGGCGTTGCGCGATCCCGATCCGAACTGCACCCCGAACCGGTTGGTGCCGTACAGCACGCCTTTCTGCTCATGCAACGCAGACGCCCACCATGCACCGCCGGGGTCCTGCACCAGCGGCTGCGCCTCCACCCGCGTGAAGCCGAGCTGGATCGAACCCTGTTCGTTGGTGTTGATGGGCGCGGTGCGCAGCGAGTGGTAGCTGGGCAGGTTCTGGCCGTTCTGGTCGGCGCGCGCGGTGTACTGGTAGCTCAGGCCGATATCGCCGATCACCTTGGCGTTGTCGATGCCGAAGCGCATCGCCGTGGAATTGGGCGGCAGCAGGCCGGACGACAGCAGGAACGGCGCATTGTCGCGCCGGCCGGCCCACATGGTGGCGCCGTCCAGCACCGCCAGGCCGCTGACGGCGGTATAGAACTGCGGCACCAGGGCGTAGGGATCGATCGCCGCGGGGCGGCCATTGACCGTGGTGGCGTCGGTGCCGCGCGCCTGCGCGATCAGCATCACCTGCGCGCCGCCATCCAGGTCCAGCACCGATTCGCGGATCTTGACCTCGCCGGCGCTGCGGCAGGCCAGGCCGTTGCCGATGCCGGTGGAAAGTGCGCCGCCGGGGCAGGCGCGCATGGTGGCCGGGCGTTCCTCGGCCGCGGCGCGGCCGCTGTAGCCGAGGCGCCACACGGAATCCCCGGCGGGGTCGTCGGCGGGCAGCTGCGAGTGCAGTACCGGCGGGGCGTCCGGCGGTGTGCCACCGGTGGTGCTGTCCGCCGGCTCGGCGGGCGCCTCGGCCTGGAACTGGCCGAGCCGGGGCGGGAACAGCAC
>NZ_JBYSZW010000079.1:0-24034 GCF_058787575.1 Cupriavidus sp. FW305-3-2-15-C-LB2
GGGTGGTGTTTGGGGCCGGGTAGATCTTAGCTGCTGCTTGGGCTGTTGTCGGCGTACCGTTGTCCAATGCAAGAGCTTGCCCCTCAGCCCACCGGCGTCAACAACCCCTCCCCAGCAAAATGCCGCCGCGCATTCTCCAGGAACTGCGTCACGGACGCCGTGATGGCCTCCGGCGACCAGCCAGCCACATGCGGCGTCAGCACGACGTTAGGACAGTCGAACAACACCACCGGCGGCGCCGGCTCGCTCTCATAGACATCCAGCCCCGCCCCGCCAAGCTTGCCAGCGCGCAGCGCTGAAGCCAGCGCTTCGGTATCCACCACGCTGCCGCGCGCGATATTGACGAGGAACCCGGCCGGCCCGAGCGCCGCCAGCACGCTTGCATCGACCAGGTGCCGCGTACCTGCCCCGCCCGGCGTGGCGATCACCAGGTAGTCCGCCCAAGCGGCCAGCGCACCGATGCTGTCGAAGTACCGGTACCCGGCATCTTCGCGCGGCTTGCGGTTGTGATAGCCGATCTCCAGGTCGAAGCCTTCGCCGCGCCGGGCAATACGCCGGCCGATGGTGCCCAGCCCGACGATCCCCAGCCGCTTGCCAGAGACATTGGGCCGCAGCGGCAGTGCAGTGCGCCAGGTGCCTGCGCGCGTGGCCGCGTCCAGCTGCGGCACGGCGCGCACGGTCGCCAGCAGCAGCGCGAAGGCGTGGTCGGCCACGCAGCTGTCGTTGGTGCCGGCGCCATTGGCCACGGCGATGCCGCGTGCGCGGGCGTGGGCCACGGCGATGTTCTCGAAGCCCGCGCCCAGTGCGCACACCAGTTCCAGTGCCGGCATCGCGTCGATCTCCGCCGCGGTCAGGCCGGTGGAGCCGATGGTCAGTACCGCGCGGATGCGTTCGCCCTGCGTGGCGATCTGCGCGGCGCGGCCTTCGGCGTCTGGCGCGTAGAGGATCTCGAATCGTTCGGCAATGGCGTCGCGGTGGTGGGTGGCGACTTGGGTCAGGATCAGCAGCGTGGGCTTCATGGGGGACAGCGGAGCAGGCGATGGAGTCGGAGAAGGGTGACAGCGGGTGGGATGCACCCGGAGTCCGTCACGCGGATAGCGGGCAGACGTCACATTCTAGCGCTGCGGCGCCGGGCTTGCCGAAGGCGACAGCACGCGCGGAGGCACGCAGAAACGGGTACGCTTTGCCCGCGGCAGCGGGGTTTGCGATCGGTCTTGCAGAATGGAATATGCCTATAAACAAGGGTCGAACGCGTTTCCCGAAGGGCCGGCGATGCCGTTCCGCCGGTTTCGGCGAGGCACGCAGAAACGGGTACGCTTTGCTGCCACGACCCGCTCGGCGCCATGCCCGCACCACACCGTTGCGTATCATGCGTGTTCTCTTCCTCACTCGCGAAAGAATGACATGCGCGCAATCGGCAACTTCCTCTGGTTCATCCTTGGCGGCGTGGTCATGGGCCTGGCCTGGTGGCTGGTTGGGCTGCTGGCCTTTATCTCGATCATCGGGATCCCCTGGGGCAAGGCCTGCTTCGTGATCGGCACTTTCACCTTTTTCCCGTTCGGCAAGCAGGCCATCAGCCGGCGCGAGCTGAGCGGACGCGACGATGTCGGCACCGGCGCGCTGGGGCTGGTCGGCAATGTGCTGTGGTTTGTCTTTGCCGGCGTGTGGCTGGCCATCGGCCACGTGATGGCGGCGGTCGCCAACTTCGTAACCATCATCGGCATCCCGTTTGCGATCCAGCACCTGAAGCTGGCCGGCATTGCGCTGGCGCCGATCGGCCAGACCGTGGTCACCAATGAGGTGGCCGACGCAGCGCGCCGCGATGGCGCGCGCGTGCAGGTGGACAACCTGCGCCGCTGAAGGATCAGGCGCCGGCGTCTTCGGCGCCTTCTTCGTCCTGCTGGCCGGCGTGCGCGACCAGCCGGTCGAGCAGGCTGCCCAGCAGCGCCCGTTCGGCGTCGCTCAGGCAGCCGAAGATCTCTGCATTGCGCCTGGCGATCATCGTGATCGCCTGCCGGTACAGCGGCTTGCCCTGTGCTGTCAGTGACAGCACCACGCCGCGCCCGTCGGCCTCGCTGGCCTCCTTGCTGACCAGCCCGCGCGCCACCAGCGCCTGCGCCGAGCGGCTGGCCTGGCCCTTGGTCAGGTTGGCGCGGTGCGCCAGCTCGTTGACCGACAGCGGCGCAAAGGCGCCGATCGCGGCCAGGCAGCGGCCCTCGCCGAGCGGCAGGCCGCATTGCTCCAGGTAGGCGGCGGCGCTGTCCTTGTCGCTGAGCTTGTTGACCTGGTGCAGGCGGTAGGTCAGGAACTGGTCGAGGCGTGGCAGTGGCTTCATGGCGTGTCCTTGTCAGGCGTCGGCATTCTAGCCCTATGTTCCCTATTTCTGGCTGCGCGCCTCGGCTTCGTCGATCAGCGCGAGCACCGGCGCCAGCGCTTCCTGCCGGCTCATCAGGCCCAGGCACACCATTGCCAATAGCAGCGGGGTGCGCGCTTCGCCGGCACGGCCCATGGCCTCGCACAGATGGGTGTAGGCGAGGTCGAGGTCTTCAGCTTGCATGGCGGGCTCCGGTTTGCATCAGGGGGGCAAGGGTGGCGCGCACGGCGTCCCATGACGGTTCGCGCCAGCGTGCCAGGACATAGCCATCGGGGCGGATCAGGTAGAGCGTGCCGGGCCGTGCGCCGTAGCGGGCGCGGGCCTGGCCGGCGACGTCGGCCAGCGCCGTGGCGCCGGCCACGTTGCCACCGGAGACCACCACGTGTGCCTGCACGGCGTCCGGATGCGCATGCGCGAACGCGGCCAGCGGCTCGGGCAGCGTGGGCGCATCGCTGAAGTACAGCAATGTGAACCGTTGCCCGAAGCATTGGGTGAGGTGCACGACCTCGTCGGGGCCAGCCACGCGCATTTCCGGCGCGGGCATGCCGGGCGCGGCGCCAGGGCAGTCGTCGCCAAAGTCGTTGGGACCGTTCAGCGCCGAATCCGTATAGGCAATTGGCGCCGACTGCCGCGGATTGATCAGCGACTGCACCGCGGGCTCATGCTGCGCCAGACGCAGCGTGGCCTCGCGCATCAGCCGGAAGGCAAAGTCGGGCGGTGCCATGAACTCGGTGCTCTTGGCGCCGTAGGCGATGTTCTGCCGCGTGGCATGCACGCGTTCGGTCGAATAGGAATCGAGCAGGCTGTCGGGCGCCTGGCCGCGCAGCACCCACGCCAGCTTCCAGGCCAGGTTGCCGGCGTCGTCCAGCCCGGAGTTGAGCCCGCGCACGCCAAAGATCGGCACCAGGTGCGCGGCGTCGCCGGCAAACAGCACGCGGCCGTGGCGGTAGTCCTGCAAGGTCAGGCACTTGGCGTTGTAGATGGAGATCCACAGCGGCCGCCACGGCTCGGTCTCGCCGATCATGTCGAGGTGGCTCTGCACGCGCGGCAGCACGTTCTCCGGCTTGACGGCTTCATCGGGGTCTTCGTCGTCGCGGATCTGGTAGTCGATGCGCCAGACATCGTCAGGCTGGCGGTGCATCAGGATGGTCGATCCGGGGTTGGAAGGCGGGTCGAACCAGGCCAGCCGTTCCACCTCGCGCCGCGTCTTCTGCACGATATCGACGATCACGTAGCGGCCTTCGTACTGGGTGCCTTCCATGCGCAGGCCCAGTTGCTCGCGCACGGTGCTGCGCCCGCCGTCGCAGGCCACCAGCCATTGCGCGTCGACCTGCACCACGCCTTCGTCTGTCTGGATCTCGGCCACGACGCCGCTGCCGTGCTGGCGTACTGCTTGCACGCGCGCGCCGAAGCGCACATCCGCTGGCGCAGCGCCGTGCAGCGCGGCGTCGTGGGCGAAGGCCTCCACGTAGTACTGCTGGATATTGACCATCGGCGCGAAGCGCTCGCCGGGCTCGCTGGGCATGCGGAAATGCAGCACCTCGGCATCGCGGTAGTAGCTGCGCCCGCCCACCCACGGCAGGCCGGTTTCGACGGTGGCGCGGTCCGCGCCCACCCAGCCGAGGATCTCCAGCGAACGCCGCGCCATGCAGATGGCCCGGCTGCCGGCGCAGTAGCCGTCGTCGGCTTCCACCACCAGCGCGGCAATGCCCTGGCGCGCCAGCAGTGCGGCCAGCGTCAGGCCGACCGGGCCGCCGCCGGCAATCAGTACCGGCACGCGCTGCGGCCATGGGCGCGATGACGAGGGCGGCGGTGCCGGCGGCACGGCCGCGTGGGGAGCGGTGGAGTCTGGCATGGCGGGGCTGTGGTGTCTCTGCGATGTAGTTGTGTGCGCAACTATATCGACCAGATGGTTGCGTGCGAAACTAGTGTTAACCCGGCCGGGCATCGGCCGCCCGGCGAAAGTCGGAGACAAGTCGCACATTGCTGCAGGGCGGCCTTGGCCTATGCTTCGCAAGAGGCACGCTGCCTCAGCCCGCCCGCTGCGCCATGCCCACGCTCCCGACCGACGCCGCACCCCGCGCCACCAGGCTGCCCTCGCCGGGCAGCTGGCAGTACCACGTGCTGCTGGGCGCGGCAGGCATGCTGGTGCTGGGGCCGCTGGGCGGCATCGCTGCCGCGTATATGAATTTCTCGCTGGGCTTCTTTGTTGGCGGGCAGGTGCTGGCGGGCATCCTCGGCTCGGTGGTGACGGCGGGCTATGGCGCGCCCGGGCGCCACGGCGCCAACTACATCCAGACCGCGGCGGCGTCGGTGGCGGGCATGGGCGGCATGGCCGTGGTGCTGCAGGCGATGGCGTGGCTGGGCATGGCGCAGCCGCCGCTGTGGCAGCTGGTGCTGTACATGCTGTGCATCGGCATGTTCGGGGTGGGTGTGGGCATGCTGTACACGCCATTGCTGGTGGACCGGATGCAGCTGACCTTTCCGTCGGGGCTGGCCGTGGCCAATATCCTGCGCGCGCTGACCGATCCGGCGCTGCTGCGGCGTTCGGTGGCGCGGCTCGGGGGCGGCATGGCACTGGGCCTGGGCTGCGGCCTGGGCGCCGCGCGCATGCCGTGGCTGGCGGCGCTGGACCTGTCGGCCGCGACCTTCGGCGCCGGGATGATCGTCGGCGCGCGCGTGGGCATTGCCGCGCTGGTGGGCGGGCTGGCCGGCTGGGCCATGACCCCGTGGTTTGTTGCCGCGGGCTGGATGGCGCCTGGCGAGCCCTATCGCAAGGCCACCTTCCTGGTGGCCCTGGGCATGATCATGGGGGCGGCTGCGGTCGATGTGGCCTTGCTGCTGGCGCAGGCGTGCCGCCAGTGGCGCGCGCGCCGCCACCCTGCGCCGCGGCGCGGGCCGGGCATGGGCTGGGTGGCGGCCTGGGCGCTGCTGTGGGGCGCGGCCACGGTGGCGGCGGGCGTGGCATGGTTCGGCCAGCCGTTGGGTTTCCAGTTGATGGCCGTGCTGCTGCTGGTGCTGGTGTTTGCGCTGGTCAACGGCATCTCGGTCGGCATGGTCGACCAGAACCCGATCTCGTCGGCCTTCGTGCTGCCCGTGATCCTGATGGCCGCCGCCGGGCTGCGCGCGCCCCATGTCGGGCTGATCGCCGCCACGGTCTTGCTGGTGGCCACGGCCGAGGCGAGCGACATGCAGCAGGACCGCTCCACCGGCTGGCGCCTGGGCAGCGACCGCATGGTGCAGTTCGGCTACCAGGTGGCGGGCATCGTCGTGGGTGCGCTGGTTGCGGTGGCGATGGCACGGCTGTTCATGCATGCCTACCCGGTGCTGGCGCTGGACCAGACCAGCCTGCCGGCCGACCAGCAGCCGGCGCGCTGGACCTCGGCCATGACATACAAGATCGTGGGCGTGCTGCACGGGCTGGCGCAAAGCCGTGCCGGCCAGCATGTGGCAGTGGCAACGGGCCTCGCGCTCGGCCTGGCTACCGCGGTATTGCGCAAGGCCATCCTCGGCCGGCAGGCGTGGCAGCGCTTCGCGCAAGCCAGCCGGCGCGGGCGGGTGGCGGATTTCCTGCTCGATGCGGTGATCCTGCCTTCGCCCTATGCGTCATCTTTCGGCGGCTTCGTCAACCTGGCGGCGGCCGGGTGGATGGCGGCCGGCGGCGTGGTGGCGAGCGTGGCCGCCGCCGTGGCCAGGCCCGCAAGGCCGGCCCGGGGTTTGCCGCAGGATATGAGCACGGCATCGCTGGTCGGTGGCGGCCTGATCGCGGGCGATGCGCTGGCGGCGCTGGCCATCGGCGTGGCGGGCCTGTTATCCGCCACATTGGGTTGAGGCCGGCTGCGATTGTCAAATTATACTGACGCTTCTGTCCAAGTTTCAGTGGATTGTCAAATCCCGCGACCAGCGTACCATAGGCGGCCAGACTGACGCACTGGCTTGACCCGGAGAATCATCATGGCCCTTGACCAAGAATCCTTTGCCCTGCTGCGCGCCTCGGTGCAGCGCTTCATCGACGAACGCCTGAAGCCCGCCGAAGACACGCTGGAGGAAACCGACGACGTGCCCGCCGAGATCGTCGCGGACATGAAGGAGATGGGCCTGTTCGGCATCTCCATCCCCGAGAACTACGGCGGCATCGGCCTGTCGATGTCGCAGGAATGCGATGTGGTCTACGACCTGGGCCATACCGCCTTTGCCTTCCGCTCGGTGTTCGGCACCAACGTCGGCATCGGCTCGCAAGGCATCCTGATGGATGGCACCGAGGAACAGAAGCAACAGTACCTGCCGCGCATCGCCAGCGGCGAGCTGATCATCTCGTTCGCGCTGACCGAGCCCAATGCGGGTTCCGACGCGGCCTCGCTGCAGACCAAGGCGGAGCTGGATGGCGACCACTATGTCATCAACGGCACCAAGCGCTTCATCACCAACGCACCGCGCGCCGGCGCCTTCACGCTGATGGCGCGCACCGGCGGCGCGGGCGCTTCGGGCATCTCGTCCTTCATCGTGCCGGCCGACACCCCGGGCATCTCGCTGGGCAAGCCGGACAAGAAGATGGGCCAGCGCGGCACCAAGACCTGCGACGTGGTGCTTGAGAACGTGCGCGTGCCGGCCGCCAATATCATCGGCGGCGTGCCGGGCGTGGGCTTCAAGACCGCGATGAAGGTGCTCGACCGCGGCCGCCTGCATATCTCGGCGCTGGCCTGCGGCATGGCGCATCGCCTGATCACCGACGCTGTGGCCTATGCCAGGGAGCGCAAGCAGTTCGGCAAGCCCATCGGCGACTTCCAGCTGATCCAGGCGATGCTGGCCGACAGCCAGGCCGAGCTCTACGCCGGCCTGTCGATGGTGCGCGACTGCGCCCAGCGCTACGACGCCAAGCCCGCCGGCAAGAGCGATCCGGAGGTCAGCATGCTGGCCTCGTGCACCAAGATGTTCTGTACCGAGATGGTGGGCCGCGTGGCCGACCGCGCGGTGCAGATCCATGGCGGCGCCGGCTATATCGCCGAGTACAAGGCCGAGCGCTTCTACCGCGACGTGCGCCTGCTGCGCCTGTATGAAGGCACCACGCAGATCCAGCAGCTGATCATCGCCAAGCAACTGCTGCGCGACTGACCAGGTAAACGCCCCGCGCGGCAGGAGTCGACATGAACACGATGCAGTTACGCGGGCCGGACAGCCCGCTGCAGGCAGGGCATGATGGCGATGCGCCGCACCGGCTGCGCGCCGTGGTGGCAACCTATCGTCCCACGCTGCAGGCCTATACGCTGGCGGTTTCGCCGGCCGAGCTGATGGCGCTCTGCGCGCTGCCGGCAGAGATGGCGGGCGGTGTGGGCGGCACCTGCGATCCACGCGCGCACGCGTACCTGGCGCGCTTGCGTGGCGAGGTCCAGGCCAGCGGCATTGCGTTGCCGGGTGCAATCGTGGTCGCGGTCAGCGGCGGCAGCCTGCAATGCGAGTCTGACCACCTCTACACGCTGTCGCTGCATCCGCGCCGTGGTGACCGGCTGATCGTGCTGGACGGCTATGAGCGGCTGCTCGCGCTTGCGCATGGCGAACGGCGGCAATGCAAGACGCTGGTGTCGGCGGTGCTGTGGCGCGCCGCGCTGGATGTTGCCGCGACGGTGCCGGCGGCGGAGGCCGCCAACGAAACGATCGACGCGGCCGTAGCGCAGTCGTCGTGCGCGGCGCGTTGGGCCAACGCCACGCGGGTGTGGCATTGACCGGGGCATCGGGCACGAAGAACGTGCTCAGCGCAATATGACGGAAGCCGCCTGCATGGCGGCTTTTTCTCTTCTAGTGGCCCGGCGTGCGCGCAAGCCGCTTATTGCGGCCACACGCCATCGACATCGCGCAGCAGGTGGCCGGCGAGGATATAGTCCCCGAGCCGCGTGGCCTTGGCCTCGAGGTCGAGCAGTTCATGGTCCGCCAGCGTGCCGAGATCGAACTGGCAATAGAGATTGCGTTGACGGAACGTGGCCTTGGGTTTGGCCAGCCCTTCGATCAGGGCTTCGCGGGAACGGACGGCGATGCTTTCTTGTCCGCGATACTGCACCTTGATACCGCGCTTTTCTCCGAGCCTGCCGAGTTCGACGGCATCCTGCCATCCTGTCTCGTAGTCCAGCTCAAGCGCCAGCACACCTTCCGAGGCCAGAAGCCTGAGCGCTTCTGCCTTGCTGCCAGCTCGCACGATTGACATCCACACCTCTTATATCGACTTATACTGTACGAATATACAGTCAACCCGGGGTCGCGGCAAGGGGCTTGCACCGGACGCCTGCCGAGCGCTCCCTGCCTTGCCACTGCGATGTTGCGCTGGCCGCGCCTGCGGCCTTTCGCCAGTGCAGCCGAATATTGTTTCCTGCGTATGTCAGGGCTGCGCCTGCGGTGCCGCGCCGGCCGCTTCGTTGCCTGTGCTGCCGGCCGCGCCGGAGCCACTTCCGCTGCCGGTTGCGCCCGCCTGCGCCGGTGCGCCGCTGAAGTCGCCAGCATAGACGCGCGACAGCGTGCCTGGCTGCATGTAACGCCGAATGGCCGCGTTGACGGCGTCCGGCGTGGCGTTGCGCAGGCGCTCTTCGAGTTCGGCGGTGAAGGCCATGGTGCGGCCCAGGTAGAGCTGGTTGGCCAGCGCGCCGGCCAGCGCGGCGTCGTTGCTGCGGCTGACCATGCCCTGCTGCAGCAGGCCGCTGACGGCCTCGGCCAGTTCCTGCGCGGTGATGCCGTCGCGCACGAAGCGCTCCAGCTCCTCGGTCACGGCGCGTTGCAGGCGCGGCAGGTTCTGCGGTGCGTATTGCGCCTGCAGGCCGAAGCGTCCCGCGCGGTCGAGCGCGCCCACCTGCACCCAGCTGCTCGCGCCATAGCTCAGGCCTTCCCGCTGCCGCAGCCGGTCAGCCAGGCGGCCGCGCAGGCTGGCGCCGCCGAGCACGCGGTTGGCAATCATCATCAGCGCATAGTCCGGCGCGTCGTTGGTCAGGTCGATCGGCGTGGAGGCCAGGTAGATGGCATTGGCCTTGCCCGGCGCGGGCAGCGTGAACTCCGCCGGCGGGATCGGCACAAAGGGGCGCTCGACGCGCGCGTAGGGCTGTTGCGCGCTCCAGTCGCCGAACAGCTGCGCTGCCTGCGCGGCCGCGGCCGCGGCATCGAAGTCGCCCACCAGGCTCAGTTGCGCATGGCCCGCGCCATAGAAGCGCGCGTGGAAGTCGCGCACCTGCGCCAGGGTGGCGGCCTGCAGGTCGGCGATGTTCTCGGCAAAGGTGCGCGCATGGCGCGGGTCGCCAGCGGGGTAGGGGTCGCCATGGCGGCCCAGCGCGTTAGACGCCATCACGCCCGGCTCGCGCCGGATGCTCTCGATCTCCGCGATGCTGGTCTTGCGCAGCGTCTCAAACTCCGCCTCGGGGAAGGTCGGTGCGCGCAGCAGGTCGCGCAGCAGGGCCAGCAGTTCCGGCAGGTGCGCGCGGCGCGTCTCGAAGCTGACGGTCACGCGCTCAGAGCTGCCAGAGATGCCGACGCGCGCGCGCAGCGCCTCGATGCGGTCGGCGATCTGCTGGCGGTCCATGCCAGCCGCGCCGCGTCGGAGCATGGAGGCGGTCAGCGCGCCCACCGTGGTCAGCCCCTGCAGGCTCTGCGTGTCGCCGATGCGCAGCACCAGCGCGCCGTGCACCACTTCACCGCGCGCAGGCTTGGGCAGCAACGCCAGCTGCATGCCGTTGGCCAGCGTCTGGCGCGTGGTGTGGGCCTCGATATTGGCGGGGCTGGGATCGAATGCCGCCACCGCGGCCATCGCCTGCCTGCCCTGGTAGCCGCTGACCATGGCCGTGACATCGGGCGCCGGCGGCACCTGCGCGCGCGACGGCTGCTCGGCGGGAAGGAACACGCCCACGGTGCGGTTCGAGGCCTGCAGGTAGTTCAGCGCCACGCGCTGCACGTCTGCCAGCGTGGTGGTCTCGATGCGGTCGCGCGCCAGGAAGAACAGGCGCCAGTCGCCCTTGGCGATGGCCTCGGACAGCGCCACGCCGAGCGCGCCGGGATCGTTCATGTAGTGCTCGTACGCGTTGCGCATGCGCACGCGCGCACGTTCCAGCTCGGCCTCGGTCACGGGCGCCTCGGCAAAGCCCTCGACCTGCGTGATCAGCCCGGCGCGCGCAGCCGCGAGCGGCTGGTCTTTGGACGTCTCGACCATGAGCAGCAGCGCCCCCGGGTCCTTCATCGCATAGAGCGCGGTGCCGACCGACACGGCCTGGCCACGCTCGACCAGTGCCTTGTACAGCCGCCCGCCCGGCGTATCGCCGAGGATGAGGGTCAGCAGCGAGAGTGCCGTGCTGTCCGGATGCGCACCCGGGCTGACGTGGTATTGCGCGGCGACCAGGCTGTTGTCGCCGGGGCGCATCACTACCAGTTCGCGCGCGCCTTCCTGTGCGGGCTCGACGGTATGCTCGGGCGGCAGCACGCGCGTCGGGCGCGGGATTGGCCCGAAGTAGCGCTCGATGCGTGCCAGCGTGGCGGCGGGATCGAACTTGCCGGCCACCACCAGCACCGCGTTGTCGGGCTGGTAGTAGCGGCGATAGAAGGCGCGCAGGCCGTCGATGCTGACGTGCTCGACATCGCTGCGCGCGCCGATCGGGGCCTTGCCGTAGTTGTGCCAGCGGTAGGCGGCGGCCATGGTCTGCTGCATCAGCATGCGCCCGGGGCTGTTCTCGCCCATTTCCATCTCGTTGCGCACCACCGTCATCTCGCTGTCCAGGTCGGCACGCGAGATCACGCTGTTGACCATGCGGTCGGCTTCCATGCGCAGCGCCCAGTCGAGGTTTTCATCGTTGGCGCTGAAGGTGCCGAAGTAGTTGGTACGGTCCTGCGCGGTGGTGCCGTTCACGCTCATGCCGCGCCGGGCGAACTCGGTCGGGATGGTCTTGCCGGGCAGCGATGGCGTGCCCTTGAACAGCAGGTGCTCGAGCAGGTGGGCCATGCCGGTCTCACCGTAGTTCTCATGGCGGCTGCCGACCAGGTAGGTGATGTTGACGGTGGTGGTGGCCTTGGCCGCGTCCGGTGCCAGTACGATGCGCAGGCCGTTGGGCAGGCGGTATTCGGTGATGCCTTCGACCGATGCCACCTGCGTGGCCATGGCAGGCGTCGTCGTGGGGGCGGTCTGCACCGGCTGTGCCAACGCCGGCGCGCAGGCAAGCGAAGCAAGCAAGGACAGGTGCAGGGCAGTGCGGCGCATGGCGTCTCCGGGCGGGCGGTGGCAGTGGGTTGGCGGGTGAGGCACGAAGCGCATTCTAGCCGCCGCCCCTGCCAGGAACTGTGCCGCAGCCCACGCCCGCGCGCCAGAGGGAAATGTCCGAATCCAGCGGGTAAGCGGTTGCCGGTAGCGGTAGCATGCCGTCATGCACCTCGATCCCGACACCTGCTACAAGGCCGTCGCCTCGCACGACCGCCGCTTCGACGGACGCTTCTTCGTGGGCGTGTCGTCGACCGGCGTGTACTGCCGGCCCGTGTGCGCAGTACGCACGCCCAAGCGCGAAAACTGCACCTTCTACGAGAGCGCCGCGGCGGCGGAGAAGCATGGCTTCCGCCCCTGCCTGCGCTGCCGTCCGGAGCTTGCGCCCGGGCATGGGCTGGCCGATATTTCAGGCCGGCTGGCGCAGGCAGCGGCCACGCTGATCGACGAGGGCTTCATGGCCGAAGGCAGCGTGGCCACGCTGGCGGCGCGCATCGGCGTGACCGAGCGGCACCTGCGGCGCCTGTTCGATGCGCAGTTCGGCGTGTCGGTGCTTGAGTACGCGCAGACGCAGCGGCTGCTGCTGGCCAAGCGCTTGCTGGCCGACACCGCGCTGCCGGTGACCGAAGTGGCGCTGGCGGCGGGTTTCGGCAGCGTGCGCCGCTTCAACGATGTGCTGAAGACCCGCTACGGCCTGACGCCGCTGGCGCTGCGCCGCCGCGCCGCCGACGGCGTGGCCGACCGGCTGGTGTTCGACCTGGGTTACCGCCCGCCGTTTGCCTGGGAGGCATGGCTGCGTTTCCTGGCTACCCGCGCGGTGGATGGCATCGAGGCGATCCGGGACGGCACCTATATGCGCACGCTGCTGGTGGATGCCGGTGGCAGCACGCACACCGGCTGGGTACGGATCGAACACGTGCCGCGCCGGCTGGTGCTGCGCGTGACGTTGTCGGCCTCGCTGGCGCGCGTCATTCCGCAGGCGCTGGGCAAGGTGCGCCGCCTGTGCGACCTGGGCTGCCGCCCGGACGTGGTGGACCGGCACCTGGGCGAGCTTGCCGAGGCCATGCCGGGCGTGCGCCTGCCGGGCAGCGTCGATGGCTTCGAGATCGCGGTGCGCGCGGTGGTGGGGCAGGTGATCTCGGTGGTGCAGGCGCGGCGCATCCTGGGCGCGCTGGCGCGGCACGCGGGACAGGCGCTGGACGGCACGCCCCCGGACGGCCTGCGCTACACGTTCCCGAGTGCCGCCGCCATTGCCACACTGCCAGAGCAAGGCTTGCGCGATGCCGGGGTGTCGGCGGGCAAGGCGCGCACGCTGCTGGCGCTGGCGCAGCGCGTGGCCAACGGCACGCTGGCCCTCGATGCGCACGCGCAGCCGGAACTGACCGTGGCGGCGCTGCGCGAGGTCGACGGCATCGGCGACTGGACCGCGCAGTATGTCGCCATGCGCGCGCTGGGCTGGCCCGATGCGTTCCCCGGCACCGACTATGCGCTGCGCAAGGTGCTGGGCGTCAGTACCGTGCGCGCGATGCACGAGCGCACCGCGCAATGGGCACCGTGGCGTGCCTACGCCGCCATCCACCTGTGGCATCGCTACGAAGCGATGAAGGACGCGGCCAGCGCCGCGGCCGAACCGGAGACGATCACATGACCAGCTATCGCCATATCGACAGCCCGCTCGGCACCATCCTGCTGCGCGTGCAAGGCGCACACCTGACCGGCCTCTTCTTCGCCGGGCAGAAATACCATCCCGCGGGCATTGCCGACAGCCGCGACGTGTCGCCGGCCGATGCCGCGGTGCTCGACGGCGCCGCGTCGGAACTGGCCGAATATTTCGCCGGCCGCCGCGATACCTTCACCGTGCCGGTGCGCTTTGCCGGCAGCCCGTTCCAGCAGCGCGTGTGGGAGGCGCTGCTGGCCATCCCCTGCGGCGAGACCGCGTCGTACGGCGAACTGGCCCGCACCCTGGGCCTGCCGCCCACGCATGCGCGCGCAGTCGGCGGCGCGGTGGGACGCAACCCGCTGTCGGTGATCGTGCCCTGCCATCGCGTGCTGGGCAGTGCCGGCGCGCTGACCGGCTACGCCGGCGGCATCGAGCGCAAGCGCGCCTTGCTGCAGCGCGAAGGCGTCGGCACCACGCCCGGCTGATGGCGCTGGCCGCGCTGCCATGCCGCGCCTGTTCATTGCCGTGGAAGTCCCGCCCGCGCTGGCGGCAAGGCTGCTGGCGGCCCTGCCGCCCGCGCACGGTGTGCGGCCGGCAGCGCCAGAGCAGGTCCACCTGACCCTGCACTTCCTGGGTGAGTGCAACGTGCCTGGCGCCGCGCTGGAGGCCGCGCTCGACAGCATCCGCGCGCCTGCCTTCCTGCTTCAGGCGGCCGGTACCGGGCGCTTCCGCAGCGGCCAGGGTTCGGTGCTGTGGGCAGGCCTGGCGCCAGGTCCCGGCCTGGACGCGCTGCGCGCCCTGCACGCCGATGTCGGGCAGGCGCTGGCCGGGGCCGCGGGCATTACCCCAGAGCGGCGGCGCTTCCATCCGCACCTGACGCTGGCGCGCTGCAAGCCGTCAGTGCCCGAAAGCGTGCTGCGCGCCTGGCTCGACACGCACCGCACGCTGGCCAGCGAGCCCTGGCACGTGCAGCGGCTGGTGCTGTTCGAAAGCCGGCTCGGCCAGCAAGGTCCCCAGCATCTCGTGCGCCAGGCCTGGCCACTGACGCAGGCTGGCCCTACGCCAGGTTGCTGAGCCCCAGCGCCACGCCCAGCCCGCACAAGGCCGAGCCGATGGTGCGGTCCAGCAGCCGCTGGCGCCGCAGCATCGCCGCGCGCAGCGCCGGCGCGGTGAATACGCACGCCACCAGGCTGAACCACGCCAGGTGCGCCACCGACATGAATCCGCCATAAGCCCATTGCACCGGCACCGGCGTGTGCGCACCGACCACCTGGGTGTAGGTGCTGACCACGAACAGCGTGGTCTTCGGGTTCAGCGCATTGGTCAGGAAGCCCATGCGCAGCGCCGCCCACGGCCGCAGCGTGCGCGCACCTTGCAGGTCTGCTGCCAGCGCCTCGCGGTTGCGCAGGGTCTGGACGCCGATCCACACCAGGTAGGCCGCGCCCAGCATCTTCACCACCGTCAGCATGCTGTGCGCATGGGCCATCAGCAGCGCCACCCCGAACATCGTATAGAGCACATGCACCTGCACCCCCAGCGCGATTCCGAGGGCGCTGAGCAGGCCGGTGCGGCGGCCGTACAGGTAGCTGTTGCGGGTCACCATGGCGAAGTCCGGGCCCGGACTGACAACGGCCAGCACGGTCACGGCGGCGACCGCCAGGGATTCGGCGATTGGGGGCATTTTCTGTCAGGTTACGTTGTAGTTATCCGGAGATCGCCACATCGGGAGATCCGGGCGTACCCAATTCTGCGTGCCGGAAAGCGCCGTCACAACCGATATATACTCGCGCAATTACGTGAGAAAAACTGACTGATGCACTGGCTGGGCTGGATCCGATTCTTCGAGGCCGCGGCACGCCACGAAAGCTTTGTCCGGGCGGCGGAGGAACTGCACCTGACCCATGGCGCGGTCAGCCGGCAGATCCGCCAGCTCGAGGACACGCTGGGCGTGGCGCTGTTCGAGCGGCGCAACCGCGGCGTCTTCCTGACCGAGGCGGGGCGCACGCTGTTCGCGGCATCGTCGCAATCGATGGAGGTGCTGGCCGGCGCCGCCGCGCGCATCCGCACGCAGCCGCCGGGGCGAGCGCTGGTGCTGTCATGCGAGCCGACCATCGCCATGCGCTGGCTGATCCCGCGGCTGCCGCGCTTTGCCGCGCGCCATCCCGATATCCCGCTGCACCTGATGGCTGCGGGCGGGCCGATCGACTTCACCCGCAGCGGCGCCGACCTGGCACTGCGGCGCAATGACTTTGCCTTCGATGCGCGCTGGCACGCGCGCGAGGTAGCACAGGAACGGGTGGGGCCGGTGTGCCGGCCACAGCTTGCGCAGGGGGCAGCCACGGTCCCGGCGCGGCTGCATACGCGCACGCGGCCCGAGGCATGGCAGCGCTGGCAGGCGGTGCGCGGCGATGCCGCCCCCGCCGTGCAGTGCGACGGCGACGCCTGGTATGAACATTTCTACCTCAGCCTGCAGGCCGCCGCAGCGGGGCTGGGCTGGGCCATGGCCTCGCAGCTGATGGCCGCCGACGAGATCGCCGATGGCCGGCTGGCCGCGCCGTTCGGCTTCGTTGCCGACGGAACGGCCTATCATTTGTTGTCGCCCGCGCCGTTTGAACACGACACGCGCCGGCTGGTGCTGCTGGCGTGGTTGCGCGAAGAGGCGCAGGCAACGCTTGCTGCGCCGCCGCCTTTACCCCCGGACGCCTGAAAGCGCCGTGCGCGCTACCCCCCGGAAGTCTGTGCTCAAGTTCTGCCACAGATCTGCCGAAGTGAGAGCATGCGTCTTGCCGGGCATCGGGACACGCGCTTAACATGCGCGCGGCCGGCAGGCCGAAGCCCCCGTACCCGGCGATCCCAGCCACTCCAGATGTTGCGTGAATCCATGAATCAGCACGATGCCTCCGGGCCAGCCGATAACGGCGCCGAATCCGACATTGAGCCGGCGGATGACCGTTATCGCCTGACGCACAACTCGCAGATCGGCACCGTGCTGCGCGACCTGTCCTGGCAGAAGTGCATGCTGAGCGTGCGCACCCGCACCGGGCACCAGTTCGTCACGTCGGTCCTGCACGTCGACCCGGTCGACCGCACCTTCGTGTTCGACTGGTGCAACGCAGAACCCGAGCGGATGTCGCTGATGACCTCGGATGAAAATGCGTTCTCGGGGCTGTTGCGCGGCGTGCCGGTCAACTTTGTGGTGGGCCAGCCGGCCGCCATGCGCTATGAGGAAGGCCCGGCCTTCGTCGTCGAATTCCCCGAGAAGCTCTACCACTTCCAGCGCCGCCGCCATTTCCGCGCGCGCACGCTGGTGACCAGGGGCTACCGCTGCGAGATCCACATGTCGGACAAGACCGTGCTGGGGCTCGATATCGCCGACCTGTCGCTGTCGGGCGTGGGGCTGCGCTCGAAGACGGTCTCGGCAGAGCACCTGCCGGTCGGCACCACGGTCGGCAAGTGCCGGCTGGACTTCCGCGAACTGGGCAAGCTTGAGCTGGACCTGCAGGTGGTTGGCCACTGGCTGGTGGGCCATGACGACAGCGCCATCCACCATTTCGGCTGCGCCTTCATCCATCCGGACGGGCGCATGGAGAACTTCCTGCAGCGGCTGGTATTTGCGCTGGAACTGGCGCACCGGGGCTGAAGCACTGGTGCCGAGGCCGCGCAACCCGGACCCGGCTTACCTCAATCCCGTGCGGCTGCCCGGGTAGTCAGCGGCAATCAGGAGCCGATCAGCCGGCCAATTGCCGCCGCGGCTTCGCGTATCGGCGGCAGCAGCCGCGAGATCATCTCTGTTTCAGAGACACGCGCGGCGCGCACGCTCACGCTCAGCCCCGCCAGCACGATGCCCGAGGCCGAGCGCACCGGGACGGCCATCGCGCGCAGGCCCGGTTCCAGCTCCTCATCGACGATCACGTAGTCCACTTCGCGGGCGCGCTCGAAGCATGCTTCCAGCTCCTGGCGCGAGACCTTGGTCTGCAGCGTGCGCGGGCGCAGTTCGGCGTGCTCGAAGAAGCCGTCCAGCACCGTGGCGGGCTGGTGCGCCAGCAGCAGCCGGCCGTTGGAGGTGCAGTAGGCCGGCAGGCGGCTGCCCATGCCTAGCGAATAGTTCAGCACCCGCTGCACTTCGGAGCGCACCAGGTACAGGATGTCGGTGCCGTCCAGGATCGCCAGCGTGCAGGTCTCGTGGATGCGCGCGCTCAGGTTGTCCAGGATCGGCTGCGCCAGAGACACCAGCGAGGTCGACGAGAAATACGCGTGGCCCAGGTGCAGCACGCGCGGCCGCAGCGCGAACTGGCCGTCCTGCTGGCTGACGTAGCCGAGCTGTTCCAGCGTATAGAGGCAGCGCCGCACCGAGGCGCGCGACAGCTGCGTGCGCTGCGCCACCTGCGAGATCGTCAGCGGGCGCTTGCGTTCCGAGAACGCCTCCAGCACGGTCAGCCCGCGCGCCAGCGACAGCATGAAGTTGGGATCGCCGGCAAAACTGGCGAGCAGGTCGGCCTGGGGCCGGGCAACGCGGACGGTGTCGGCCTGTGCATGGCCAAGACCGAGGGGGCGGAGGACGTCCATTGGGAGGTGTGTTGTCTGGGCTTGTTGTCCGATAATCGCGCAATCTTAAACCGGCTGGCCGCCAGGGGCCAGCCTTTGCTGCATGCGCGCATCGCCCGCATCGCCCGCATGGCACGCATGGCACGCATGGCACGCATGGCACGCGGGCCGGATGCTGCACGGCATCAACGCCCAGGAGCGCTGGCGCCGGCGCGCCAGTGCGAAGGCCACCACTCCCACCAGGATCGCGCCGGCCATGACAAAGGCGAGCGACGGGTCCCAGGCTCCGGCCAGGTCGAGAAACCCCAGGCACCTTGGTCGGGTTGGCCATGCCGGACAGGATCAGGCCGATGCCGAATACCAGCCCGGCCAGCAATGAGAAGAGCGTGCCCATCGGTCAGCCTCCCAGCCAATGGCGCTGCACCAGCACCGTCAGGAAGCCCGCCGCCATGAAGGAGGTCACCGTGGCGGCCAGCGAGCGCACCGAGCCCCGCGACAGGCCGCACACGCCGTGCCCGCTGGTGCAGCAAAGGCGCGGAGCGGCCGCCAGTGCAGCCCGAGGCCCGGATCATAGGCGCCGCATGCCAGGCGGGCGCCCAAAAAAAATGTCGCCGCTGGGGAGCGGCGACCGGGGAAGGTCGTCATTCAAGAGGGGGTCTTGGTGACGTAAAAAGTATAGACATTTGAATTAAGACATTACATACAACTTTGGTAGGGTGCGGCCGGCTCACATTTTCTGGATGCTTATGCTGACCGGCTCAGAAGGGTTTACCCAGGAACAGGTAAAAGCTGTATGTGCCTGCGGCGGCGCGGCCATAGGCCAGGTAAAGCGGGCCCAGCGGACTGTCCAGCGCCAGGAAGACCGAGCCGGACTTGAGCAGCCCGGTCGGGCTCCCCGGCACCAGCGGGTCGCCCATGCGGCCCGCCTCCAGCGAAAAGCCTGCGTACACGCCTTGCAGCAGGGTCTGGCGCGCCAGCTTGTTGTAGTAGACCAGCCGCGCAAACTGCAGGTTGCCGCCCAGCAGTTGCCCGGTGGCATAACCGGATTGCTGCAGGAAGCCGCCCCACTGGAACAGGTCATAGCGCGGCAGCGGCTTGCCGCCGATATTGCTGCCGACCTTGAAGGCCAGCGAGACCGTGTTGTCGCCGAACGAGTGGGCATAGATGCCGTCCGCCTGCGCCTTGACATAAGCCTGGTCGGCACCCAGCCCCGGCTGCGAGCCGTAGATGTGAAACCGGGCCGCATAGCCGAAGCGCGGGAAGTCGACGCTGTCGAGCTGGTCGAAGATGAGCCGCCCGGTGATGGCGCCGCGCCGGATATTGCCCGGGCCTGGCGACAGCGACTCCGGGCCGGTGCTCAGCGTGGCGTGTTCCGCGCCGGTCTGCAAGCCCACGCGCAGCTCGCCGTACTTGGTGAACTGGCTGCCCGCGTCCAGCGCGACGTCAAAGCGGCGCAGGTCATAGGTGGCGATGCGCGTGCTGCCCTGGAAGACATTGACCGGGCGCCGCTCCAGCTCGATGCGCGGCGCGATAAAGAAATACTGGCGCGTATCCAGAGGCTGGTAGAACTCACTGATCAGCGACGAGGTCTGGCCCACCTGCGCATCGGTGCGCCATTCGGCGCCAAGCGCATTGAGCCAGGTGCGCCGGTAGCTGCCCACCAGGTTGAAGTAGGCATCGCCGCGGAAATCCGAGCTCAGCCCGAGCCCGAAGCGCAGGTAGTCGGGACCGTAGGATTTTTCCACCGCATTGACCGCCAGCACGCGCTTGCCGGGCTCTTCCAGGATGCCGTAGTTGACGTGCTCGAAGTCGCCGGTGCCGAACAGGCGGCGCATGTCCTGGTCCAGCGTGGCCTGGTCGACCGGCTGCCCGGGCTTGGTTTCCATCACCGCGGTGGCGTAGTCCGGGTTGACGCGCTGCAGCGGCGCCAGCCGGATCTCATCGACCGGGCGGGTGTCAGGCGGCTGCACCGCCTGTTGCCTGGCGCGCAGTTGTGCATATTGCGCCGGCGGCAGCGCCAGCGGCGCGAGGCGGTCGGCGACCTTGCGCGCGGCAGCCTCGCCGATGGGGATGGTTGCCGGCAGATGGTCGAAGTCGGTCGCGGAAAAATCGCCCAGCGCCGGCTCGATCAGCACGTCGGTGGGCCGCAGCGAGGCCAGCGACGCACGCACGTTCTGCTCGGTCAGGATATTGAGCATCTGGCCGGTCACGCCGATGATCGAGGTCAGTTCCTCACGCCTCATCAGCGGCGTGCCCAGGTTCACCGCGATCACGATATCGGCGCCCATCCTGCGCGCCACGTCCACCGGCAGGTTGTCGGTCAGGCCGCCGTCGACCAGCAGCCGCCCCTCGTACTCGGCCGGCGCCACCGCGCCCGGCACCGACATGCTGGCGCGCATCACGTTGGCCAGCTCGCCCTGGCTGAACACCACCGGCGTGCCTGCCACCAGGTCCGTGGCGACAGCGCGGTAGGGAATCGGAAACTGGTCGAAGTCCCGGTAGCCGGGCACCTTGGCCAGCTGGCGCAGCACGGTCTCCAACTGCACGCCCGAGACTGCGCCCTTGGGCAGCAAGAGGCCGCTGGCCTGCACTCCGATCTCGGGCGTGAACAGGTTGGTGAAATCGTCCTGCTTGCGCCGGATGGTCAGGTCCTGGCGCGGCGGGCGTTCCTTGAAGATCCTGTCGGTGCTCAGGCCGCCGACCAGCCGCTCCATTTCGGCGGGAGCCATGCCGGTGGCATAGGCGCCCCCCACCAGCGAACCCATGCTGGTGCCTGCGATGCAGTCGACCGGGATGCGCATCGCCTCCAGCACCTTGAGCACGCCGATATGGGCCGCGCCGCGCGCGCCGCCGCCCGAGAGCACCAGGCAGATGCGGGGGCGCGCGCCCGCGGCCACCTGCGGCGTGGCTGCCGCGGCCTGGTTTGCGGGCAGCTCGATGCCCGAGGCCGTCGGCATGGATGCCGGCTCAGCGGCCAGGACCGAGCCCGCAGCCAGTGCCAGGACCGCCGGCACGAGCAGTTTGTGCAAGCAATGGAATGAGGCTGCCTTCATGGCACCGTGGGGTTCGCTGTCGGCCGCAACGGGCGGCAGTAGCCCGGCCCGGCATCAGCCGGGCGGGGAGGTCCGCCTATCTTCGGGCAAAATGCGGCATTCTGGCCGCCCCCTCGCGGCCGTGCAAAAACAATTCATCACGCCGTTCGGAAGCGTGCAGATCGGCACGCGGCCCCATGGTGCCCTGCTCTAAGATGGACACAGGCGAGGTGCTTGGGGGTTGCATGTACGGTTATTTCTTTTGCCAGACCGCAGCGGGACAGCTCACGCTCATTCCCCGCGAGAAGGACTGGATGCTGATGCTGGGCAATGGCGTGATGGGGAGGTTCCCGGATGCCCAGGCAGCGGTTGATGCCCTGCACGAAGGCACACTGCGGGTGCAGGGGCGGCGCATCGATGCCAGCGCGCTGGGCGTGCCGGCACGCGCGCACGACTGGCTCTACCATGTACTGAGCCGCTGACGCGGCGTACCGGCGGACGCGCTGTCCCGCCAAAGGGGAATCGCCATGACTGCCCTGGTCGAGTGGGCCCGCGCGCATACCTGCCGGCTGTTTCCGATGTCGGCCGAATACCACCGCAGCGACGGCAATCAGGTGCAGGTCAGCTGGCAGGCCGAGCCGGCCGGCTCGCCCGGACGCTGCCGCCTGAGCGCGACCCTGCAGTTCGACCAGAGCGTGATCGACGCCGTCTACCTGGCCGACGCCGCCGAACTTGCCCGCATCGGCGCCAGGCTGGCCAGCGTGGTGTCGCGCCGGCTTGCCGAGGACGACATCGCCTGCCTGGCGGGCACGGCGCTGGTGATCCCGGTCGGCGAAGGGCTGCTCAGCCACTGAGGGGTCCGGCGGCAGGCCGGGGCCGGCGGGAATATACTGGCGGTTGATCCGCCAACGCGCCTGTTCGCGAACTGTCAGTGTCCCAAGCGTCCCCTGCCGTGTCCCCCGACGACCCCCGCCCGGTGCCGCCAGAGCGGCCCGGCGATGACGAGTGCTGCGGCTCCGGCTGCGATCCCTGCATCTTCGACTACTACTACCAGGAAATGGACCGCTACCGCGAGGAGCTGCGCGCCTGGGAAGCGCGCCAGGCGGCGCGTCATGCCGAGGATCCGGCAAATTGAGCGAGCCGCTGCAACTCCCGCACCCGACGTCCGCGCTGTTCGATTTCGTGCAGCGCCACCCGCGCCTGTTCGTGCTGACCGGCGCGGGTATCAGCACCGATTCCGGCATTCCCGGCTACCGTGACGCGCGCGGCCAGTGGCAGCGCTCGCAGCCGATCACGTTGCAGGCCTTCCTGGGCTCGCACGCGGGGCGCCAGCGCTACTGGGCGCGCAGCATGCTGGGCTGGCCGGTGGCGTGGCAGGCGCGGCCCAATGCCGCGCACCATGCGCTGTCGCGCCTTGGCGCGCACGGCCGGCTCACGGCGCTGGTCACGCAGAATGTCGACGGCCTGCACCAGCGCGCCGGCAGCGAGGGTGTGATCGAACTGCATGGCAGCCTGGCCAGCGCCATCTGCCTGGACTGTGGCACGCGCCATGACCGCGCCGGCCTGCAGGACTGGCTGCTGGCACAGAACGGCGCGCTGCGCGACGTGATCGCCGAGCCCGCCGCCGATGGCGACGTGCATTTCGAATCGCCGCTGTTCGCGCAGTTCCGCGTGCCCGAGTGCGGGCGCTGCGGCGGCATCCTCAAGCCGGACGTGGTGTTCTTCGGCGAATCCGTGCCGCGCCCGCGGGTAGATGCCGCCCGCGCGGCGCTGGAAGCAGCGGATGCCATGCTCGTGGTCGGTTCGTCGCTGATGGTCTATTCCGGCTACCGCTTCTGCGTCTGGGCCGGACAGATGGGCAAGCCCGTGGCCGCGCTCAACCTGGGCACCACGCGGGCGGACGCGATGCTGGCGCTGAAGGTGGAAGCCGGATGCGCGCCGACGCTGCAGGCGCTGGTGTCCCGGCTGGAGCAGCGCACAACAGAATCGCGTTGACGCGATGGCCGCACTGGCATAGCATCGCCAGACCACATCTTCGAAGTCTTCAATTCCCGCCATGACCGCAGACCGCCAACGCCCCGTCAACGCCGCGCCCCCGGGCCGCGCGTTGCCATGCGTGCGTCGCCAGCCTGCGTTCACATCTGTGGCGCCGCCGCCGTGCATCGGCGGTGCGCACCCGCCGCCGCCGCCGCGCGGCTGACGGGCACGCCCCCCAGCCTCATTCGTCTCCGGTAGTCCCGCATCCGTGTCCCTGTGCGCACGGCAGCCGCACGCCTGTGCGCGCTGCCGCTGTGCCATGGCCGCATGCGCGTCGCCGGAGCCTGCCAAGCTGACGACAGATGACATCCATGACAACCGACAAAGACTGCCCGGCGCATTTCGACGCCGCCACCGGCACACGCACCACCAACACTTCCGCCTGGGCCACGCCCCTCTTCGTGCTGCTGTGGAGCAGCGGCGCCATCGCCGCCCGGCTGGCCCTAGACCACGCCACGCCCTTCGCCTTGCTGACGCTGCGCTTCGCGCTGGTCTGCGCCGTGCTGGGCGCGATCGGCCTGGCCAGGCACCGCCTGCTGCCGCCGCGCGGCGAGTGGCGGTACACCGCCCTGACCGGCTTGCTGCTGATCGGCGGCTACTCCGTCTTTTACTTCCTTGCACTCGACCACGGCATGACACCCGGCGTGCTCGCCACCGTGCTTGGTGCCCAGCCGATGCTGACGCTGCTGCTGACCGAGCGGCGCTTCAGCGCCGCTCGCATGGCGGGCCTGGCCCTCGCGCTCGCCGGGCTGTCCATGGTGGTGGCGGACAGCCTGCTGCTGGCCAGGCTGTCGCTGGCAGGCGTGCTGTGCGCGCTGGCCTCGCTCGCCTGCACGACCGTCGGCGCCATCCTGCAGAAGCGCATCACGCGCGCACCCGCAGAAGTGCTGCCGCTGCAATACGGCGTGAGCCTCGCGGCCTGCCTGCTGTGCCTGCCTTTCCAGCCCTTCGCCTTCGATGCTTCGCTGGCTTTTGCTGCGCCGCTGTTGTGGCTGGCGCTGGTCATTTCGATCGGCGCGACGCTGCTGTTCTACCGCCTGATCCGCGCGGGCAATCTGGTCAACGTCACCAGCCTGTTCTACCTGGTGCCGGCGGGCACGGCGGTGCTCGACTACCTGCTGCTGGGCAACCGCATGGCGCCGCTGGCGATGGCGGGGATGGGGGCGGTGCTGGCG
>NZ_JBYSZW010000080.1:0-23742 GCF_058787575.1 Cupriavidus sp. FW305-3-2-15-C-LB2
GGGTGCTGTGGGGGCTGTACCAGCAGAACATCACCGCGGCGATCGGTGCGCAGGTGAATGTGCTGATCTTTATCGTCATCATCATCGGCGGGCTGGGATCGACCACGGGCTGCTTTGTCGGTGCGCTGCTGGTGGGGCTGATGGCCAACTACACCGGTTTCCTGTTCCCAAAGGTGGCTCTGTTCTCCAACATCCTGCTGATGATGCTGGTGCTGCTGTGGCGCCCGCAGGGGCTGTTTCCGGTGGCGCGGCGCTGAGGGTAACGACCATGATCCGACTTCTCTCCGGCGACCTGCCGCGCAGCCGCGTGCTGACCGTGATCCTGCTGGTGATCCTGGTGGCCCTGGCGTGCGCGCCCTTCGCCTTCCCCGGCGCGCGCGCGCTCAACATGGCGGCCAAGATCTGCATCTTCGTGGTGCTGGTGGCCAGCTATGACCTGCTGCTGGGCTATACCGGCATCGTTTCCTTTGCCCACACCATGTTCTTCGGCATCGGTGGCTATGGCGTGGCCATCGCCATGTCGCGCATGGAGCCGGGCTGGGGCGCGCTGCTGGCCGGCACCGTGGGTGCGCTCGCGGTGTCAGCGCTGCTGGCGTTCCTGATCGGGCTGTTCTCGCTGCGGGTGCGCGCGATCTTCTTTGCCATGATCACGCTGGCGGTGGCGACCGCCTTTGCCACGCTGGTGTCGCAGCTGTCCGAATGGACCGGAGGCGAGGACGGGCTGACCTTCAAGGTGCCGGAGGTGCTGCGTCCCGGCTTCACGCTGGGCGAGGCCGAATGGCTGGGCGTGCCGCTGAGCGGCAAGCTGCTCAGCTACTACCTGGTGTTTGCCGGCGCGGTGGTGCTGTTCCTGGTGCTGCTGCGCATTGTCAACTCGCCCTTTGGCCGGGTGCTGCAGGCGATCCGCGAGAACGACTTCCGCGCCGAGGCGATCGGCTACCGCACCGTGGTGTACCGCACCGTGTCGACGGTGCTGTCGGCGATGTTCGCCACGCTGGCGGGCGTGCTGATGGCGATCTGGCTGCGCTACAACGGGCCCGATACCTCGCTGTCGTTCGAGATCATGGTCGACATCCTGCTGATCGTGGTGATCGGCGGCATGGGCACGCTCTATGGCGCGGTGATCGGCACGGTGCTGTTCCTGGTGGCGCAAACCTACCTGCAGGACGTGATGAAACTGGCCAGCGAAGCCACCGCCGCGCTGCCGCTGCTGTCGTCGCTGCTGCATCCGGACCGCTGGCTGCTGTGGCTGGGCTTGCTGTTTATCCTGAGCGTCTATTATTTCCCGCAGGGCGTAGTGGGGCGGCTGCGCGGCACCGGGCCCGTGCAGGACGTGGCAAGCTGAGCGGAGGCTAGCGCATGTACGTCATCGACTGGCTGCACAAGAATGCGCAGCATTTCCCCGACAAGGTCGCGCTGGTGGACGTGGAGAGCGGCCGCCAGGTGACCTATCGTAAATTCGACGAACGCGCCAGCCGCTTCGCGGAATACCTGCGCGACCACCTGCAACTGGCGCCGGGCACGCGCGTGGCGGTGCTGGCGCACAACAGCTCGGATTATTTCGAGATGCTGTATGGCTGTGCCAAGGCCGGCATGGTGATGGTGTGCCTGAACTGGCGCCTGCCGGCGGCGGAGCTGCTGCCGATCCTGCAGGACTGCACGCCCGAGGTGCTGGTGGCCGGCGACGGCTTCCTCGCAGTGGCCGCGGATCTCGCGCGCGCCATGCCGCTGCGTGCGGTGCTGCACCTGGCCGACGACGAGGCCGCTGACGTTCCCGGCGGCTGGACCGAGTACGAGGCAGTGCTCGATGCCGCCTCCGGCCGCATCATCGAGATGCCGTGCCGCGATGAGTCCGAGGTCTGGCACCTGCTCTATACCTCCGGCACCACCGGCAAGCCCAAGGGCGTGATCCAGACCTACGGCATGGTCTTCTTCAACGCCGTCAACGCGATGCTGGCAAACAAGATCACGCGCGACGACGTGTTCCTCAATGTGCTGCCGTTCTTCCACACCGGCGGCCTGAACCTGTATGCCAACCCGGTGCTGCATGCGGGCGGCACGGTGCACGTCATGCGGCAGTTCGAGCCGCAGGTGGTGCTGGGCAAGCTCGACCGCGCCGGCGGCGAGGGCATCACCATGTTCTTCGCGGTGCCGGCGGTCTACCTGTTCCTGAGCCAGCACCCGCGCTTCGCGCACGCGGACTTTGCCGGCGTGCGCAATATGTCAGCGGGGGGCTCGCCGGTGCCCAGGCCGTTGCTGGAGGCCTACCTGGCCAAGGGCGTGACCATCTGCTTCGGCTTCGGCATGACCGAGACCGGCCCCACGGTCTTTGTCTGCGACGAAGACACCGCGCGCCGCAAGATCGGCACCATCGGCAAGCCGGTGGGGTCGATGCTGACGCGCATCGTCGATGCGGCTGGATTGGACGTGGGCCCGGGCGAGCGTGGCGAACTGCTGATCAAGGGCCCCGGCGTGACGCCAGGCTACTGGAATCTGCCCGAGGCCACTGCGGCCGCGATCCGCGGCGGCTGGCTGCATTCCGGCGATATCGCCTATCGTGACGAGGACGGCGACTACTACATCGTCGACCGGGCCAAGGACATGTTTATCTCGGGCGGCGAGAACGTCTATCCGGCCGAAGTCGAGAACGTGCTGTTCCAGCTGCCGGGCGTGGCCGAGGCCGCAGTAATCGGCACGCCGGATGCGCGCTGGGGCGAGGTCGGCATGGCGTTGGTGGTGCTGCGCCCGGGCGCCGTCCTGGAGACCGATGCCGTGATCGCCCACTGCAAGGCGCAGCTGGCCGGCTACAAGGTGCCGCGCCATGTGCGCTTTCTCGACGCGCTGCCGCGCACGCCGTCCGGCAAGGTGGAAAAACACAAGCTGCGCGCACAGTTTTCTGGCTGAGGCGCATGGCCGCGCCAGCGGTTGCCGTGTTTCCGATTTCCGCAGTTCGCAGTCTCCGCAGTCCTCGATCTGAAGACAATTCGACAGCCCCGGCCATCCGGGTGCGACAGGAGGAGGTTGACATGCATTCCACGCAGATCCCGCCGCAGCAGAAACAGAAACGCCGCCTCAGGCTCACGGTGCTGGCGGCCGCCGCATCGATGCTGGCAGCCGCCTGCGGCTCGGGCGATGACAACAACAACGGCAACGGCAGCAACCCCAATACCAAGCCGGCGAATATCGGCACGGTCACGATCAACAGCTACAACGGCACCACCGACGACCTGCTCACTGCGGGCCTGGGCAAGGACGGCCTGGCCAGCGCCACCGCGCCACTGCCGGCCAATCCCACCGCGCCGACCGCGGCGGAGCTGCGGCGCTATGCGATCCATACCAACTATCGTGCCATCGTCGACACCACCGCCAGCGGCGGCTACGGCTCGCTCTACGGCCCCAATGTCGACGCGCAGGGCAATGTCACCGGTTCCGACGGCAAGGTGGCCGGCGTGGAGTACCTGGCCTTTTCGGACGATGGCTCGGGCCAGCAGAACGTGACCATGCTGGTGCAGATTCCCGCGTCGTTCAACACCTCGAAGCCATGCATGATCACCGCTACCTCGTCCGGTTCGCGCGGCGTCTATGGCGCCATCGCCACCGGCGAGTGGGGCCTGAAGCGCGGCTGCGCGGTAGCCTATACCGACAAGGGCACCGGCGCCGCGCCGCATGACCTGGATACCGACACCGTGCCGCTGATCGACGGCACCCGCGCCACGCGCGCGGCGGCCGGCAAGAACGCGCAGTTTGCCGCGCCGGCGGGGGCCACCTCGCTGGCGGACTTCACCGCTGCCAACCCGCACCGGCTGGCGTTCAAGCACGCGCATTCACAGCGCAACCCGGAGAAGGACTGGGGCAAGTTCACGCTGCAGGCGGTGGAATTTGCGATCTGGGCGATCAATGACCGCTTCGGCGCCGTGTCGGCCAACGGCACCCGCCAGCGCACCCTGGACAAGGACAGGATCGTGGTGATCGCGTCCAGCGTGTCCAACGGCGGCGGTGCCGCGGTGGCGGCGGCCGAGCAGGATGCCGGCGGGCTGATCGACGGCGTGGCGGTGGGCGAGCCCAACCTGAACATGCCGCCCAATACCGGCATCGTGGTGCAACGCGGCGCGACGCCGGTGGCAGCTTCGGGCCGCACGCTGTACGACTACACCACCACGGCCAACCTGCTGCAGCACTGCGCCGCGCGGGCCACCGCGCTGACCCAGGCGCCGTTCTACACCAACCCGGCCACGGCGACGTTCTTTGCCAACCGCTGCCAGACGCTGGCGGAAAAGGGGCTGGTGAGCGGCGCGAACACGGACGAACAGAGCGCCAGCGCGCTGCAGGCGCTGCGTGACGCCGGCTGGGAAGCGGAATCGGACGATCTGCACCCGTCGCTGGCCGTGTTCGACGTGGCCGCCGCGATCTCGGTCAACTATGCCAACGCCTATGCGCAGGCCAGCGTCACCGACCGGCTGTGCGGCTACAGCTTTGCCAGCACGCTGACCGACCTGAAGCCCGCGGCAATCGCACCCGCGGCGCTGGCGTCGATGTTCGCCACCGGCAACGGCGTGCCGCCGCAGCCGCCGGTCCAGCTGATCAATGACCTCGATCCGCAGCATGGCCCGTACCTGAACCTGGCGTCTGTTTCACCGTCGACGCTGCGTGAAGACCTGAACTACGACGGCGCCAACTGCCTGCGCAGCCTGCTGGCCGGCTCCGACGCCGCGGCACGCGCCTTGCAGGCCGGCCAGGCGCTGACACTGCGCAACGGCAACCTGCGCGGCAAGCCGGCGGTGATCGTGCACGGGCGCAGCGACGGGCTGCTGCCGGTCAACCATACCTCGCGTCCGTATCTCGGCCTGAACCGGCAGCAGGAGGGCGTGACCAGCAAGCTGTCATACGTGGAGGTCGAGAACGCCCAGCACTTCGATGCCTTCATCGGCCTGGTGCCGGGCTACAGCAACCGCTATGTGCCGCTGCACGTCTACCTGAACCGGGCCCTGGATGCGGTCTACGACAACCTCACCGCGGGCAAGGCGCTGCCGCCGTCGCAGGTGCTGCGCACCACGCCGCGCGGCGGCACCCTCAACACGCCCGCGCCGGCGCTGCTGCCGTCCAACGTGCCGCCGTTCGCCGCGTCGCCTGCGGCCGGCAACGCGATTACTGTCAACGCTAATGCCGTACAGGTGCCTGACTGATGAACGATGCCCTGCCGCGCGTGCTGTCGCAGCGCGACTTTGACCGCTTCGCCGCCTTGTCGCACGACGACAACCCGATCCACTGCGATCCGGCCTTTGCCCGTGGCACGCATTTCGGTGCCACCGTGGCGCACGGCATGTTCCTGTTTTCGCTGCTGTGCGCCCACACCTGGCGGCAGCTGCCAGCGCCGGCGTTGCCGGTCGGGCAGACGCTGATGTTCCCCACGCCGGCCTTCGTTGGCGACACAGTGCAGATCGCGCTGGCGCCGCAGCACGCTCCGGCGGGACTGGCGGGCTACGGCACCACCGTTGGCAGCGCGGGCGGGCCGGGCGAGGCGCAGCGCACCACGGCCGTGGGCGAATCGCTCTGGCTGCCGGATGCCGGGCCGGAGGAACTGGCCCGGCTGCCCGGCGACACGGCACCGGCGCCAGAGGCGGGCGACGCCTCACTGTACGGCCTGCGCCCCGGTCAGGAAGCCGGTGCGGCACGCGCCTTCACCCAGGCGGACCTGGACGACTACATCACCCTGACCGGCGACGCCAACCCCTACCACGCCGATCCGGCCTTTGCCCGCGCGCGCGGGTTTGGCGGGCCGGTGGTGCCGCTGCCGCTGCTGGCCGGCATGTTCTCGGACCTGCTCGGCACGCGGCTGCCCGGACGGGGCACGGGGTGGATGAAGCAGTCGCTGCGCCTCGCTTCAGCCGCGCGGATGGATGAGCCGCTGACGGCATGCGTGGGCATCGTGCGGCTGCGCGCGGGCAAGGACCTGGTAAACCTGGCCAGCGTGGTCACGGGCGCGGACGGACGGGTGGTGGTGCAGGGTGAATCACTGGTGCTGGTGCGCAACCTGGCGGACAAGGGAGCCTGCCGCGCCGCCTAGCCGCGTATCGCTTGCGGCACTTGCGAGCGCGGGAGTCGGGGTTGTCGACATTGCGGCCGGACGGGGTCATTGCGTACCGGCGCGGCCTTGAAATGTCGCGACAAAGCCTTATCTTTCGGAAAGACATCCAGTGTCCGGCAGGGCATACGGGCGCTCCGGCAGCGAAGACCGGCGCCGACGCCCCCGCATCAGGACACGACCTTATCCGAGAGAGGGAATCCTTATGCGTCTTGACAAGCTGACCACCCGGTTCCAGGAAGCACTGGCTGATGCGCAAAGCCTGGCACTGGGCAACGACAACCAATACATCGAACCGCAGCACCTGCTGCGCGCGCTGCTGGCGCAGGACGACGGCGCCGCCAAGGCGCTGCTGGCGCGCGCCGGCGTCAACGTGCAGGGCCTGCAGACGGCGCTCGACGCCGCCATCAAGCGCCTGCCGCAAGTGCAGGGCACCAGCGAGGTCCAGATCGGCCGCGACCTGGTCAACCTGCTCAACGCCACCGAGAAGGAAGCCATCAAGCGCGGCGACCAGTTCATCGCCAGCGAGCTGTTCCTGCTGGCCGTCGCCGACGACAAGGGCGACGCCGGCCGCATCGCGCGTGAAAACGGCCTGAACCGCAAGTCGCTCGAGTCGGCCATCCAGGCCGTGCGCGGCGGCGATTCGGTCAACAGCGCCGAGGCCGAGGGCCAGCGCGAGGCCCTCAAGAAGTACACCATCGACCTGACCGAGCGCGCCCGCATCGGCAAGCTCGATCCCGTGATCGGCCGTGACGACGAGATCCGCCGCGCCATCCAGATCCTGCAGCGCCGCACCAAGAACAACCCGGTGCTGATCGGCGAGCCGGGCGTGGGCAAGACCGCCATCGTGGAAGGCCTGGCGCAGCGCATCGTCAACGGCGAAGTGCCGGAGAGCCTGAAGAACAAGCGCGTGCTGGTGCTGGACATGGCCGGCCTGCTGGCCGGCGCCAAGTACCGCGGCGAGTTCGAGGAGCGCCTGAAAGCGGTGCTGAACGACGTCGCCAAGGACGAGGGCCAGACCATCGTCTTCATCGACGAGATCCACACCATGGTCGGCGCCGGCAAGGCCGAGGGCGCGATAGACGCGGGCAACATGCTCAAGCCGGCGCTCGCGCGCGGCGAGCTGCACTGCATCGGCGCGACCACGCTGGACGAGTACCGCAAGTACATCGAGAAGGACGCCGCGCTGGAGCGCCGCTTCCAGAAGGTGCTGGTCGATGAGCCGAGCGTTGAAGCCACCATTGCCATCCTGCGCGGGCTGCAGGAAAAGTATGAGCTGCACCACGGCGTGGAAATCACCGACCCGGCCATCGTCGCCGCGGCGGAGCTGTCGCATCGCTATATCACCGACCGCTTCCTTCCCGACAAGGCGATCGACCTGATCGACGAGGCGGCCGCGCGCATCAAGATGGAAATCGATTCCAAGCCGGAGTCGATGGACAAGCTCGAGCGCCGCACCATCCAGCTGAAGATCGAGCGCGAGGCGGTCAAGAAAGAGACCGATGAGGCGTCGATGAAGCGCCTGGAGCTGATCGAGCAGGAAATCGCGCGCCTGGAGAAGGAGTACGCCGACCTGGACGAGATCTGGAAAGCCGAGAAGGGCGCCGCGCAGGGCACGGCCGCGCTCAAGGAAGAGATCGAGAAGGTCAAGCTGGAGATCGCCAAGCTGCAGCGCGAAGGCAAGCTGGACAAGGTGGCCGAGCTGCAATACGGCAAGCTGCCGGGCCTGGAAGGCAAGCTCAAGGCCGCGACCGATGCCGAGGCCAGCGAGCAGAAGCAGCCCAACAAGCTGCTGCGCACCCAGGTGGGCGCCGAGGAAATCGCCGAAGTGGTAAGCCGCGCCACCGGCATCCCGGTATCGAAGATGATGCAGGGCGAGCGCGAGAAGCTGCTCAAGATGGAAGACCGGCTGCATGGGCGCGTGGTCGGCCAGGACGAAGCCGTGCGGCTGGTGTCCGATGCCATCCGCCGTTCGCGTGCCGGGCTTGCGGACGAGAACCGGCCCTATGGCTCGTTCCTGTTCCTGGGCCCGACCGGCGTCGGCAAGACCGAGTTGTGCAAGGCCCTGGCCGAGTTCATGTTCGATTCGGAAGAGCACCTGATCCGCATCGACATGAGCGAATTCATGGAGAAGCACAGCGTCAGCCGCCTGATCGGCGCGCCGCCCGGATACGTGGGCTACGAGGAAGGCGGCTACCTGACCGAGGCCGTGCGCCGCAAGCCGTACAGCGTGGTGCTGCTGGATGAAGTCGAGAAGGCCCACCCGGACGTCTTCAACGTGCTGCTGCAGGTGCTGGACGACGGCCGCCTGACCGATGGCCAGGGCCGCACCGTGGACTTCAAGAACACGGTGATCGTGATGACGTCCAACCTGGGTTCGCAGATCATCCAGTCGATGACCGGCGAGCCGCAGGAAGCGATCAAGGGTGCGGTCTGGCAGGAAGTGCGCACGCATTTCCGGCCGGAGTTCCTGAACCGGATCGATGAAGTGGTGGTGTTCCACGCGCTCGACCAGAAGCATATCGAGTCGATCGCACGCATCCAGCTGCAACGCCTGCAGGCCCGCCTGGCCCGCATGGACATGACGCTGGAGGTGAGCGAGACGGCGCTGGAGAAGATCGCCAGCGCAGGCTACGACCCGGTGTTTGGCGCGCGTCCGCTCAAGCGGGCGATCCAGCAGCAGATCGAGAACCCGGTGGCCCGGGCGATCCTGGAAGGCAAGTTCGCCGCCAAGGATGTGGTGCCGGTGGATTATGTCGACGGGGAGTTCACGTTCGGGCGGAAGCTGGACTAAGGCTACCGTGGCTCGATCGACTGCCGGAGCACACAGGCGGTCGATCATGGTCAGGCCCCTGCGCTGCATCGCAGGGGCTTTTTTTCGTCTTGCCATCGCGCGTTGCGTGTAAGGCGGTCCCGTCCCGTGCAATTTTTTCACGCCACGATGCCGCGGGTCGTCGCCAGCCGCGCCGTTCCGCGCCATCCGCCGAGTGGCACACTTCTCGCGTTGCGGAAGGGTTGAGTTTCCGTACAAGGCGCTGCGCTGACGCAGCCCCATCCCCAAGGAGCCCTTCAATGACCGACAAGCCTTTCCTCTCTGACGTCAAGACATTGCGCGAGCGCGCCCGCAAGCACATCGACGATGGCGCCGTGACCGCGGGCTATGCCGCGGATCGCGATACCGTGCTGAAGCTGCTCAACGATGCGCTGGCCACCGAAATCGTCTGCGTGCTGCGCTATCGCCGACACTACTACATGGCCAAGGGGCCCAACTCGAAGAGCGTCGCCGATGAATTCCTGGCCCATTCCAATGAAGAACAAGGCCATGCCGACCAGATCGCCGAGCGCATCGTCCAGCTTGGCGGCGAGCCCGACTTCGCACCCGACGGCCTGACCAGCCGCTCCCATGCTGAATATGTGGCGGGTACTTCGCTGACGGAAATGATCAAGGAAGACCTGGTGGCCGAGCGCATCGCCATCGACAGCTATCGCGAGATCATCCAGTTCCTGGGAGAACGCGATCCGACCTCGCGCCGGATGATGGAGGGCATCCTGGCGGTGGAAGAGGAGCATGCCGACGAAATGGCTGACCTGCTCGCCCGCCAGGGCGGCTGAGGCGCAGGCGCGGCAGGCTGGCCCGCACTTGACCTTGATCAACCCCAGGTCGCAGGCAAGCCGATAACATTCGTCCTGTCATGGAGATGCGGGGGCGCTCTTCATGACTTGTCTACCCGTTTCCAGAACGGAAACTTCGCCCGCACCGGCTTGCCGGTGCGGGCGTTTTCTTTTTGGGGCGTGACCCATCATCCTCCTTCCGCTCAGCGATGCCGCATGCCCCGTGCGCCGGCATGTCCATATTTCCGTCCGATCTTATGCAAAAAACAGCAAAGGATCGGCGAAACCATTCGTTCCGTTCAGATAGCCCCCTCGGTAGTCTTGCTCCTGACACAAGTCCGCCACCCAAGGCGGACAAGGCAAGAGGCGCCTCGCGCCCATTCACGACACTGACGGGAGCAACACAAGATGATCCGCAAACTGGCTATCAGCCTGGCCGTACTTGGCGCCCTGAGCGCGGCGCAGACCGCTGCGGCCGCCAACCTGCTGAACGTTTCCTACGATCCGACACGCGAGCTGTATGTCGATGTCAATGCCGCCTTTGCCAAGGCCTGGAAGGCCCAGGGCGGCGACGCCGTGACCGTGCGCCAGTCGCACGGCGGCTCGGGCAAGCAGGCGCGCTCGGTGATCGACGGGCTGGATGCCGACGTGGTGACGCTGGCGCTGGGCTATGACATCGACGCCATCGCGGACAAGGGCCTGATCAAGCCGGACTGGCAGAAGCGCCTGCCGCACAACGCCTCGCCGTACACCTCGACCATCGTGTTCCTGGTGCGCAAGGGCAATCCCAAGGGCATCAAGGACTGGGGCGACCTGGTCAAGCCGGGCGTGCAGGTGATCACGCCCAATCCCAAGACCTCGGGCGGCGCACGCTGGAACTATCTGGCGGCGTGGGGCTACGCGCTGCGCCAGCCGGGCGGCAATGACGTCAAGGCGCGCGAGTTCGTGGGCGAGCTGCTCAAGCATGTGCCGGTGCTGGATTCGGGCGCGCGCGGCGCCACCACCACCTTTGTCGAACGCGGCCTGGGCGATGTGCTGATCGCGTGGGAGAACGAAGCCATTCTGGCGATCAAGGAACTGGGCCCGGACAAGTTCGACATTGTCGCGCCGTCGGTGTCGATCCTGGCCGAGCCGCCGGTGGCGGTGGTCGACAAGGTGGTCGACAAGAAGGGCACGCGCAAGGCGGCCGAGGCCTACCTGCAGTTCCTGTACACCGACGAGGGCCAGGAGATCGCGGCCAAGAACTACTACCGCCCGATCTCGCAGAAGGTGGCGGCCAAGTACGCGGCCAACTTCCCCAAGGTGAAGCTGTTCACCATCGATGAAGCCTTCGGCGGCTGGCAGAAAGCCCAGAAGACCCACTTTGCCGATGGCGGCACGTTCGACCAGATCTACCAGCCCGGCAAGAAATAACCCACGAGACCGGCGCGCCGGGCCGCGTGGGGCGGCCGCGGCGCCGACCGGTCCATCAGAAGAAGGAAGCCCGATGTCCATCCTGACGCTCTCCGGCAGCCCGTCGGTCCAGTCCCGCTCCGGCCTGGTGCTGGCGCACCTGCGTGCCACGCTCGAGGCTGCCGGCGAACGCACCCGCCACCTCGACCTGCGCGAACTGCCGGCGGGTCCGCTGCTGGCGGCACGCGTGGACGACCCCGTCATCGCCGCCGCCACGCATGCCGTGTCCGAGGCGCAGGTGGTGGTACTGGCCACGCCGGTCTACAAGGCCGCCTACAGCGGCCTGCTCAAGGCCTTCCTGGACCTGCTGCCGCAGACCGGCCTGCGCGACAAGATCGTGCTGCCGATCGCCACCGGCGGCAGCCTGGCCCATGCGCTGGCGATCGACTACGCGCTGCGCCCGGTGCTGTCCGCGCTGGGCTCGCGCCAGATCCTGCCCGGCATCTTTGCCGTGGACCAGCAGATCGAATCCCTTGAAGCCGCCGGCGTGCGCCAGGCGCGCTTCGATGCCGCGCTGTCCGCGCGCCTGGACGAGGGCGTGCTGCGCGTGCGCGATGCGCTGGCGCATTCCCGCATCGAGGTTCCGCTCGACGTGGTGCCCGGCGCCCTGGTCCAGCGCGCTGCCGCGATCGCGGTGGCCGAGCGATGTTCCGCCTGAACTGACTGATTGACTGAAGTGGCGCCGGCCTGCCCGGCGCGACGGCAGCGACGCCATGCCACCCGCCACGCGGGGTCGGCAGGGATGCGTGCTGCCGCAGCCATCCTGGACATCAATCCGGCCAGCAGGGCATTGCCCCGGGCCATGGAGGACATCGCATGACACTGACGAACCCGTTGCGCACGGCCAACCAGCGCCGCCGCCTGATTACCGCCGCGCTGGTGCTTGCCACCGGCCTGGCCTATGGGCTACTGCCCGGCCGCGCCGAAGCGCAGTCGAAGAACATCGACCCCAAGGTGCTGCGCATCGGCTACCAGAAGTACGGCACGCTGACGCTGCTGAAGGCGCGCGGCACGCTGGAAAAGCGTCTGGTGCCGCAAGGCATCACCGTCAAATGGACCGAGTTCCCCGCCGGCCCGCAACTGCTTGAGGGGCTGAACGTCGGTGCCGTCGATTTCGGCACCGTCGGCGAGGCGCCGCCGATCTTTGCGCAGGCCGCGGGGGCGCAGCTGGTCTACGTCGGCAATGAGCCGCCGGCGCCGGTGGCGGAAGCCATCGTCGTGCCCAAGGGCTCGGCGATCCGTTCGGTGGCGGAACTGCGCGGCAAGCGCGTGGCGCTGAACAAGGGCTCGAACGTGCATTACCTGCTGGTGCGCCAGCTGGAGAAGGCCGGCATCCCTTACAACGAGATCCAGCCGGTCTACCTGCCGCCGGCGGATGCGCGTGCCGCCTTCGAGCGCGGCGCGGTCGATGCCTGGGTGATCTGGGACCCGTTCCTCGCCGCGGCCGAGAAGCAACTGGGTGCGCGCGTGCTCGCCGATGGCCGCGGCGCGGACGGCAAGAACGTGGTCAGCAACCACCAGTTCTACCTGGCCTCGCGCCCCTATGCACAAGCCAAGCCGGAGATCGTCAGCCTGATCCTGGACGAACTGGCCACGCTGGGCACCTGGGCGCAAAGCAACCCAAAGGAGGCCACCACGGTGCTGACCGGCGAAACCGGGCTGCCGGCCGATGTGCTTGAGCTCGCCGTCTCGCGCTTCTCGTACGGCGCACGCCCGGTCAGCGCCGGGGTGCTGGCCGAGCAGCAGCGCATCGCCGACGCCTTCCACTCGCTCAAGCTGATCCCCAGGCCAGTCAAGGTGGCCGATGCGCGCTGGGACGTGCCGCAGCAGCAGGCGAAGCGATAGCCACCTCCATCGGCAAGAACAATAGGACAACGACATGCAAGTATTCTGGTTCATCCCCACCCACGGCGACAGCCGCTACCTCGGCACTTCGGAAGGCGCTCGCGAGGTCAGCTTCGATTACCTGAAGCAGGTTGCCGTCGCCGCCGATACGCTGGGCTACGAAGGCGTGCTGATCCCGACCGGGCGCTCATGCGAAGACCCATGGGTGGCCGCATCGGCCCTGGCCGCCGTCACGCAGCGCCTGAAATTCCTGGTCGCGGTGCGCCCCGGCCTGATGGCGCCGACGCTGGCTGCACGGATGGCGGCAACCTTCGACCGCATCTCCAACGGCCGGCTGCTGATCAACCTGGTCACCGGTGGCGATACCGCCGAGCTGGAAGGCGATGGCCTGTTCCTGGACCACACCGCGCGCTACGAGGCCTCGGCCGAGTTCCTGCGCATCTGGCGCCAGGTGCTGGCCGCCAGCCATGACGGCGACAAGGTGGACTACGAGGGCAAGCACCTGAGCGTGAAGGGGGCCACCGTCCTTTATCCGCCGCTGCAGCAACCGCATCCGCCGGTGTACTTCGGCGGTTCGTCGGCGCCGGCGTATGCGCTGGCCGGCGAGCAGGTCGATACCTACCTGACCTGGGGCGAGCCGCCCGCTGACGTGGCGCAGAAGCTCGACGACGTGCGCCGGCAGGCCGCGCGTCATGGCCGCACGGTGAAGTTCGGTATCCGCCTGCATGTGATCGTGCGCGAGACCGAAGCCGCCGCCTGGGCTGCCGCGGACGACCTGATCAGCCGGCTCGATGACGAGACCGTGGCGCGTGCGCAAGCCGTGTTCGCCAAGATGGATTCCGAAGGGCAGCGCCGCATGGCCGCGCTGCACGCGGGCGGCGCGCGCCGCACGCGCGAGGCGCTGGAGATCAGCCCCAACCTGTGGGCTGGCGTTGGCCTGGTGCGCGGCGGTGCCGGCACCGCGCTGGTCGGCGATCCGCACACCGTGGCCGAGCGCATGCGTGAATACGCCGAGCTGGGCATCGACACCTTCGTGCTGTCCGGCTACCCGCACCTGGAAGAGGCCTACCGCTTTGCCGAACTGGTGTTCCCGCTGCTGCCGCGCTCGGTGCGCGACAAGCTGCCGGGCAAGGTGCTGTCGGGCCCGTTCGGCGAAGTCATGGCGACTGGCATCGTGCCGCGCGCCGCGCAGAGCTGAGGGGAGGGCAACCATGAACGCTCCTCTATTGCAGCCGCTGCGCCAGGGACCTCGGGCGCTGGCGCGCGCGCTGGCTCCGTGGATCGTGCCGGTGCTGCTGATCGTGGTCTGGCAGCTGGCCTCGCAGAACGGCTGGCTCTCCAGCCGCGTGCTGCCGGCCCCGCTGGCCGTGGTGCAGGCCGCGTGGGAGCTGGCGCGCTCGGGCGACCTGTGGAAGCACGTCGGGGTCAGCACCTGGCGCGCGCTGGTGGGGTTTGCCATCGGCGGCGGGCTGGGCCTGCTGCTGGGGCTGCTGACCGGCACCTTCCGCACCGCGGCCACGCTGCTCGACAGCTCGCTGCAGATGGTGCGCAATATCCCGGCGCTGGCCTTGATCCCGCTGGTGATCCTGTGGTTCGGCATCGACGAGACCGCCAAGCTGTTCCTGGTGTCGCTGGGCGTGTTCTTCCCGGTCTACCTGAACACGTATCACGGCATCCGCTCGGTCGATACGGGGCTGGTGGAGATGGCGCGCAGCTACGGCCTGTCCGGCTGGCAGCTGTACCGCGAGGTCATCCTGCCCGGCGCGCTACCGGGCATCCTGGTAGGCGTGCGTTTCGCGCTCGGGTTGATGTGGGTGGTGCTGATCGTGGCGGAGACCATCTCCGCGCAATCGGGCATCGGCTACATGACCATGAACGCGCGTGAGTTCCTGCAAACCGACGTGGTGCTGGTGGGCATCCTGCTCTATGCGCTGCTGGGCAAGCTGGCCGACTGGCTGTCGCGCGGGCTGGAGCGCTACTGGCTGCGCTGGCATCCGGGCTACGCCGCGGCCTGACCGGCCCGTCGTCCCAATCAAGCAAGGAGATCGAGATGCAGATGTATCCGGTAGAGCAGGCTGCGCTGGTGGAACTGGAAGCGGGAAGCGGGCCTCGCGCGCCGCGAGGCGGCACAGCCGGCGGCAGAGGCGCCGCGCAAGGCAGGTGGCGTGGCGCTGCACGTGCGCCAGGTGGTCAAGCGCTATGACGGCCGCGAAGTGCTGCACAACGTGGCGCTGGACGTGGCGCCGGGCGAGTTCCTGGCGATTGTCGGGCGCAGCGGCTGCGGCAAGAGCACGCTGCTGCGGCTGGTGGCGGGACTGGAAGCAGCCGATGGCGGCAGTATCACCGTCGACGGTGAATCCGCGGCGAAAGGCCGCGCGCGGCACGCCGACGTGCGCGTGATGTTCCAGGACGCAAGGCTGCTGCCGTGGAAGCGCGTGCTGGACAACGTCGCGCTGGGCCTGCCGCGCACACGCCGCGGTGAAGCCGCCGATGTGCTGGCGCAGGTGGGCCTGGCCGACCGCGCCAGGGAGTGGCCCGCGCGGCTTTCCGGCGGCCAGCGCCAGCGCGTGGCCCTGGCGCGCGCGCTGGTTCACCACCCGCAGTTGTTGCTGCTGGATGAACCGCTGGGCGCGCTGGACGCGCTCACGCGCATCGAGATGCAGGGGCTGATCGAATCGCTGTGGCGCCGCCTTGGCTTCACGGCGCTGCTGGTTACGCACGATGTGTCGGAGGCAGTGGCGCTGGCCGACCGCATCGTGCTGATCGAGGACGGCCGCATTGCCATGGATGAGCGCGTGGCGCTGGCGCGCCCGCGCGAACGCGGCGCGGCGGGCTTTGCGCAGCTGGAGGCCGCGGTGCTGCAGCGGGTGATGCGGCAAGCGCCGCAGGCGCAGGTACCGTCGCATGCAGGTGCGCATGCCGACCCGGCCGCCACGACCGCGCCGCTGAACGTGAGTTGGGCAGCGTGACCGTGCCACCCGCGGCAATGTGCGCCGCGCATATCGACAGGCCGTAATCTTCATTCGCTCGCGCGCGCTGACCTCCTATCATGAGCAGGCAGGCCGATGCGGTGCGACCGCACAGAGGGCGCATGGCGCGC
Source organism: Cupriavidus sp. FW305-3-2-15-C-LB2 (assembly GCF_058787575.1). NCBI lineage: Bacteria > Pseudomonadati > Pseudomonadota > Betaproteobacteria > Burkholderiales > Burkholderiaceae > Cupriavidus > Cupriavidus sp. FW305-3-2-15-C-LB2. The sequence goes on from NZ_JBYSZW010000080.1 coordinate 16,092, forward strand.
CCGTCATCACTAATCCGACCAAGGGGCCGAGGGGCCCGGTCAACCCAAGGAATGCCATGCCAGGCGTGCATGAACCCGCGGGCGCAGTGCCTGCGCTCCAACGTTATCTGGAATCGCTGCCGCGCCAGCCGCTGGCTGACCGGCAATTGTGGCGCGACGCGCGCGGGCAGGTGCAGGGCCAGTTCTTCAACTGCTCGCTGACCAGCGCGTTCGAGCCGCTGGTGACGCTGGCAGACCGGCAGGTGGTGGCGCATGAAGGTTCGATCCACACCTACGCAGAGGACGGCGTGGGCCTGGCGGCATGGAAGCTGTTTGCGATGGCGGCCGACGACAACACCCTGGTGTCGCTGGACCGGCTTTCGCGCCTGCTGCATGCCATCAACTACTTTGCCGCCGAGGGCGAGCACAAGCTGGTGCTGAACGTGCATAACCGGCTGCTGGCCGCGGTCACCGACGACCACGGCGCTGCCTTCCGGCGCGCATTGCAGTCGCTGGGGCTGCCGCTGGAGCGCTTTGTGATCCAGGTGCCGGCCAGCGCCAATGACGACCTGGCATTGCTGTTGCATGTCGTTGGCAACTATCGGCGCAACGGCTTCGCGGTAAGCCTGCAGGCGTCGGATCCGGCGGAAGCCGGTGCGCTGATGGCGCACGCGTTGCCGGACTGGCTCAAGCTGGACATGCGCCGCACCTGGACCGACCGCCAGCTGTCGGGCCTGCGTGCCAGCGCGGCCAACGCCGGCGTAACGCTGATCGGGCGGCGCCTGCAGAACGCCGAAAGCGTCGAGCGCCTGCAGGCCGCGGGCATCGGCCTGGGGCAGGGCGCCTTCGCCGGCGCGCCGGTCAGTGCGGCAGGGCTGCGCACAGGCCTGGCGAGCGCCGCGCATGCATTGGACAAGGAGGTGGTATGACCCAAGCGAACCGGCTATCCGGCGGCCATGGCACGCGCCTGGACATTCCGCGGCACCTGCAGGTGCTGACTGTACCGGGGCTGCACGGCAGCGGCCCGGGACACTGGCAGAGCCGCTGGGAGCAGCGCTTCCCCGACTGGCAGCGGGTGGAGCAGCACGACTGGTCGCGCCCCAGCCTGCCGCTGTGGGCCGAGCGCGTCTCCGAAGGCGTGATGCGCGCCCAGCGCGTGGCCGCGCGCGGCGCGGTGCTGGTGGCGCACAGCTTCGGCTGCCTGGCGTCGTTGCGCCAGGTGGCGCTGGATCCGGTCGGCATTGCCGGCGCATTGCTGGTGGCGCCGGCAGATCCGGACAAATTTGGCGTGGCGGCGCTGCTGCCGACCTACCGGCTGCCGTTCCCGACCATCCTGGTCGCCAGCCGCAACGACCCCTGGATGCCGCAGCGCACCGCTTTCAGCTGGGGCACGCTGTGGGGCAGTGAACTGGTCGATGCGGGCAGCCTGGGCCACATCAATGCCGATTCCGCACTGGGCGAGTGGCCTGAAGGCCTCGCGCTGCTCGATACCCTGATCCAGCGTATCGCGCAGGCAGGCGATACCGGCTCCGTAAGTGAATCATCCGGCGCCTGGGAGTCGGGCATCGAGGTAGTGTCTACTATCCCTTATATCTAAACCGTCTAAGAAAATTCATAAAGATTCGTTCTGTTTATAAGGATGACTCTGCAGAATCTGTCTCGTAGGCCGGCGCAATATGCGCTGGCGTCATAAAGAACGGCCCGCCGGGGCCAGCCATCATGGTCCGGCGGCGCACCGCTCACAGACGAGACGACATGCCTCCATCCATTTCCCTGGCGGACACGCCGCCAGCCGCCCCTCGCGCCCCTGATTCCGGCGCCGCGCGCGCGCCGCGCAGGCCGTCCAGGCAGCGTTTTACGGTGCTGCCCGGCTTCGGCCTGTCGCTGGGCTTCACGTTGTTCTACCTGACGCTGATCGTCCTGATCCCGCTGTCGGCCACGTTCCTGAAGACCTTCACGATGACGTGGGACGCGTTCTGGACCTCGGTCACGGCGCCGCGCGTGGTGGCGTCGCTGCAGCTGAGCTTTGGCGCGTCGCTGGTGGCGGCCATCGTCAATACGGTGTTCGGGCTGGTGGTTGCCTGGGTGCTGGTGCGCTACCGCTTCCCGGGCAAGCGCCTGATCGACGCGCTGGTGGACCTGCCGTTCGCGCTGCCCACTGCGGTGGCCGGTATCGCGCTGACGGCGCTGTTTGCCGGTAATGGCTGGATCGGCCGCTATCTCGAGCCGCTTGGCATCAAGGTCGCGTTTACGCCGCTGGGCGTGGTGGTGGCGCTGACCTTTATCGGCCTGCCGTTCGTGGTGCGCACGGTGCAGCCGGTGCTGGAGGATGTTGAGCAGGAGCTGGAGGAGGCCGCTGCCAGCCTCGGCGCCAACCGCCTGCAGACTTTCCAGCGCGTGATCCTGCCCGCCATCCTGCCGGCGCTGCTGACGGGGTTTGCGCTATCGTTCGCGCGCGCCACCGGCGAGTACGGCTCGGTGGTCTTTATCTCCGGCAACATGCCGATGGTGTCCGAGATCGCGCCGCTGATGATCTATTCCAAGCTGGAGCAATACGACTACGCCGGCGCCACCGCGGTGGCGGTGGTGATGCTGGTGATTTCCTTCGGGCTGCTGCTGCTGATCAACCTGCTGCAGGCCTGGACGCGCCGCCATCAATCCGGTGTGCGCGCCGCGCTGGCACCTGAAGCGCCCGCCACGGGCAAGGAGTTCTGACATGGCCGGCGCAGTTGCGGGACGCCTGGGCGGGCAAGCCAACGCCCAGGCCCATCACAGGTTTGACGCTACCGGCGAAGCGCCGTGGGTACGCTACACGCTGATCACGGTGGCGGTGCTGTTCCTCACGCTGTTCCTGTTCGTGCCGCTGGCTTCGGTGTTCTATGAAGCCTTGCGCAAGGGCGTGCAGACCTACTGGGAAGCGTTGATCGAACCCGACGCACTCGCCGCGATCCAGCTCACGCTGACGGTGGCGGCGATCGCGGTGCCGCTGAACGTGGTGTTCGGCGTGGCGGCGGCCTGGGCCATCGCCAAGTTCGACTTCCGCGGCAAGAACCTGCTGATCACGCTGATCGACCTGCCGTTCTCGGTGTCGCCGGTGATTTCCGGCCTGGTCTACGTGCTGCTGTTCGGTGCGCAGGGCTGGCTGGGACCGTGGCTGGAAGCGCACGACATCAAGATCATGTTCGCGGTGCCGGGCATCGTGCTGGCCACCATCTTCGTGACCTTCCCCTTTGTTGCGCGCGAGCTGATCCCGCTGATGCAGGCGCAGGGCAGTGAAGAGGAAGAGGCCGCGATCGTGCTGGGCGCCTCGGGCTGGCAGACCTTCCGCCATATCACGCTGCCCAATATCCGCTGGGGCCTGCTGTATGGCGTGATCCTGTGCAATGCGCGGGCGATGGGCGAGTTCGGTGCGGTCTCGGTGGTATCGGGCCATATCCGCGGGCTGACCAACACCATGCCGCTGCATGTTGAGATCCTCTACAACGAGTACAACTTCGCGGCGGCCTTTGCGGTGGCCTCGCTGCTGACGCTGCTGGCGCTGGTCACGCTCGGCATCAAGACGCTGGTGGAATTGCGCGCCCGCAAGGAAACCGAAGAGGCTGCACCAGAGCGGCCGCTGGCAAGTTTGCAAGGACAAGCATCATGAGCATCCAGGTCAAGAACGTAGAGAAGCGCTTTGGCGACTTTGTCGCGCTGGACAACGTCTCGCTCGATTTCGACGAAGGCGAGCTGACCGCGCTGCTGGGGCCGTCCGGCTGCGGCAAGACCACGCTGTTGCGCATCATCGCCGGCCTGGAGCGCGCCGATGCGGGCCAGATCGTGCTGGCCGGGCGCGATGCCTCGGACCAGCATGTGCGCCAGCGCCAGGTGGGCTTTGTGTTCCAGCACTACGCGCTGTTCAAGCATATGAGCGTGTTCGAGAACGTGGCCTTCGGCCTGCGCGTCAAGCCGCGCGCCGAGCGCCCGAGCGAAGCGCAGATCCGCGACAAGGTGCGTTCGCTGCTGGAACTGGTGCAACTCGACTGGCTGGCCGACCGCTACCCGTCGCAGCTCTCCGGCGGTCAGCGCCAGCGTATCGCGCTGGCGCGCGCCCTGGCGGTGGAGCCGCGCGTGCTGCTGCTGGACGAACCGTTCGGCGCGCTCGACGCCAAGGTGCGCAAAGAACTGCGCCGCTGGCTGCGCCGCCTGCACGATGAACTGCACGTGACCAGCGTGTTCGTCACCCATGACCAGGAAGAGGCGCTGGAAGTGGCCGACCAGGTGGTGCTGATGAACCGCGGCCACGTGGAGCAGTACGGCTCGCCCGAGGCCGTCTACAACCATCCGGCCACGCCCTTCGTGTTCGGCTTCCTCGGCAACGTGAACCTCTTCCACGGCCGGCTGGAAGTGGGCGAGAGCGGCGGCCTGCTGCATACCGGCGAAGCGGTGCTGCCGGTGGTCGGCAGCGGCCATGAGACCGCCGGCGACGCGGTGGCCTATGTGCGCCCCCATGACCTCGACCTGGAACGCTATTCGCCCGGCGCCGACGGCATTGCCGTGACGCTGCGCCGCGCGCTGACGCTGGGCCCGGTGGCGCAGCTTGAACTCGAACGTGAAGACAACCAGGACGTGATTGAAGTCGCGCTGCCGCTGGAGCGCTTCCGCCATGCGGGCTTCCGCGAAGGCGAACTGCTCGCGGTGCGCCCGCGCCAGCTGCGCGTGTTCACGCAACCGCGTACCACGTCCACCCAACAAGAAAAGGCGACGTCATGAACTTCCAGCAACTCCGATCGATCCGCGAGGCGGTGCGCCGCCAGTTCAACCTGACCGAAGTCGCCAACGCGCTCTACACCTCGCAGCCCGGCGTGTCGCGCCAGATCCGCGAGCTGGAAGAAGAACTGGGCGTGGAGATCTTCGAGCGCTACGGCAAGCGCCTGACCGGCCTGACCGAGCCCGGGCGCGAGATCGTGCGCATCGTCGAACGCCTGCTGCTGGAGGCCGAGAACCTGCGCCAGGCCGGCGACGAATACGCCGGCCGCCATACCGGCCGCCTGACCGTTGCCACCACCCACACCCAGGCACGCTATGCACTGCCGCGCGTGGTGCAAGCCTTCCGCCGCGAATACCCGCATGTGACGCTGGCACTGCAGGAGGCGTCGCCCACGCATATCGTTGAGCTGCTGCTGACGGGGCAGGCCGATATCGGCATCGCCACCGAGGCCCTGGCCACCGAGGCCGGGCTGACCTCGTTCGAGGCCTACAGTTGGCAGCACGTGCTGGTGGTCTCGCCCGGCCATCCGCTCACGCGCCTGCCCGAGCCCACGCTCGAAGACGTGGCCGGCTTCCAGCTCATCACCTATGACGCCGGCTTCACCGGCCGCCGCAAGATCGACAGCGCCTTTGCCGAGGCCGGCCTGCAGCCGGAGATCGTGCTGACCGCGCTGGACGCCGACGTGATCAAGACCTACGCCGAACTGGACCTGGGCGTGGGCATCATTGCCTCGATGGCCTATGACGAGCGCAAGGATTCCGGCCTGGTGCGGATCTCGGCCGACCACCTGTTCGCGCCCAACACCACCAGCGTGGCGGTGCGGCGGGGCGCCTACCTGCGCGGCTATGCGCACGCCTTTATCAACATGTTCGCGCCGCACCTGTCGCCCGACACCGTCAGCAGCGCGCTGTCCGAGCAGGAGCGCCAGGCCCTGGCGGCCTGATTCCGGCCTGGCTGTGGCCATCGCCAGGCGGCGCAGGGGGCACCCGGGCGCTGCCTGACAGCCGCCGTCCGCCCCGGCACGGTGCCGTTCGCGCCCCGTGCCCGCCGTTCGTCGCAAGAGACTTTCTTCGTGCCCGGGTGAGGGGTACATTCCTTGCACGTGCCCGCGGCTTGCCGTCCGGCGAGCGCCATACGTGTACCGCAGTGCAACAAAGTTTGCGCGCGGCCGCCGGTCTGCAAGGGCCGGACAAGGGAGACAGAGACGATCATGCGCGACGACGAACCGCTGCTGCGCTGGCAGTGGCGCGGCTATGCCCGCAACCACCAGCATCCCCGCAACCTGCTGCTGCATATCGTGGCCGTGCCGATGTTCATGGCCGGCACCGTGCTGGGCCTCTACGGCCTGTTGCGCCTGAGCCTGCCGGCGGTGGCGCTGGGGCTGGTGTGCATGGGCATGTCGATGGCCCTGCAGGGCCGGGGGCACCGGCTGGAAGCCCACGCGCCGGAACCCTTTGCCGGGCCGGCGGACATCGCCGGCCGCATCCTGGCCGAGCAGTGGATCACCTTCCCGCGCTATGTGCTGTCCGGCCAATGGTGGCGCGCGCTGGCCGGCCGGCGTGCCGGGCAGGGTGGCTGAGGTGGCCCGCGCTGCCCGCCTCATCACATTCCCGTTGCGCCAGGCTCAGTCCGCGCTAACATGAACGCCATGGACCGCTGCTTCTCCAACGTCGCCACCGCCATCCCCTCCCGGCTCAATATCCTCGGCCGCGACCTGCTGTTCGTGTTGTGCATGAACTCAGTGATCGCCATCAGCCTGAACTACGGCTTCCAGACCGGCGGCAGCCTGTGGCACAACTTTGTCTACAGCCAGCTGATCGGCTTGTCGATCTGGGTGCTGATCGACATTCCGCGCGTGGTGATCTGGTGGAACGACCGGCCGCGCCGCTGGCCCTTCCTGCTGCTGGCCGCCGCCGCGGTGCCCGCGGGCGTGGTGTTCGGCAGCTGGGCCACGCGCGTGGCGCTGGACCTGCCGCCCAAGTCGGCGGACGAAGCCGGCGGCATGCTGCGCATGTGCCTGGTGGTGGGCATGCTGGCCGCGGCCTCGATGATCTATTTCTACTGGTCGCGCGAGAAGCTCGCATCCCTGGAGCGCCAGGCCGCGCTGGACGCCCTGCAGCGCGAGGAAGCCGAAAAGCAGCTGGTGCGCGCACAGCTGATGGCGCTGCAGGCGCAGATCGAGCCGCATTTCCTGTTCAACTCGCTGGCCAACCTCGACGGGCTGATCGCCACCGACCCGCCCGCCGCGCGCCAGCTGCTGCAGCGCCTGATCGGCTTCCTGCGCATGTCGCTGGCGCATACCCGCGCCGAGCAATGCACGCTGCGGCAGGAGTTCGAGCTGCTGCGCAGCTACCTGGACATCCAGGGCATGCGCTTCGGCCAGCGGCTCTCGTTCGACATCGACCTGCCGCGCGAACTGGCGAAGGTGGAGATCCCGCCCATGCTGATCCAGCCGCTGGTGGAAAACGCGGTCACGCACGGCATCGAGCCCTGCATGATCGGCGGCCATATCCGGCTGTCGGCGCGCGCGGCCGGCGACAATGCGGTGCAGGTCATCATCGCCGATACCGGCGTGGGCTTCGGTCATGCCTCGGGCAAGGGCTCGGGCCTGGGCATCACGCATGTGCGCGAGCGGCTGGCGCGCATCTTCGGCGCGGCGGCCTCCATGCAGATGGAGGAGAACACCCCGCGCGGCGTGGTGGTGCGGCTGACGCTGCCGCTGGAGCGCCCGGCCGAAGCGCCCACCCTGACCCAGACAGTCACCAGCGTGCCGGAGGGCATGCCAGTATCGGCCCCAGCCATGCAACGGCTCTGAGGCGCCCCGCCTGCCAGCAAGCCTGACAAGACGAACGGCTGGCACCGCCCGTGGCGGTGCCGCTGACAACGCCAGGACCCATCCACCACCCCAACGCCCCCATGACC
>NZ_JBYSZW010000081.1:0-23280 GCF_058787575.1 Cupriavidus sp. FW305-3-2-15-C-LB2
GCGCGGCTGATTTCTTCCATCGCGATCATGTGCGCCAGGTAGCCCATGTTGGCGCCGCCGTATTCCTCGGCCACGGTAATGCCCAGCACGCCCAGGTCGCCCATCTTCTTCCAGGCGTCCATCGGGAACTGGTCGGTGCGGTCGATCTCGCCGGCGCGCGGGGCCAGCTCGGCCTGGGCCCAGTCGCGCACGGAGTTGCGCAGCATCTCGATGTCTTCGCCCAGATCGAATTTCAGGCCTGGCAGTTCGGTCATGATGGTCTCCTGTTTGGAATCGGTATGTGTGTCGGGTTCCGGATGGATGGCCGGAGCCGTCAGTTCAGACGTGGCCCAGTGTCTTGACCACGCACAGCGTCATCAGCATGGTGGCCACCTGCTTGCGGCGGCTGTCCTGCTCGACATAGACATCGCCCTGTGCCACGATCAGCGTGCGCCCGGGCTTGAGGACCCGCCCCACCGCCACCAGGCGTTCGCCCTGGGCGGGAGACAGCAGGTTGATCTTGTACTCGGCGGTCAGACCCGCCTCATCTTCGCCCACCATCGTCAGCGCGGCGTAGCCGCAGGCGCTGTCTGCCAGCGCACCCACCACGCCGCCGTGGAAGAAGCCGTGCTGCTGGGTCACGCCGTCGGACCACGGCATGGCCAGCTCGACCTCGCCGCGGTCCACCCGCCGCAGGGTCGCGCCAAAGGTGGTCATCAGCCCCTGGCGGGAAAAGCTGGTGGCGATAGCGTCGGCGCGCGCGGCGGACAGCGATCCTGGTTCAGCGGGTACGGCACTGGCGTTGGATGACGTCATGGCGGAGTTCCGGTGTGTGAACGTTGGGTCGCCGGCAGCAACAGGCTGCGCGCGCTGTCCGGGTATTCTATTGACGTTTACGTAAACGTCAATCCCATCCGGCACGGATGCCGGTGGAAGTGGCGCTTCAGGCGACCGAGGTCCGGGCCGGCGCATCGCCGCCTTCCGTGGCCGGCTGCTGCTTGCCGGTCTGCGCGGCCAGCAAAGCCCTGCACTGGCGCTCATGCTGGTCGATCTCGGCCAGTTGCGCCTGCAGGTCTTCCATCTGCCGCTCAAGCGTGCGCCGGTGCGCCGCGAGCGAGTGCAGGAAGCGCTCCAGCTGCGGGGCTGTGTCGCGTGGTGACTCGTAGAGGTCAAGGATCTCGCGGATCTCATTGAGAGTAAGCCCCAACCTCTTGCCGCGCAGTGTCAGCTTCAGCCGGGTCCGTTCACGGCCGTTGTAGACCCGCTTGCGCCCGCCCGGCCCTTCGCGCTCCGGCGACAGCAGACCCTGGTCCTCGTAGAAACGGATGGCCCGGGGCGTGATGTCGAATTCACGCGCAAGGTCGGTGATGGTGTAGGTGGCGGAAGCCGCCGCTGGCGTCGCTGACATAGCCTGCCCAAAGAAAGTGAACGGTCGTTCGTTGTGAAGTCAAGTTTTCGCTTAAGATGGAAACGAACCCGTATGATTGACGTTTACGTTAGCGTCAACCAGATCGGCTGGCAACCGGTGCTTGCACGCCCTGCTCAATGCTTGGCGTGCCGGCAGAACGAGAAAGCCCGCGCCCCCGCGCCAGGCTTCGACCACGAGACTCCTCATGAACGCACTCGAACACCAGCTCCAATACCCGTTCGGCGACACCATGCCCGAGCCCGGCTCCAAGCAGGAAGTCGCCCCCGGCGTCTACTGGCTGCGCATGCCGCTGCCGTTTGCGCTCGACCATATCAACCTGTGGCTGCTGCGCGACCGCCTGGACGGCCGCGACGGCTGGACCATCATCGACTGCGGCATCACCAACGACATCATCAAGGGCCACTGGGAAACCATCTTCGCCAATGAGCTGGAAGGACTGCCGGTGGTGCGCGTGCTGGTGACGCACAGCCACCCCGACCACGTCGGCCTGGCGCACTGGCTGTGCAAGCGCTTCGGCGTGCGGCTGTGGATGAGCCTGGGCGACTACATGAGCGCGCGCGTGATGGGCAGCGGCACCGGTGCCGGCTCCAGCGCGGGCGGCGACGCCGCCGCCGCGCACTTCGCGCTGCACGGCCTGACCGATGCCGACAGCCAGGAAAAGCTGCGCGCGCGCAAGACCTACTACCCGTCGCTGGTGCCGGAGCTGCCGGCGCAGTACCGCCGCATGATGGAGGGCGACACGGTGCGGATCGGCACCGATGCGGCGACCTCGGCCTGGCGCGTGATCACCGGCTTCGGCCATTCGCCCGAGCATGTGGCACTGTACAACGCCGCCACCAATGTGCTGATCTCCGGCGACATGGTGCTGCCGCGCATCTCGACCAATGTCAGCGTGTTCGACATGGAGCCCGAAGGCAATTCGCTGCAGCTCTACCTGGATTCGCTCGGCAAGTACGAACCGCTGCCGCAGGACGTGCTGATCCTGCCCTCGCATGGCCGCCCCTTCCGCAACCTGCATACCCGCATCATGCAGCTGCGCGAGCACCATGCCGACCGCCTCGCCGAAACGCTCGAAGCCTGCGGCGAGAAGGCCTGCAGCGCGCACGACATCGTCAGCGTGATCTTCAAGCGCCAGTTCGACATCCACCAGATGACCTTCGCCATGGGCGAGTCGCTGGCCCACCTGCACTGCCTGTGGCACCGCGGCGAACTGGTGCGGGAAACCGGCGACGACGGCGTGATCCGCTTCCGCGCGGCCTGACTGGCCTAGTTGGCGGCCGCCAGTGCCGCCAGGTAGCGCACCCCGTCGATGGCGCGGCTGCCGTACCAGGACAGCATCTCGCCGTCGACCAGCAGCACCGGCTTGCCAAGCTGGCGCTCGAGCGCGTCGGCGTGGTCTTCGGTGAAACGGTAGGGCTCGGTCGACAGCAGCACCAGGTCGAGCTCGCGCACCAGCGCGTCGCTCCAGCGGAAGGTGGGATAGCGATCGCCAGGCGCGTTGGGGCGGCTGCAGTCGCCGCCCGCGCAGGCCTGCAATGCGGCACTGCCCTCGGGCCAGGTGTGCCAGTTGGCCAATGCCAGCATGCGGCTGATATAGGTATCGCGCGACACCGTCATCCACGGGTCCTGCCAGATCGCATACAGCACGCGGCGAGCCGGCCACGCGCGCACGCGGATGGCATCGAGCTGCACCTGCAGCGCCGTGCACAGCGCCTCGGCCTCGGCGTGGCAGCCGAAGATCCCGCCCAGCAGCTGGTACAGCCCCAGGTTGTCTTCCGGCGCGCACGGATGGGTGACGATCACATTGGGCACGAATGCGCGGATTTCGTCCACGGTCTCGCGCCGGTTCTCATCGATATTGACCACCACGTGCGTGGGTGCCAGCTCGCGCAGCCGCGCCACGTTCACGTCCTTGGTGCCGCCGACCTTGGGCACCGCGCGCACGGCCGGTTCCGGGTGGATGCAGAAGCCGGTGCGTGCCACCATCTGCCGGGCCATCCCGAGCGCGAACAGCAACTCAGTCACCGACGGCACCAGCGACGCGATCCGCACCACCCCGCTGGCGGCGGCATGCTGCTGGCCGATGGCGTCGCGCCACATGGTCAGGGCTCCTGCGGCGGGTCGGCGCGCCGCGGCTTGCGCGGGGCGCCCGCGGCCAGCGCATCGTAGAGCCAGCGCGGCATCACGTGCAGCAGCGCCGCCACCACGCCCATCGGCCACGGAATCACGCGGAAGCGCCGTCCTGCCGCGATTACCCGCACGGCCTTGCGCGCGAACACGTCGGCATCGGTCAGGAACGGCATGCGGTACGGGTTGTGCGCGGTCATCGGCGTGCGGATATAGCCGGGCGCGATCGTGACCACGCGGATGCCGTGCGCGCGCTGCTCCAGCCGCAGGCTTTCCAGCAGCTTGATCACCGCCGACTTGGACGCGCTGTAGGCGCCCGCGCCCGGCAGCCCGCGCACGCCGGCGACACTGGCAATGCCCACCAGCGTGCCGCGGCGCCCGAAGTGGCCGGGCTCGCGCTCCTGCATCGCATGCATGAACGGCTGGAAGGTGGTCAGCACGCCGAACCAGTTGGTATCCATCACCTGGCGGAAGGCGTCGAGGTCCTCGCGCTCGCTGGCGACGGTGCCGACCGAGACCCCGGCATTGGCGATCACCACGTCCGGGCAGCCGAAATGGCCGAGGAAGTCTCCAGCGGCACGCGCCATGGCGTCGGCATCGCGCACATCGGCGCCGTAGACGCGCACCGCGCCCGGGTTGGGCAGCGTGGCGACAAACTCGCGCAGCGCGTCCTCGCGGCGCGCCACCAGCCCGAGGATGGCGCCTTGCGACGCGTATTCGCGCGCGAGAGCCTGGCCCAGGCCGCTGGAGGCGCCGGTGAGGAAGACTTTGAGGGGACGCATGAAGGCAGGGTTGCAGTCTGAAAAAAAACGGCTGGTACAGGATACCAGCCGTTTGGCTTGCTACTGGTGTTGGATAACCCTCGGCTTGCGAAGGTCGCCAGCAGATTACATCTTCTTCGCCTTAACCTGATCCACCAGGTAATCCATGGTCTGGATCGCGCCCTGCTTGTTGCCGGCAATCGACGGCGAGGTCACGTACTTGCCCTGCACCACCACGGTTGGCACGCCGTCGATCTTGTAGGCGTCGGCGATCTTGTTGGCGCGCTGCGAGTTGGTGGTCACCGTGAACGAGTTGTAGGCATCCAGGAAGGCCTTGCGGTCCACGCCGTTCTTGGCCATGAAGTCGGCGATCTCGTTGGGGTCCGTCATGCGCTTGCGGTCCACGTGGATGGCGTTGAAGACCTTGTTGTGCATGGCGTCGAGCTTGCCGATGGCTTCCAGCGCATAGAAGATCTTGGTGTGCGGCAGCAGGTCGTCACGGAACGCGACCGGCACGCGCTTGAAGACCACGTTGCCGCCCTGCTTCCTGACCCAGGCTTCCAGGTCCGGCTCGAAATCGTAGCAGTGCGGGCAGCCGTACCAGAAGAACTCGGTCACCTCGATCTTGCCCGCGGCGACCGGTTGGGCCGCCTTCAGGACCTGGTATTCCTTGCCCTCGGCGGGCGCCGCCCGGGACGGGGCGGACATCAGCAGGCCGCCCACGGCGGCGAACATGGCGAACAGTGCGGCGAGTTTTTTCATCTTGGTGCGGCCTTGCGGTTGGACGATGAGCGTATGACAGCGGCGGCGGCGTCCGGTTCAGCGAAACGCCGGCTGCTTCTGGTGACAACGTGTTGCGGCGGTTACCGGCGATTACTGCCAGTGCCGCCGGACACGACCGGAATAACGCCTGACCCTGCGGTCCGGCTTACTGCTTGGTGAAGCGGATCACCGAGGCCTCGAAGCCGGACGACTGCAGCCGGTCGCGTGCCTTGTTCATGTCTTCGATGCGGTTGAACGGCCCCAGGCGCACCCGGTACATCTTGACGCCGTTGACATCGCGCTCGGTGATCCGGGCTTCGAAGCCCTGCATCGCCAGGTTGGCCTTCTGGCGGTCGGCGTCGTCCGACGAGCGGAACGCGCCCACCTGCAGCAGGTAGCCCACCTTGTTGGCATCGGCCTGGGCGATCTCGGCGATCGGGTCGGCCACCGGCTTCTCGGCCGGCTTGCTGGCGACAGGCTTGTCAGCCGGCTTCTCCACGGGCTTTTCCACCGGCTTCTCGGCCGGACGGGCGACGGCCACCGGGGGTTGCTGGCCGTTCTGGCCATGCTGGCCGTTCTGCTTCGGTTCCGGCTCGGGCGCCTGGCCCACCGGCTTGGCCGGGGTCTTGCTCCACAGCGGCTTGTTGGGGTCGCTCGGGCCCTCGTCGGCGCGCTGGGCCGGCGGCGGCAGCTGGCTGGTGACATTGCCCGGCTCGCTCGGGCGCGGGGCACTCTTCTGCTGGAACGGGGTCGGCGACTTGGTGATGTACAGGGCGACCACCACGGCGATGGCCAGCCCGACGATCAGCCCGAGCACCAGGCCCAGGAACGTACCGCCGCGTTGCTGGTTGCGGCGGACATGGCGCGATTCGCGCTTGCGTTGCTGTTGCATGAAGTCCTCTTCGGTGATGCCGGGATTATAGGGCCAGCGCCGCCAACGGCAGCACTGGCATCGTCCCCGGGGCCGGATAGCCCCGTACCCCCGCGCGGGGGGCTCCGGACGCCTGCTTACATCCGGCGCGGGGCGGACACGCCGATCACCGCCAGGCCATTGCGCAGCACCTGGCGCGTGGCCGCCAGCAGCGCCAGCCGGGCGCGCTTGACGGCCTCGTCGTCAACCAGCACGCGGTCGGCGTTGTAGAAGGCGTGGAAGTCGCCGGCCAGGTCGCGCAGGTAGAAGGCGACCGCATGCGGCGCCAGCTCGGCGGCGGCGCCCGACAGCATGTCCGGGAACTCGGCCAGACGGCGGCCCAGCGCCTGCGCCTGGGCGCTGGCTTCGGGTCCGGTCACGGAGGACAGGTCGGCGCCGGCCAGCTCGGCCAGGCGGGCTTCCCAGTCCGCGCCGCCCCACGACTCGAAGATCGAGCAGATGCGGGCGTGGGCGTACTGCACGTAGTACACCGGGTTCTCGTCGTTCTGCTTGAGCGCCAGGTCGACATCGAAAACGAACTCGGTATCGGCCTTGCGCGACAGCAGGAAGAAGCGCACCGCGTCGCGGCCGCGGGTGAAGTGCTGCGGCCAGTCGGCCACGCCGGTATCCAGGCAGCCGCGGATGGTCTCGTCGCCGCCGTTGGACCATTCGATCAGGTCGCGCACGGTGACATAGGAGCCGGCGCGCTTGGAGATCTTGACCTCCTCGCCGTTCTTCATCACGGTGACCATCTTGTGCAGCACGTAGTCGGGATAGCCCTGCGGGATGCCCATGTCCAGGCCTTGCAGGCCGGCGCGCACGCGCGCGATGGTGCCGTGGTGGTCGCTGCCCTGCACGTTGATGACCTTGGTGAAGCCGCGCTCCCACTTGGTGGTGTGGTAGGCGACGTCCGGCACGAAGTACGTATAGGTGCCGTCGCTCTTCTTCATCACGCGGTCCTTGTCGTCGCCGTCGTCGGTGGTGCGCAGCCACAGCGCGCCCTCGCTCTCGTAGGTCTTGCCCTTGCCGACCAGCGACTGCACCGCGGCTTCGACACGGCCGTCGCTGTACAGCGACGACTCCAGGTAATAGCGGTCGAACTTGACGCCGAAGGCCTGCAGGTCGATGTCCTGCTCGTTGCGCAGGTAGGTGACGGCAAACTTGCGGATCGAGTCGATGTCCTCGACGTTGCCCGACGCGGTCACGGGCTCGCCGTCAGAAGCGCTGACGGTCTTGCCGGCCAGGAAGTCGGCGGCGATGTCGGCGATGTAGTCGCCGTTGTAGGCGGCCTCGGGCCAGCTGGCGTCGCCGGGCTTGAGGCCGCGCGCGCGCGCCTGCACCGACAGCGCCAGGGTCTGGATCTGCACGCCGGCGTCGTTGTAGTAGAACTCGCGGTGCACGTGCCAGCCCTGCCACGACAGCAGGTTGGCCAGCGCGTCGCCCAGTGCCGCCTGGCGGCCATGGCCGACGTGCAGCGGGCCGGTCGGGTTGGCCGAGACGAACTCCACCAGCACCTGGCCGTGCACGCCGCGCTCGCGCGCGCCGTAGTGGTCGCCCTCGGCCAGCACCGCGCGCAGCACGTCGGCCTTGGCGGCCGGGGTCAGGCGCAGGTTGATGAAGCCGGGGCCGGCAATCTCCATGGCCTGGACCAGGCCCTGCGCGCGCGTGTCGGCCTGCACGGCATCGACGATGCGCTGGGCCAGCTCGCGCGGATTGCTCTTGAGCGCGCGCGCGACCTGCATGGCGACGTTGCAGGCAAGGTCGCCGTGGGCGGCCACCTTGGGCCGCTCGAAGGTGACGGCGGGCAGGGTGGCATCGGCCGGGGCGAGCGCGCGCACCGCATCAGTGAACGCGGCGGCAAGATTGGAGGTCTGAACAGGCAGCATGGATGTCGGAAGCCCTGTGGGCAAGGTATTCAGGCACCGCCTTGGGCGGCGCCGTCGCCCGGAAGGCGGCAAGTGACGGCAAAGGAACAGTGAGCGCCGCGCCGCGCCGCGTGACAGGCATTGGAATCGGGAACGCCGAATTTTATCAGGTGCTATGCTGACATCATGCGCGAGGATGGCCCCGGGCCACAATCCGGGCCCAAAATCAGCGAGACTTCCCGCCCGCGGGAACGCCCCCGCCTCTCCGTGAAAGGAAAACACATCATGCTGATCACCTTCAAATCCCACGCCGCGCAGGACCTGATCATGATGAAGGATCTGGCGATGACGCTGCTGGGCATCATCGGCAAGCGCCTCGGGGAACGAGGGGTGATCACCGTGGAAGAGCTTCCAACCGCGATCCACAAGCTGGAAGCCGCGGTCGCCGATGCCAAGGCCCATCCCGCCAGCTCGGCCGTCGAAGCGGACACCGGCAACGACGAAGACGAGGAAGAACCGCTGCACCTGGGCCAGCGCGCCTACCCGTTCCTGGACATGCTGCGTGCCTCCCAGCGTGAGGGGGCCAATGTGATGTGGGGGGTGTGACGGGAACAGACACCCGCTTGCGTGCGGCACGATCGCCGCGCGCCTAAAAAAGCGCCCGGCACCGCAGTGGGCTGCCGGGCTTCCGGACGAGGATTCCGGAAAGGGGGATTCCCTTGCAGGACCCGCCCGGCGTGCCGGACGGGTCCCGGTATCGGTCTGGTGGCTGGGGGGCGGGCCTAATCCTCCTCTGAATGGCGCCGGCCATTGGCCAGCAGCAGCCCGATCAGCGCCCCCACGGCCGCCGCGATCGCCACCGCCTTCAGCGGCGACTCGGCCACGCGGTGCTGGGCGTGTTCCACCGCACCATCCATGCGCTCGCGGGCGCGCATCATGCCGTCGGTGGTCTGGGCGCGCAGCCGATGGGCCATGTCGGTGGCCCGCTCGCGCAGGCGCTGCCCGGCGCGCATGCTCTCGGCAGAGCCCTCGCGCGCCAGCACTTCGATGGTGTGCTCCAGCTGGGCGATCAGCGCCTTGACCTCGCCGGATACCGGCGCTGCCGCATCGCGCGTGTCGCGCGCGGCATGCCTGATATGGCGGATGGCACTGTCGGCACTGTCGGACAGGTGGTTCAGTTCCTTCCTGACTTTCGGGTTCTGCGTCAGCATACGGTCTCCTCAGTTTCGGTCGGCGGTGGGGAAAGACGGCTCGCGGCCGGTGTCATCGCCCCCTGCGGACCAGGCCCATCACCGCGGCGACCAGCGCCACGACCAGGAAGATGAAGAACAGGATCTTGGCGATTTCCACGGCGCCGGCGGCAATTCCGCCGAAGCCGAAGATCGCGGCGATCAGGGCGATGACGAAAAATACGAGTGCATATTGCAGCATGGCTAGGCTCCCGAAGCAATCGGACCACGCCAGGCGCACTGGCTGGGCCCATGTGAGGGCTTGCGCCAAGGGGTGCAAGCTCATAGCCTCATCGTAGAAAGCCAGCCCGCGCACCAATACTGACAGCGAGCCGATTCCGCTGTCAGCCGAGTCCTACACGCACCCGGACGACGCCCGCGCGGGCCCGGCTTCAAGGTTGACCCATGGCGATCGATGTGATTCCATGGGCGC
The DNA here is from genome assembly GCF_058787575.1 of Cupriavidus sp. FW305-3-2-15-C-LB2. Lineage (NCBI taxonomy): Bacteria > Pseudomonadati > Pseudomonadota > Betaproteobacteria > Burkholderiales > Burkholderiaceae > Cupriavidus > Cupriavidus sp. FW305-3-2-15-C-LB2. Next base: position 9,496 of record NZ_JBYSZW010000081.1, read on the forward strand.
TCCCTGGCGCTGCGGCGGGCGAGCGGCGCGCCTTCACTAAACAGGAATTGCCCATGTTCAAGCAGTCCTTTCTCCCCCACACGCTGCTGCTGGCGGGCGGCATCCTGCTGACGCTGGCGGTGCTGGTGGCGTCGGAAACCGGCAATATCCGCCTGCGCGAAAGCTATACCGACGTGATCCGCTCGCAGCGCGTGCAGACCGAGCTGGCCGCGCTCAACGGCGAGCTGGTCAATGCCGAGGCCGGCCAGCGCGGCTTCCTGCTGACCGGCAAGGAAAGCTACCTTGAGCCGTACTACAAGGCCCTGCCGCGCATCGCCGAACTGATGGCGCAGATCCGCGCCGGCTATGCCAACGATCCCGAAGGCCTGAAACAGTTCAGCGACACCTCCAAGCTGATCAACAGCAAGCTCAACGAGATGGCGCTGACGCTGGTTTACGGCAAGCGCGACCTGGAAGTGGCGCTGGACCTGATCCGCACCGACTACGGCAAAGAGACCATGGACAATGCGCGCCGCGGCCTGGACCAGCTGCAGGCGCGCGAGGCCGGCGCGGTCTCGCACCGGCTGGAAGGCGCCGAGAACGACGTGCAGCTGTCGCGCTACGGCATCGGCCTGCTTACCGCCATCAACATCACCCTGATGATGGCGGTGGGCGTGGGCCACGCCAAGCGCCTGTCGATGGCTGAGGCGGTGCGCACCCAGCTGGAAGAGGAAGGCGTGCGGCTGGACCGCAAGGTGCGCGCACGCACGCGCCAGCTGTCGGCGCTGGCCGCCCACCTGCAGCGCGTGACCGAGGACGAGAAGACACGCCTGGCGCGCGAGCTGCACGATGAACTGGGCGCCATCCTGACCGCGATCAAGCTGGATCTGCACTGGGTGCGCCGCAAGGTGCAGGAGGACCATCCGGTGGCGGCCGAGCGGCTGACGCGCGTGATGCTGCACGTGGACCAGGGCATCCAGATCAAGCGCCGCCTGATCGAAGACCTGCGCCCCACGGTGCTGCTGAACCTGGGCCTGCGCGCGGCGGTCTGCCAGCTGGTCGAGGAAGTGGGCGCGCGCAATGACTGGGAGACCGATGTCAGCGTGCCCGAGGACCTGCCTCCACTGCGCGACGAGGCCGCGATCGCGCTATACCGGATCGTGCAGGAATCGCTGACCAATGCCAGCAAGTACTCTGAAGCCAGGCACATCGATGTCAGCCTGGCCTGCCAGGACAACCTGCTGACGCTGACCGTGCGCGACGACGGCAAGGGCCTGCCGGCGGACTTCGACGCCGGCAGCACCGCCGGCCACCACGGGCTGCTGGGCATGGAGCAGCGCGTTACCGCGCTGGGCGGCAGCATGCAGATCGATTCCTCGACGCAGGCGGGCGTGCGCATCCGCATCGAGGTGCCGCTGACGGAAGCGGTGCTGGCACCGGCGGAGGCGCCGGAAAATCAGGAGCCGGCGCGCGCCTGACGCGCACCGGCAGGCAGGGAATGATGAGGGAACGAGGGGCTGGCCCGGCTCAGGGCGCCGGCGCCGCGTGCTCCTCGATCACGCGGAACACCTGCTCGAGCTCGAGCGACTTGTCGAAGAAGTAGTCCGCGCCGGCCTCGGCGCACTGGCGGCGGTACATGCTGACCTGGGCGTGGTTGGTGTAGACGATGCGCACCGCGCCGGTGCCGATGCGCTGCATCGCGCGCAGCACATTGATGCCGTTGCCCTGGCGCAGCTGCAGGTCGACGATGACCACATCGTACTTGCCGGCGGCGAGCAGCCGCAGGGCCATGGCTTCGGTATCGGCCCAGTCCACGTTCTCGATGAACGGGAAATCCTTCAGGTATTCGAGCAGCATGCCTCGCAGGACCGCCGAGTCTTCAATCAGCAGTATGCTCAGCGCCCGGTAGGAAGTGTTCGAAGCCTGCTCCGACATGTTATGTATTGCTGGTCCTCGTCCGGTGCGGCCCATCGTGGGCTGTTATTCGACCAGGCCGTTCTTGATGGCGTAATAGGTCAGGTCAGCGTTGGTCTTCATGCCCATTTTCTCGAGAATGCGCGAACGATAGGTACTGACGGTCTTGACGCTGAGAAACAGTTCGTCGGCAATCACCGACACCGACTGCCCCCGCGACAGCTTGCAGAAGATCTGGAACTCGCGCTCCGACAGCATCTGGTGCACCGGCTGCTCGGTCGGCTTGTCGAGCCCGCCGATCAGCAGGTCGGCCACGGTGGCGCTCACGTAGCGGCGGCCCTGGGCCACCGTGCGGATGGCCTTGACCAGGTCGTCCGGGGCGCTTTCCTTGGTCAGGTAGCCAGAAGCGCCGGCACGGATCAGGTTGATCGCGTACTGGTCTTCCGGGTAGGTCGACAGGATCAGGACCGGCAATTCGGGCTTGCGCTGACGGATCAGCTTGAGCACGTCGATGCCGTTGCGGTCGGGCATCGAGATGTCCAGGACCAGCACGTCGAACTCGGCATCGCGCAACTGCGCCATGACCTGGTCGCCGCTTCCGGCCTCGCCTGTCACCTGGATGTCGGGCTCTTCGGAAAGGAACTGGCGCAGCCCGGCACGCACAATCTCGTGATCGTCAGCGATCAGGATGCGGATCATGTGGGCTCCACTGGGTTGAACAGACCGGCACATGCCCGGTGCAGTCGGGTGCAGGCGGAACCGCCTGCGTTGATGTCATTGTAGTGCCGGGCGCGGGCGCGGGCTGTCGGTGTCAGGCTGACATTAGGCGGGGCCAGCGCCCCCTAGGCACACTGATCGCGCACAAACGCAAAGCGGGACGGATGCGATCCGTCCCGCTTTGCTGCGGCGCATCAGGGCTGAAACACCCTGGAGGGCCCTGGCGCCGCCGGCGCCGGTAAAAGGCCGGGCTAGTAGCTGGTTGCCAGTGACTGTGGACTAGCGCGCCAGGTTACTGCGCCTTGGCACCCGCTGCGGCACCGGCGCTCACATCCACGCTCGCGTCGGCCTTCGACTTCTTGCCCGACTTGGTGGCGTGCTTGCCGTGCTTGGCCTTGGTGCCGGCGTCTGCCGCGGCGCCGCCGGTGGCGTCGGCAGCAGTGCCGACACTCTTGTCGACCGCAGCGCCGGCGGTCGACAGACCCTTGTCAGCCGCCGAACCTGCTGCCGACAGGCCCTTGCTGGTCGCCGCGCCCGCAGTCGACAGACCCTTTTCGGCTGCGCCTGCGGCACCCGTGGCAGCGCTGCCGGCAGTGTTCAGGCCGCCCTGCGCTGCAGCGGCGGGAGAGGGGGTGGTCACCGATGCGCCGACATCGGCCTTCGTGCCAACGGAAACGCCGGTGCCTTGGGCCATGGCCAGCGAGGAAGCGGCAGCGATCGACAGAGCGGAGAGGGAGAGCAGCAGTTTCTTCATGGACAGACTCCTTTCAGGATGCCCCGCGGCGAAACATTCGCCGCGGTGATCACGCTGGTGATTGCGTGTATCGAGCCCTCAGTCTAGGGAGCCGGACTGCGCCGGTCTGTGAGGAGTTGAAAGGCTCTGTAAGGAGTTGTGAGGCGCCTGGCACGCCGCTCCGGCACGGCTTTGCCGGCCGCCTGCGGCGGTTTTCCCTGTTGCATCAACGGGCTGGCGGCGGGGCGATGCAGCCGCCCCTGCCGCCCTGCCGTCGCACCCAGTTACAGGTTGGGCGCCAGCGCGCGCTCCAGCGTGGCGCGGTCCTCGTGGCGGCGCGCCGCCATGTCGTCGAGCTGGTCCTGGCCGATCTTGCCGATGGAGAAGTAGGTCGACTGCGGATGCGCCAGGTAGAAGCCGCTCACCGATGCGGCCGGCGTCATCGCCAGCGACTCGGTGATGCCCATGCCGATCTCGGCCGCGTCGAGGAACTCGAACATCGGGCCCTTGACGGTGTGCTCCGGGCACGCCGGGTAGCCAGGCGCCGGGCGGATGCCGCGGTACGACTCGGCGATCAGCTGCTCGTTGCTGAGCTGCTCGCCGGCGTCATAACCCCACAAGTCCTTGCGCACGCGTTCGTGCAGGCACTCGGCAAAGCCTTCGGCGAAGCGGTCGGCCAGTGCCTTGAGCATGATCGCGCTGTAGTCGTCATGGTCGGCTTCGAACTGGGCTTCCTTCTTCTCCACGCCCAGGCCCGCGGTGACCGCGAACAGGCCGACGTAGTCGGCGATGCCGCTGTCCTTGGGCGCGACAAAATCCGCCAGGCAACGGTTGGGGCGGCGCACGCCATCGACCACCGGGCGCTCGCTCTGCTGGCGCAGGTTGTGCCAGGTCAGCGCGACCTTGCTGCGGGTTTCGTCGGTGTAGATCTCGATATCGTCGTCGTTGACGGTGTTGGCCGGCAGCAGCGCGATCACGCCGTTGGCGGTCAGCCAGCGTCCCTGGATCAGGCGCGACAGCATGGCCTTGCCGTCCGAGAACACCTTGCGTGCCGACTCGCCGACGATCTCGTCGTTGAGGATGTCGGGGAATTTGCCGGCCAGGTCCCAGGTCTGGAAGAACGGGCCCCAGTCGATGTAGTTGGCCAGTTCCGCCAGGTCGTAGTTGCGGAACACGCGCCGGCCGATGAACTTGGGCTTCGGCGGCACGTAGCTGCTCCAGTCGATCGGGGTCTTGTTGGCGCGCGCCTGCGCCAGCGTCACCATCGGCGTCGCCTTCTTGTTGGCGTGCTGGGTGCGGATGCGGTCGTAGTCGGTCTTCAGCTCGTCCAGGTACTTGGCCGCGCCTTCATCCGACAGCAGGCTCGAGGCCACGCTCACCGAGCGCGAGGCGTCCGGCACGTACACCACCGGGCCTTCGTAATTGGGCGCGATCTTGACCGCGGTATGCACGCGCGACGTAGTGGCGCCGCCGATCAGCAGCGGGATCTTCTTCACGCGGAAGTAGTCGTCGCGCTGCATTTCCGAGGCCACGTAGGCCATCTCTTCGAGCGACGGCGTGATCAGGCCCGACAGCCCGACGATGTCCGCGCCCTCGACCTTGGCGCGGGCCAGGATCTCGTTGCACGGGACCATCACACCCATGTTGACCACTTCGAAGTTATTGCACTGGAGCACCACCGACACGATGTTCTTGCCGATGTCGTGCACGTCGCCCTTCACCGTCGCGATCACGATCTTGCCGCGCGCCTTGACGTCGCCGCCGGCCTCGGCCAGCAGGCGCTTCTCTTCCTCGATGTAGGGCAGCAGGTGCGCCACCGCCTGCTTCATCACGCGCGCGCTCTTGACCACCTGCGGCAGGAACATCTTGCCCGCGCCGAACAGGTCGCCGACGATGTTCATGCCGTCCATCAGCGGGCCTTCGATCACCTCGATCGGGCGGCCGCCGCGCGCCTCGACCTGCTGGCGGACCTCTTCGGTGTCTTCGACGATGAAGGTGGTGATGCCATGCACCAGTGCATGCGCCAGGCGCTCGCCCACCGGCACCGGCTGCTCGGGCGTGCCGCGCCAGGCCAGGTTCTCTTCCTTCTTCGCGCCGCCGCCCTTGAAGCGGTCCGCGATCTCCAGCAGGCGGTCGGTGGAATCTTCGCGGCGGTTCAGGACCACGTCTTCCACGCGCTCGCGCAGCTCGGGATCGAGCTGGTCATACACGCCGAGCTGACCGGCGTTGACGATGCCCATGTCCATGCCCGCGCCGATGGCGTGGTACAGGAACACGGTGTGGATCGCCTCGCGCACCGTGTCGTTGCCGCGGAACGAGAACGACACGTTGGACACGCCGCCGCTGACCTTGGCGTACGGCAGGTTCTGCTTGATCCAGCGCGTGGCCTCGATGAAGTCCACCGCGTAGTTGTTGTGCTCCTCGATGCCGGTCGCGACCGCGAAGATGTTCGGGTCGAAGATGATGTCTTCCGGCGGGAAGCCGACGTCATTGACCAGGATGTCGTAGCTGCGCTTGCAGATCTCGGTCTTGCGCTCGAAGGTGTCGGCCTGGCCTTTCTCGTCGAAGGCCATCACCACCGAGGCGGCGCCATAGCGGCGGATCAGCGCGGCGTGGTGGCGGAACTGTTCCTCGCCCTCCTTGAGCGAGATCGAGTTGACCACGGGCTTGCCCTGCACGCACTGCAGGCCGGCCTCGATCACTTCCCACTTGGACGAGTCGATCATGATCGGCACGCGTGCAATGTCCGGCTCCGAGGCGATCAGGTTCAGGAAGCGAACCATGGCGGCCTTCGAGTCCAGCATGGCCTCGTCCATGTTGATGTCGATGATCTGCGCGCCATTCTCGACCTGCTGGCGGGCCACCGCCAGCGCCTCGTCGAACTGGCCGTTCAGGATCATGCGCGCGAAGGCCTTGGAGCCGGTCACGTTGGTGCGCTCGCCGACGTTGACGAACAACGTGTCGTCGTCGATGGTGAAGGGCTCGAGGCCGGACAGGCGCATCGGGCGCGGGGGCAGTTGCTTGTCGGTCATGTTGTCGGGCTCCGGGCTCAGGCAGCGTCGCGGTACTGGCCGGGCCAGGTGCGGGGGGTCTTGTTGGCCACGCGCTGGGCGATCGCGGCAATATGCTCGGGCGTGGTGCCGCAGCAGCCGCCCACCAGGTTCACCAGCCCGGAGGCGGCGAACTCTTCCACCAGCGACGAGGTGACCTCGGGCGTTTCGTCAAAGCCCGTGTCGCTCATCGGGTTCGGCAAACCCGCGTTCGGGTAGCACGACACCGCCGCGTCGCAGATCTTGGCCAGCTCGGCGATATACGGGCGCATCAGCGTGGCGCCCAGCGCGCAGTTCAGCCCGAAGGTGATCGGGCGGGCGTGGCGCAGGCTGTTCCAGAACGCTTCCACGGTCTGGCCCGACAGGATCCGGCCCGAGGCATCGGTCACCGTGCCGGAGATCATCACCGGCAGGCGTTCGCCGGTGTCCTCGAACAGCTGGTCGATGGCGAACAGCGCCGCCTTGGCGTTAAGCGTGTCGAAGATGGTCTCGACCAGGAACACGTCGGCGCCGCCTTCCAGCAGGCCCTTGCCCTGTTCGTAGTAGGAATCGCGCAGCTCTTCGAAGGTCACGTTGCGCGCGCCCGGGTCGTTCACGTCGGGCGAGATGCTGGCGGTCTTGGGCGTCGGGCCGAAGGCGCCGGCGACAAAGCGCGGCTTCTCCGGCGTGCTGTACTTGTCGCAGGCGGCGCGCGCCAGGCGCGCGGCCTCGACGTTCATCTCGTACGCCAGGTCCGCCATCTTGTAGTCTTCCTGCGCCACGCCGGTGGCACCGAAGGTATTGGTCTCGATCAGGTCGGCGCCGGCGGCCAGGTACTGCTCATGGATCTCGCTGATGACCTGCGGGCGCGTCAGCAGCAGCAGCTCGTTGTTGCCCTTGACGTCCACCTTGTGTTCCGCGAAGCGTGCGCCGCGGTAGTCCGCCTCGGTCAGCTTGTAGCGCTGGATCATGGTGCCCATGGCGCCATCCAGGATCAGAATGCGTTCTTGCAGCAGCCGGGGCAACTCGGCAGCCCGGGTGTAGGGGCGCGGCGCGGCCGCGGTGGATTCAGGGGCACTCATGGCGGGGACTCTGGAAAGGCGGGCCTGCGGCGTATCCATGGCTGGATCGGCGCCGGGCCGCTGCTGTGGCCTATGCTGGCCAAAGAGGGACGATTTTATCAGGTGTATCAAGGCCTTGCGGCTGCCCGCGATGACCCGCGGTTGCCTGTCCGGCCCGCTGGCGCCTACACTGAGAGACGTAACCGTCACCGCCCCGGGGTCGCTTCGTGCTGCCCCCTTCCCTGCCCGCCATGCAACATCTCTCCCCCGCCGACGCCCAGGACCTGCTGGCGCAATCGCCCGAGACGCTCTTTATCGACTGCCGCAGCGAGATGGAATACCTGTTCGTCGGTCATCCGAAGGGCGCGCACAACGTACCCTGGAACGATGGCCCGGACTGGGAGGTCAACCCGCATTTCGTGCAGATGGTGAAGAAACTGGCGGGCCAGGCATCGGCGCGGCCGGTGCTGCTGATCTGCCGCAGCGGCAACCGCTCGTCGGCGGCGGCGCGGGCACTGGAGGGCGCGGGCTTCTCCAACGTCCAGTTCGTGCTGCACGGCTTCGAGGGCGACCTCGATGCGCAGCGCCACCGCAATACGGTCAACGGCTGGCGCCATGACGGGCTGCCGTGGGAACAATACTGAGCGCGGCCCGCAGCGCCCGCCACCAACAAAAAAGCCCGCCGAAGCGGGCGTGATCGTTCCAGGCAAAGCCGCTCAGTGCATCACCAGCGGGTGCATCATGACGTTGTCGAACTTGCCGAGAAAATCGTCGACTTCCTCCACGGAGGGCTCGCTTTCAATCAGGCGTTTGACATCGGCGCGGAAGCTCTCGGCCAGATGGCCGCCGAGGAAGATTTCGCGCTTCAGGTTCTTGTCGACGATTTCATAGCCACCAAACTCAAGCGGCGCCTGATCGACATCCGCACCAAACTCCACGATGCAGTAGTTGTCGCTGTTGTAGATCATTTGCATGGCACACCTCCTGGGCGTCATGGATGGGCGGCATGCCCTTGTGGTTCTTGCCTCAGTTGATGCCTTGAGGGGGCGCCGCGGCTTTACCTCCAAACTTGGGGTGACCGGCGGGAAATCAAGTTATTGGTGCGGGTCACCTCGTTGCCACGATTTTCTGCCTTACATGAATTGGGCATCGGCCAATGCAACAAGTTTCTTGAGCCTTCCACATCAGTGTGTTGCTTGTCACGGAACGTCGCACTGCCCCCCGCATGCGGCATTCCCGAGAAAGGCGTCCAGCGCGGCGTGGAAGCGCTCGGGCTGCTCCACGTGCACCAGGTGCGCCGCTTGCGGCACGACCTCGAGCCTGGCTCCGGGAATCGCCGCGGCGATGCTCTGCGCCATCGCCACGGTTGCGCCCTGGTCCTGCTCGCCCGCTACTACCAGCGTAGGACAATGAATGCGGGAAAGCGCGCCGGCAAGGTCAAAAGCCATGATTGCCCCGGCCACACCCACGTATCCACGTACCGGCGTGGCCACCAGACTGTCGCGAATGCGCGACACCTGGTCGCGATGCGCCTCATGGAAGGCCGGCGTCAGCCAGCGCCCGAGGGTGGCATCGGCCATCCCGGCCATGCCATGGGCCTCGGCCTGGCCGATGCGGTTGTGCCACATCGGGTGCGCCTCCATCGGGGTCTGGCTGTTGGTGGCCACCAGCGCCAGCGACAGCAGCCGTTCGGGATGGCGCAGCCCCATGGTCTGCCCGATCATACCGCCCACGGAAATCCCGCAGAAATGCGCCTGGGGGATCTGCAGCGCGTCCATCACCGCGACCACGTCGTCGGCCAGCCGCGTCATGGTGTAGGGCCCGAGCGGGGCGTCGCTGGCGCCGTGGCCGCGCATGTCAGGGCGCACCACGCGATAGCGGCGCGCCAGGTGCTGCGCGGTGGCATCCCACAGCGTGTGGTCGGCAGCCAGGGCGTGGGCCAGTATCACCCAGGGCCCGTCCGCCCCGTCCACGCGCACGTGCAGGTCGGCGCCTTCGGCGTGGATGCGGTGGGTTTCGGCAGGTGGCGTGGCAACGGTCATGGCTGGGCTCCTTTCGGTTGGATGATGCGTCGGGAGGCGCGCGCCGCGGTCCTACTGCCCTTCCCTGCCGCGGTACACGAGGTCGATCTGGGTGCCGTCGGGCTCGGTCTGGCGCAGGCGCACCGGCATCCAGCCGAGCGACTGCGCCAGCCACAGCTCGACGCGGCGCCGGTCATTGGCACGGCGCTGCAGCCTCACAAAGTGCTTTGCTCGTATCACGCCGTTGCCGGTGTCGATCTCGTCCTCTCCAACATACTGCACTTGCATGGGTTCCACATCCCGCGTGTCGGCCACGAGGAACGCTTCCGTCACTCCGGGGGTGGCATATCGCTGGGGATTGCCGCGCACCAGCCCCACCAGCTGCAGGAATACGCTGAAGCGGTCCTGCGCGCCGGGCGGGAACAGCGCCTGCGTGCCCGAGGCAAATACCGCGGTGCCGGCCGCGGCATCGAACCGCGAGGTCTCGGTCTTGTTGCGGCGGCGCTCTTCGTAGCGTTCCGGCAACAGTCCCTGCACCGCCATCGCGCCGCCGCTCTGGAAGGCAAAGCGGAACCACAGCACGCGGGTTTCGACCGCCAGCCGGTAGCGGCTGCCGTCCTGCTCCCAGCGGATCAGGCCGTCGGGGTTCTGCACGCCGTTGACGAAGCTGGCGTAGTGCATCGTCGCCGATGGCGGCGGGTCGTAGCGCACGCCATCGACGCCGCCCTGCGGCCCGCCGGACGGCGCGGCAGCGGCGGCAGGCCTGGCCGCGCTGCCCTCGCCGCCACTGCCCGACGCCATCTCGGTCGCGCCCTGCGGGCTGGTGGCGAGCGGGGGAGCGGGGGCTTCCTGCGGCGCGGGTTCCGGGGCCGGCGCGGCCGCCCTGGGCTGCGGGCGCGGGCGCGGCACCGGCCGCGGCGCGGGTGGGGCTGGCGGCCTGGGCGGCGGCAGCAGCACCGCTTCCAGCGTGGGCGTGTTGCTGACATCCACCGGGATCAGCGGCCCCGGCATGCGCACGAAGCCCACCACGGCCAGCACGTGGACCAGCAGCACCAGGGCGATCACGATGATCCAGCGCCGCCGGCGCCAGACGCGGGGATCCGCGCCGGGCCGGGCGTGGAGATCAGGATTGGCCGGTTTCTCCGGCCGGGGTGGCTGCACCAAGGTAGCCAAGTTCCGATGAGAGCTGTTGGGCGATGTCGCGGATGCGACGATCCATCGTACCGCCCCATTCTGCATCGAATATGCTCTGCGCGCCCAGCACGATCAGCCCCATGGCCAGGTGGCCGTTGGCATTGAACACCGGCATCGAGAACGCATTGATGCCCGGCAGCACGCCGCCGAGCGTGCGCGCCGCGCCATGCGCGCGCACCTCGGCGCAGATCGCGTCGTATTCGGCCAGCGAGCGCGGCATGTCGGGCAAGCCGTCATTGCCGCGAGCGCCCAGCTCGCGTTCGATCAGCGGCAGGGTCTGCTTGCGCGGCAGGTAGGCGCCGTACAGGCGCCCGGTGGCGGAGTTCAGCATCGGCATCACATCGCCCAGGCGCAGGCTGACGGTGACGGGATGGCTGGATTCCTCCCAGTGCACCACGGTGGGACCGTGGTTGCCCCACACGGCAATGCCGGCGGTCAGGTCCAGTTCGTCGCGCAGCTGCGACAGGATCGGGCGCGCCTTCTTGACCGGATCGAGGCGGTTCAGCCCGGCCAGGCCCAGCTGCAGCGCGAACGGGCCCAGGTCATAGCGCCCGCTGACGGGGTCCTGCGCCACCGCGCCCAGCCGCATGAAGCTGACCAGGTAGCGATGGGCCTTGGCCGGGTTCATGTCGGCGGCGGCGGCCAGGTCGCGCAGCATCATCGCGCGCGGCGACACCGCCAGCGCCTGCAGCAGCCTGAAGCCCACCTCGATGGACTGGATGCCGGAACGCAGCTTGGTGTCTTCTTCTTCGGTCTCTGACATGCGGCGGATGGTTTGCTCCCCGGGGGGCGGGGGAAATTCGTAGGTAAATTTACTATAGCGAAATCGATTTACCAATTTTTAAGCCATCGGTAGACTTTCTTCGCAACAGACCTGGCCGGCGACATGCCTCTCGTGCAAGCCCGCCCGAACCGGGCCCCTTTTTAACACGGAGACAACCGATGCGCCCCCTTGGCCACTTCCGCCCCGCCCTCGCCGCATTGACGGCCGGTACCCTGTTTGCTGCCCTGTTCACCGCCAGCGCCCCCGCGCGCGCCGATGACTGGCCGTCGCAGCCGATCCGCTGGGTCGTGCCCTATCCCGCCGGCGGCGGCACCGACGTGGTGGCGCGCACCGTGGCGCAGGCCATCACCCCGGGGCTGGGCAAGCAGGTGGTGATCGACAACCGCCCGGGCGCGGCCACCATCGTCGGCGCCGATGCCGTGGCGCATGCCAAGCCCGACGGCTACACCGTGCTGACCGCCGACACCGCCACGCTGGCCGCCAATCCGTCGCTGTACAAGAAGCTGCCGTACAACCCGGACAAGGACTTCGTCTACATCGGCCAGCTTGCGCGCTTCCCGCTGGTGCTGGTGGCCAATCCCAACTTCCCGGCGCGCACGCTCAAGGAAGTGGTCGCGTACGCGCAGAAGAACCCGGGCAAGGTCAATTTCGCCTCGCCGGGCGCGGGCAGCCCGCACCACCTGGCGATGGAACTGTTCATGGACCAGACCCGGGTCAAGATGACGCACGTGCCCTACAAGGGCGCGGCGCCGGCGGTGCAGGACCTGCTCGCGGGCCAGGTCGACCTGATGTTCCTGGACCTGGCCTCGGGCCAGCAGAACGTGCAGGCGGGCAAGCTGCGCGCGCTCGGCGTGGCCACGCCCAAGCGCCTTACCGTGTTGCCCGGCGTGCCGACCGTGGCCGAGGGCGGCGTGGCCGGCTTCGAGGCCTACGCCTGGCAAGGCATGGTGGCGCCGGCCGGCACGCCCAAGGCCGTGGTCACGCGCCTGAATGCCGAGCTGGTCAAGGCGCTGAAGACGCCCGAGGTGCAGAAGAAGCTGGAAGGCGTGGGCGTGGAGGCGGTCTACAGCACGCCCGAGGAATTCGCCAGCTACGCGCGCGCCGAGGGCGAGCGCTGGGGCAAGCTGATCAAGGCCAAGGGCATCACCGTCGACTGACTGGCGCGCGGGCAGGCCACGGTAGACTAGCGGCCAACGCGCCTGCGATGCAGGCGCCCCTGATCCCTACCCCATCGCACCCATGAAACTCGCAACCCTGAAGGACGGTTCGCGCGACGGCCAGCTGGTGGTCGTGTCGCGCGACCTGAAGCAAGCCCACTACGCCACCGACATCGCCGGCAAGCTGCAGACCGTGCTGGACGACTGGAATTTCTACGCGCCCCAGCTGCAGGACCTGTACGACGCGCTCAACGCCGGCCGCGCACGCCACCCGTTCGCGTTCGCCCCCAGGGACTGCATGGCACCGCTGCCGCGCGCCTACCAGTGGGCCGACGGCTCGGCCTATGTCAACCATGTGGAGCTAGTGCGCAAGGCGCGCGGCGCCGAGATGCCAGCCGAGTTCTGGACCGACCCGCTGATGTACCAGGGCGGCTCGGACGACTTCGTCGGGCCGCAGGACGATATCGTCTGCGCCAGCGAGGCCTTCGGCATCGACTTCGAGGCCGAGGTGGCCGTGATCACCGGCGACGTGAGGATGGGCGCCACGCCCGAGCAGGCCGGCGACGCCATCCGCCTGGTGATGCTGGCCAACGATGTCTCGCTGCGCAACCTGATCCCGGCCGAACTGGGCAAGGGCTTCGGCTTCTTCCAGAGCAAGCCCGCCACGGCGTTCTCGCCGGTGGCGGTGACGCCCGACGAACTCGGCGAAGCCTGGCGCGAGCGCAAGGTGCATCTGCCGATGACCGTGCACTGGAACAGCAAGAAGGTGGGCCAGCCCGACTGCGGCACTGACATGGTGTTCGATTTCGGCCAGCTGATCGCGCATATCTGCAAGACCCGCAACGTGCGCGCCGGCAGCATCGTGGGCTCGGGCACGATCTCCAACGTTGATCGCAAGAAGGGCTACTGCTGCATTGCCGAGAAGCGCATGCTGGAAACCATCGATGAAGGCAAGCCCGTGACCGAGTTCATGAAGTTCGGCGACGCGGTCAAGATCGAGATGTTCGACGCGCAGGGCCATTCGGTATTCGGCGCGATCGACCAGCTGGTGGCAGCGGCCTGACGCAGGTGGGGGCCGCTGGCTGCGGCGGCGAGCCGGATGTGCATATAATTAACCGACCGATCGGTTGGCAAATAACGATGCATGCGGCGCGCCGCTAACCCCTTCCTCTCAGGCCCCCAATGACTACCCCCAC
>NZ_JBYSZW010000082.1:0-22369 GCF_058787575.1 Cupriavidus sp. FW305-3-2-15-C-LB2
CACCGTGCTGGTCAGCTCTTCCATGCTCGACGCCGTCTGCTCCAGCGCTGCCGCCTGCTGCTCGGTGCGTTGCGACAAGTCGTTGTTGCCCGCGGCCACCTGGCGCGTTGCCGTGGAGATGCTGGCCATGCCTTCCTGGATCTCGTGCACCACCGACTGCAGGCTGCGCTGCATGGTCTGCATGGCCTGCGCCAGCGCGCCGATCTCGTCGGCGCTGCGGTGCTCGAAGCGCGTGGTCAGGTCACCCGCGCCCATGCGCAGCGCAAAGTCCAGCATGTGGCGCACCGGACGGTGCACGCGCGCCAGCAGCATGGTGCCTGCCGCGAACGACGATGCCAGCGCCAGCGCAAAGCCGCCCCACAGCCACGGGCGCACCGCGGCCACGCCTGCGCCGCCCAGGGCTTCCACCGCAACCAGTGCGGCCAGGAACCACACCATCCCGCCGGCCTGCGCCCACAGGATGCGGCGCTTCAGGTTCAGGTGCAGCAGACCCTGCACCAGGCCGCGCAGCCCGGTGCGGACCACGGCGCCGTGGCGGATCGCCAGCCCGTCCGCGCGGCCGGTCCGGAAGCGTGCATAGGCAGCGCCGGCGGCTTCCACCTGCTCGCGCGTCGCCATCGAGCGCACCGAGGTGTAGCCGACCACGCGGCCATCGACGCGCGTGGGCGTCACGGTCGCGTTGACCCAGTAGAAGTCGCCGTTCTTGCGGCGGTTCTTGACCACGCCCATCCAGGTGCGGCCGGCCTGCAGGTCCTGCCACAGGTCGGCAAACGCTTCCGGCGGCATGTCGGGATGGCGCACCAGGTTGTGCGCCGCACCGAGCAGCTCCTCGGCCGCAAAGCCGCTTGCCTCGATAAAGGTGCGGTTGGCAAAGGTGATCCGGCCCTTGAGGTCCGTGCGCGAGATCAGGTAGTCCGATGGGGAGAGCTTGTATTCGCGCTGCGTAACGGGTTGGTTGTTTCGCATCTATGACAGTACTGCAGGCCCGGGCGCGGCAAGTTGCTGCACCCCGGGCGGGTTCGGTCCGGCAGGCGGGGCGCCGGCCGGACAACGTTGGCGCTGCCGCGGGATCACGCCACCGCTTCGAGCGCGGCGAGTTCTTCGGTGTTGAGCAGCTTCTCGATGTCGACCAGGATCAGCATGCGCTGCTCGACCGAGCCCAGCCCGCGGATGTAGTCGGTCGCCAGTTCGCCGGAGAAATGCGGCGTGGGCTTGATCTGCTCGGCTGCAAGGGTCAGCACGTCGGACACACCATCGACCACGATGCCGGTGGTGCGGTCGTTGAGGTCTACGATGATGACGACCGTGTACTGGTCGTAGCTGACGTTCTGCTGGCGGAACTTGATGCGCAGGTCGATGATCGGCACGATGATGCCGCGCAGGTTGATCACGCCCTTGATGTAGTCCGGTGCGTTGGCAAGCTGGGTGACCGACTCGTAGCCGCGGATCTCCTGGACCTTCAGGATGTCGACGCCGTATTCTTCCCGGCCCAGCGTAAAGGCCAGGAACTCTTCGCCCGCGCCGTCTGCCTTGTCGATGTGCTTCATCGTCTAGCCCCCCAAAATTGGCTCATGCTGGTTTGCTGGCGCTGCTGCGGCCAAGGCCGCTGGCTGGCACCGGGGCATGACTTCGCCCACCAGTGTTTACGGCAGCAATCCGGGGGACTGAAGGGCGACGCCCGGCTTTCCTTACCCTTCCGAGGTAGGGTGCGCGGTGGACAGCAGCGCCGTCACGGCCCGCATCAGCTGGTCAGGATCGAAGGGCTTGGGCAGGAAACCCGAGGCGCCGGCGGCGCGGGCCTGTTCGCGGATGCTGCCGTCCTGCTCGGTGGTCAGCATCAGGATGGGAATGCACGCATAGCGCTCGGTGGCGCGCAGGCTGCGGATCAGCGTGAGGCCATCCATGCCGGGCATGACCTGGTCGGTGACCAGCATGCCGAAGCTGGCGCCGGCCGCGAGCGCATGTGCCTGGTCGCCGTCGGCCGCCTCGGTCACGTCAAACCCTCCTGCGCGCAGGCAGGCGCCGATCATGCGACGGAGCGAAGGGGAATCGTCGACGACGAGGATGCTGGGCGATGACATGGGCGCCTCCGGTTTGCAGGACTCGGTTGATCCGCCAGGATGGACAGCACGGGCAGCGCAGCCGGCGACGGACGGGCCGGCGCAGGGCTGCGCCGCAAACGCTGGCAGCCTGCCAGACCGGTTATCGGCCGCGTCACGGACAAACTTTAGCCGTCAGGCGCCGCCCTGCTCGCGCAAGGCATCGGCAAAACCGGCAGCATCCAGCGGCAGCGACAGCAGGTAACCCTGCACCTCGTCGCACCCCATCTCATTGAGGATTTCCAGCTGCGATGCCGATTCAACGCCCTCGGCCACCACCTTCATGCGCAGTTCGTGCGCCAGCGCCACCATCGAGCCGACGATGGCACGGCCCTGCGCATCGGTGTCGAGCCCGCCGATCAGGGTGCGGTCGATCTTGAGCGTGCCCACGCGCAGGCGCTTGAGATAGCCCAGGCTGGAATAGCCACTGCCAAAATCGTCCAGCGCCACCTGGATGCCGAGCGACTGCAGCTCGGCCAGCGTTTCCAGCGACTTGCCGATGTCCTTCATCGCCGCGGTCTCGGTGATCTCCAGCGTGATCGCCGAGGGCGGGATGTCGTGCTGGTGGATCTGCTCGAGCAGGTATTGCGGGAAATTGCGGCTGGCAAAGCGCAGCCCCGAGACATTGATCGCCACCGGCACGGTGGGCACGCCGGCGTCCCGCCACTGGCGCACCTGGCGGCAGACGCTGGTCAGGACCCAGTCGTCGAGCTTGTCGATCTGGCCCGACTGCTCGGCCACGGTGATGAACTCGGCCGGGCTCACCTGGCCCAGCGCGGGATGGCGCCAGCGGCATAGCGCTTCGGCCCCCACCAGCGTGCGCCGGCGCGCATCGTACTTGGGTTGGAACTGCAGCGACAGTGCGTCGTCCTGGATCGCCAGCCACAGGTCGCGCCGGATCACGCGGGTGCGGCGCGCGCGTTCGCCGGCGGCGCTGTTGAACAGGCGCACCTGGTTCGAGCCGCTCTGGCGGGCCTCGGCCAGGCTGACGCGCGCGGCCTGCATCAGCGCCTCCGAGGTCTGCGCATCGCGCGGGTAGATGGCAATGCCGATGTTCACGCCGATCTGCATCTGCAAGCCGCGCGCGGCGATGAACTCGGCCAGCGAGCCGAGCATGCGCGAACCCAGTTCCTGCGCGCGGCCATGATGGACCAGCTCCGGCACGCCCACGGCAAACTCGTCGCGCGCCAGCCGGGCCAGGAAGTCATGCGGCTCCAGCACGGCCTGCGCCAGCGCGCCGGCGTCCTGGGCCAGGATATCGTCGGCGCGGATCTCGAAGACCTCGTCGACTTCGCGGTAATCGGCAATATGGATCAGCAACACGGCGCAGCCGCTCTCGGCCAGCCGCGCCTGCGCGATCGTCTGGTCCAGCCAGCGGCCGAAGGCGACGCGGTCGGGCATCGTCGTTGCCACGCTGTACTCGCCCACCGTGCCCTGCCCGCGCGCTGCGGCACGCACGGTAAGACGGCCGGGGCGGCCGGGAATGCGCGCGCCGCGCCGCGCCAGGCGGGACTCGTGCCCGCGCGGCAGGCCGTGCGCCTCGTCCACCAGCTCATCGGCCAGGCCGGCTTCGTGGTGCGCAGCCAGCAAGCCACGCGACTGCGCGCGGTGGACGGCGAACATCAGCGCGCACAGCGCGGTCAGCCCGCCCGCCAGCCAGGCGGGGTGCGGCAGGCCGGCTGCATCGATGCAGGCGCGCGCCGAGACCGAGCCCGCGCCACAGGCGCGGCCCAGGTGGGTGCCGGCCGCGGCCACCAGCCCGGCGCCAGCGACGACCGCCATGAGCGCCGCACCGCGCCACAGCCGCGTGCCCTGGCGCAGCCACTGCACCAGCAGCTTGGCAGCCGCGGTGGCTGCTGCTGCGGCGGCGAAGCTGGCCGCCATCTGTGCCGTGTCGTTGGCCGCCGGCACGCTGCCCGACAGCATCACCACCAGTACGGGCAGGCTTACGCTCAGCTGCGATAACAGTGCCGCCGACCAGGTCAGCATGCGCAGCGAGCGGCCACCGGCTGACTGGTCCGCACGCCCGGCGCGAACGCCGAGGGCGGCGGCCACGCCCAGCAGGGCAGCCAGCAGCAACAGGATGGAACTCAGGGCAATCATTGGGCTGCGCGATGATGAAGAGAATGCGCGAAGAAGGTCAGGACGCGGGGCAAACCCCGCATCATGGCATCTTGCGGTCGCCGTGTGAACAGGGCAATGGTGGGGACAGTGGTTTAGAACGCGCTCCAGTCATCATCGGCCCCGGCAACGGCCAGCGCGGGCCTCGCCGCCGGACGGCTTGCCGGAAGCGCCGCGGCCGGGCGGGCAGCAACGGCACGCGGCGCCGCGGTTGCCGAATGCGCCGCGGCTGCCGCCGGCCGCACCGACATGGTGCGTGCGGTGCTGCCAGCGACAGCCGTCGCGGCCGTGCCTGCCCCTACTCCCGTACCCGTGCCAAGGTTGAACACCGAGACCACGTTCTTGAGCTTCTGCGCCTGTTCTTCCAGCGCACCGGCTGCGGCGGCGGCCTCTTCCACCAGCGCGGCATTCTGCTGCGTCACCTCGTCCATCTGGGTCACCGCCTGGTTGACCTGCTCGATGCCGCTGGTCTGTTCCTGCGACGCGGCGCCGATCTCGTTCATGATGTCAGTCACGCGGCGCACGGCCTGGACGATCTCGCCCATGGTCTGGCCGGCTTCTGCCACCAACCGGGTACCGCTCTCCACGCGCTGGCCCGACTCGCCGATCAGCGCCTCGATCTCCTTGGCGGCCGAGGCCGAGCGCTGCGCCAGGCTGCGCACCTCGCCCGCCACCACCGCGAAGCCGCGGCCCTGCTCGCCGGCACGCGCGGCTTCCACCGCTGCATTGAGCGCCAGGATATTGGTCTGGAAGGCAATGCCCTCGATCACGCTGATGATCTCGACCACCTTGCGCGAGGCGCCGTTGATCTCGTTCATGGTGTCGACCACGCGGCCCACCACGTCGCCGCCCTTGAGCGCGATCTGCGAGGCCTCATTGGCCAGCACGCCGGCCTGGCGCGCGTTGTCGGCATTCTGCCGCACCACCGTGGTCAGCTCTTCCATGCTGGCGGCGGTCTGCTCCAGCGACGAGGCCTGTTCCTCGGTGCGCTGCGACAGGTCCAGGTTGCCGGTGGAAATCTGCTGCGTGGCCGATGCCATCGAATCGGCGCCGGTGCGCACTTCGGCAACGATGCCCGACAGGCTGGCCTGCATCGCGGCCAGCGCCTGCATCATGCGGCCGATCTCGTTCTTCGAGACGCTGGCGATGCGCGAGGTCAGGTCGCCGCGGGCGATGCGCTCGAACACAGCCAGCGCCTCTGCCACCGGCGCGACGATGGCGCGGTTCAGCGTGACCGTGCACAGCACGGCGACCGCCAGGCCCAGCACGATCAGCACGACCGACAGCATGCGGATACGCGCAAAGCTGGCCTGCGCAGCATCGAAGTTGGCCTGCCCGGCAGTCATCTGGAACTTCTGCAGCTTCTCGTGCACGCTCGACATGCTGCGCTGCAGGTCAGGCAGCACCTTCTTCGCCAGCCGCAGGGCCTCTTCCTGGTTGCCCGCGAGCGAAGCCGCCTGCAGCGGCAACACGCCCTGCTCCATGAACGCCTGGCGCTGCTTGCCCAGTTCCGTGGCGAGCGCCTTTTCCTCAGGATTCTGCGGCAGGTTCATGTAGCGCTTCCAGGCAGCCTCCGAAGCCTCGACGAACACCCTGGAACGGTCCACGTGAATCCTGGGGTCGTCCTGCTCGCCCTGCATCACGTTGCGGTCCAGTGCCAGGCGCATGCGCGTGGTGGCCTGCATCGCCTCGCTGAGCGCGACGGTGGAGCCGAGCTGGTTGGCATAAGTCTCCCTGAGGGCATCATTGCTTTGTGAAATGCCGTGCAGGCCGGCACCGCCGACCAGCAACAGCAGCAGCGACAGCATTCCCATGGCGCCCCGTAGCAGGGTCTTGATCTGGATATTGTTGTGGAAGGACATGATGAAAGAAGACTGTGTCAACCCGCGGGGCACACCCCCAACCCCGTTCCGGCAGGATCGACGCCCAGATGATCCGCCCTGCCCGGATAACGGCGCGACCTTCTGTTACTTGAGCCGCCGCGCCGGTGGCGGGCGCAATTAATCGGCGATAACCGGCCTGTCGGATATACGCCACGTGGCTTGCCGCGGCCGATTATGGCGATTTGATTTTGGCGGCGGCTGGCTGCCGCCGGGCCGGTTTGCGTACGGCCGCACCATTTGCGGGCCTGAACCCGGAACTGCGGCCGGAACTGCAGCCGGGCCGACGACGACGGAAATGCCGGTGACAGACCACGACACCGAAAGTTCACACAATTATCGGCGCCAAGAATTTTCGCAAAAACAGCATCCGATTAGTCCGGCAGGATTTGCAGCGGGCGGCGACCCCGTTATAATTGTTTTCAGCATTTTCACCCCCGCACACACCCACCGCATTCCACTCCACCGGAAACCGAGGACCCAATGGCGACGTATCAGGAAATCGTTCAGAAAATCAGTGAACTGCAGAAGCAGGCCGAGGAAATCAAGGCACGCGAACAAGCCACGGTGATCGCGGATATTCGCGAGAAAATCGAGCAATATGGCCTGACCGCGGAAGACCTGGGTTTTGGCGCAAAGGTGCCGGCCGGCAAGAAGGCGGTCAACCGCAAGGTGCCGGTACGCTATCGCGACAGCGCCGGCAATACCTGGACGGGCCGCGGCAAGCGCCCGGGCTGGCTGACCCAGGCCCTGGCCCAGGGCAAGGCAGTTGAAGACTTCCTGATCCGCTGAAACCCGCGATCCGGCAGATGGTAAAACGCCACGGATGAATTCCGTGGCGTTTTTGTTTTCTGGTCTTCCGCGGCGCCTGCACAACACTGCGGCGCCACCTGCCCGGGGCGTCAGGCGTCAAACCCCTGCGGATTCATCGACTGCCAGCGCCATGAGTCCTGGCACATGCGGTCGATGTCATGGCGCGCGCGCCAGCCCAGCAGCTGGTTGGCCAGCGCGGGATCGGCGTAGCACGAGGCGATGTCGCCCGGGCGCCGCGCCACGATCTCATGCGGCACCGGCTTGCCGCTGGCACGCTGGTAGGCCTGCACCACTTCCAGCACGCTGTAGCCGCGGCCCGTTCCCAGGTTCACGGTCATGCTCTTGCCCTGCGCGCGCAGGTAACCCAGCGCCGCCAGGTGGCCGTCCGCCAGGTCGCAGACGTGGATATAGTCGCGCACGCCGGTGCCGTCCGGCGTCGGGTAGTCACCGCCGAATACCATCAGCTTTTCACGGCGCCCGCCGGCCACCTGCGCCACATACGGCATCAGGTTGTTCGGGATACCGCGCGGATCCTCGCCAATCAGCCCGCTTTCATGCGCGCCGACCGGATTGAAATAACGCAGGTAGGCAATGCGCCAGTCCGGATCCGATGTTTCCAGGTCGCGCAGGATTTGCTCGCCCATCAGCTTGGTCTGGCCATACGGGTTGGTGGCCGACAGCGGGAAATCCTCCAGGATCGGCACCGCATGGGGATTGCCATAAACCGTGGCCGAAGAACTGAACACCAGCTGTTTCACCCCGGCCGCGCCCATTGCCGCGCATACCGTCAGCAGCCCACCCAGGTTGTTGCTGTAATACTCCAGCGGCTGGCTCACCGATTCGCCCACTGCCTTGAGTGCGGCAAAATGAATCACCCCGCTGATGCGGTGTTCGGTAAAGAGCCGGTCCAGCAATGCGCGGTCGCGCACGTCGCCCTGCACAAAATGCGGGGTCTTGCCGGTAATGGTGGCGAGCCGCTCCAGCACCACCGGGCTGCTGTTGCAAAGATTATCCAGGCCGATCACGTGGTAGCCGGCATTGAGCAGTGCAACCCAGGTATGCGAGGCGATATAGCCGGTGGCACCGGTCAGGAGCAAGGTTTCAGGCATGGAAAATCGGTGTCGGAATTCGATTCAGGGCCGGGCCTTGGCCTGGCGGATTCAAAACGTGGCGCAAGCACCTCTTTCCGCCGCGTAGGCCGGCGAAGCTGCTTATTATCCACGATCTGCCGATGCGCCCAGGGCAGCCGGCCCGGCGCGCGGGGCTAGACCCGGCTTCCCGGCACTTCCGCCACCAGCCCCGCCCGCGCCTGCCAGGCCTCATAGGCGGCGCGCAGCCGCCAGCCGGACTCCGGGTCGCGCATGCCCAGGCATTGCGCCACCTCGGCCGGCGCCGTGCCGGCCTCGAAATGCATGGCGGCGCAGGTATTGCGCAGCGTCTGCGGCGACGCGCGTTCGCTGCGCCCGGCCAGCACGCCGGCCTCGTCCAGCAGGATCTCCACGCGCCGGTAGACCGAGGCGGCATGCATCGGCCGGCCCGCCGGCATGGCGGGAAACACCAGGCCGCCAAGCGTGCCGGAGGCTTCGCGCAATGCCAGCCAGGCCCGTAGCGGCGCATGGGCCAGGCTGAACAGCGGCACGGTATAGGCTCGGCCGTTGTCCGCGCGGACCATGCGCAGCGCCATCCGACCGGGGGCGCCGGCTTCGATGGCATCGACCCGCAGCGCCCGCGCTTCGCCTACCTTCAGGCCGCCGCCGAGCAGCACCGCCAGCAGGGCCACATCGCGGGCGCGCTTCCATTGGGTGGGCGATGCCGCGGTGCGCGTGTCGCCGGCCGGCATGCCGGCCGGGCCAAGTATCCGCGCCACCAGCAGGTCGCGCTCGCCCGGCAGCAGGAACGCGGTGGGATCGTTCTCGCCGTCGGCAAGATGGGCGCGCACCGCCTGGCTGGCCGGGTTGTGCATGCCCTCGCGCAGCCGCGCCAGGTGATGGAACACCCGTTCGATCAGCCGCGTATAGCGATAGCGGTGCGATTTGTGCAGCTGCTGCGCGTCCAGGAACTCACCGATCTGCTCCGCCGACCAGCTCAGCGGCGGCAGCCCGCGCTCGGCCGACCAGCGCAGCAGCTTGCCCCACATGGCGCGGTACACCACGCTGGTGCCGTGCCGGAAGCCATGCCGTGCCAGCCAGCCGTCGAACGCGCGCTCCGGATGGTCGCGCCAGGCGGCCAGGTCGGCATCGAACAAGGCCGCCTGTTCAGGATGGGCAGCGGAGGGCTTAGTGGTCACTGACTCTCCTGCCGGGGGCCGGCGTGCGGGGTTGGGATCCCGCCTATTGTAGACAACCCGTCACTGCGCGGCGTGGCGCCGGCACCATTGGCCCCCGCATCGCTTGCACGGTGCCCCGGCGCATGCTACCTTTCCATCCACTATGCAACTGGTTGCATAAAACCCCCGCAACAAGACGCCGCGCACTGACGCCAGCCAAGGAGACCGAAGTGACCACCACCAACCTGATTCCCGCCGCACAGGCCTCACTTGAAGCCTGGCACCAGATGCTGGCCAACGGTTCGATGGCCGGGCTCGACGCCATCGTGGCCGATGAGGTGGTGTTCCGCTCGCCGGTCGCGCACACCCCCTATCCCGGCCGCGCCGCGATTGGGCTGGTGCTGACCACGGTGAACCAGGTGTTCCAGGACTTCCGCTACCACCGCAGCTTTGTCAGCGAGGACGGCCACAGCGTGGTGCTGGAATTCAGCGCGGCCGTGGACGGCAAGGCGCTCAAGGGCATCGACATGATCCGCTTCGACGACGCCGGCCGCATTGCCGAGTTCGAAGTCATGGTGCGCCCGCGCTCGGGCCTGGAGGCGCTGGCCGCCGCCATGGGCGCGCGCCTGGCCAGCCAGAAGGACGTGCTGACCGGCGCGGCCTGACGCAACCCTGTTTCGCAGCACCGCTTTTTCGCCTTACCGAAATACCCAGGAGACTTCACCCATGGCCCTTCCCGCCCAACTCCAGAACCGGCTGTCGCTGCCGGTGGTCTGCTCGCCGCTGTTCATCATCTCCAACCCCGACCTGGTCATCGCCCAGTGCAAGGCCGGCGTGGTGGGCTCGTTCCCCGCGCTGAATGCGCGCCCGGCACCCAAGCTGGAAGAATGGCTGGACCGCATCACCACCGAGCTGGCCGAACACGACGCCAGGCACCCGGACCGCCCGTCGGCACCTTTCGCCGTCAACCAGATCGTGCACAAGTCCAACGACCGGCTTGAACATGACCTGGAGCTGTGCGTGCGCTACAAGGTGCCGATCGTGATCACCTCGCTGGGCGCGCGCAAGGAAGTCAACGACGCAGTGCACTCGTACGGCGGCATCGTGCTGCACGACGTGATCAACAACACCTTCGCACGCAAGGCCATCGAGAAGGGTGCGGACGGACTGGTGGCGGTTGCCGCCGGGGCCGGCGGCCATGCCGGCACGCTGTCGCCGTTCGCGCTGCTGCACGAGATCCGCGAATGGTTCGACGGCCCGCTGCTGCTGTCGGGCTCGATCTCCAGCGGCGACGCCATCCTGGCCGCGCAGGCCGCCGGCGCCGACCTGGCCTATATCGGCTCGGCCTTTATCGCCACGCAGGAAGCCAACGCACAGGACGGCTACAAGCAGATGATCGTCGACAGCACCGCCAACGACATCGTCTACTCCAACCTGTTCACCGGCGTGCACGGCAACTACCTGCGCGGCAGCATCGAGCGCGCCGGCCTGGACCCGAACGCGCTGCCCGAATCGGATCCGTCGAAGATGAATTTCGGCTCCACCAGCGTCAAAGCGTGGAAGGACATCTGGGGCGCCGGCCAGGGCGTGGGCGCAATCAAGCGCGTGGTGCCCGCAGGCGAGCTGGTGCGCCGCTTTGCCGAGGAATATGCGCTGGCACGCCGCCGGCTGGGCTTGGGCGAGGCCAAGCAGGCCGGCACGCGCGCCGTCGACCTGGCCTGACGCAGCCGGTCAGCTGGCCTGGCAGGCCGTAGCCGCCGCCCAAGCGGGCGCGGCTACAGCAGCGGCAGCAGTTCCTCGCCCCAGGCCACCCAGTCCTGCTCGAAGCGGATGCCGCGCTGCAGCAGCGCATAGCGCAGCTGTTGCGCGCGGTCCATGTCCGGCGTCGAGAAATCGCGCCGCTC
Organism: Cupriavidus sp. FW305-3-2-15-C-LB2; assembly: GCF_058787575.1. NCBI lineage: Bacteria > Pseudomonadati > Pseudomonadota > Betaproteobacteria > Burkholderiales > Burkholderiaceae > Cupriavidus > Cupriavidus sp. FW305-3-2-15-C-LB2. Next base: position 11,084 of record NZ_JBYSZW010000082.1, read on the forward strand.
GATGGCCAGGTAAGTCTCCAGCCGGGCCCGATGCAGCGCGATCAGCCGACGCATCTCGTCACCGAGGCCAAGCGGCCCGATCACCGCATCGGCGCGCAGCTTGACCAGGATTTCCTCGCGCTGGTCCAGGCTGGCGCCGGGGGTCAGCACCCAGCGTGCCAGTTCTTCACGGCCGGCCGGCAACACCCGGTAGACCTTCTTGCGGTTCTTGCGGTCGCCGCCACCGGCCTCGCCTTCCGCCGCCTCGGTTTCATCCGCGGCAATCCAGCCACTGTCAGCCATCCGCCCCAGCTCGCGATAAATCTGCTGGTGCGTGGCATGCCAGAAATAGCCGATGGAACGGTCAAAGCGCCGCGCCAGGTCATAACCGGACGACGGTTTTTCGATCAGGGAAATCAACAAGGCGTGCTGGGTCGACATGCGTCTGGGCAGTGGCCCGTCGGGGGGCGATGGAAAATGGTTGGAAGCGGATGCGGCAGACCCGGAACCGGGACGCGCCGGTAGCCGCACTTCGCGGGGCTGGCGCTATGGTATCGCAATGCCGGCCTTGCGCAGCACCCTCAGCGATGTCGTCACCGGCGTCGCCAGCAGATGCCATACATTCGTTAAATTTGTCATTTTGGAAATTTCCTGGCAGACAGAATTAAAAAACGCTGAATGGCATTTCTGCGTTGGATGCAATACATTCCATACATTGAAAATCCAGTGCGAGCGCATACCCGCCCCCGGCCGCACCTTGCAGCAATCCTGGAGTGTGTCCATGACCGGAAGAATCCTGCTTGCCGAAGAGCGCGACGTGGCCTGGGAAGCCGACGCCGTCGAACTCCCGATCGGCATCCTGCCGCCCATGCGCGACAAGGCGCCCATTTACTACCGCCTGTCCGATACGCCGGACGGGCACCATATCAAGGAATACGCCAGCGGGCTACGCCAGCTGGTGCGCTTTGTCGGCGTCGAAGAACAGGTTGTCAAATTCAGCCTGGGCTGACCGGGCATGTAACCGTTTCCCTGTGGTTGTCTCCTCCGAGCCCGTTCCTGCGGGCAGGGACTTGAACCCGCGAGATTCGCGGGTTTTTTCTTGGCCGGCGGAATCAGAGCTGCGGCGCGCGGCAGGCGGCGCCGTCGGGGTTGGCCGTTTCCGCCATGTCGAACACCGCCCTGGCACCGCATTGCGATCCGAACATGCGTGCCTGGTCGTGCCCCACGCCCACCACTTCATAGGCCTGGTGGCGGATCACCAGCCCGGGGCTGGCCAGGTAGCGCTCATAGCGCAGGTAGCCGCGGGCGCGCTGCAGGCGGGTGGGACCTTCGGCCTCAGCGCCGCACGCCTTGTCCAGTACGCGGTGGTTGGGGTCGTTGTCTTCCGTGCCGGCCAGGTAGGTCACCTGACGCCCGGCGTAGCGCTGGTACAGCGACTGGCCATTGGCACCCTTGGCGTAGGGCACGATGTCCTGCATGCCATAGCGGTACTTGTCGTAATCCGGGCACACTGCCTTGTCGTAAGGCGCAAACGAGCGGCCGTCCGCGCCGGCCGGGCGCACCGCCGTGAAGTACAGGTAGGACGAGGGGTTGGCCACCACATAGCGCAGGTCGATGCCGCGCGCGCGGATGCGCTCGTCGACATTGTTCAGCACGGCATAGCGATGCACGATCTGCGCGCCGCCCGAATGCCCGGCCACGGTCACCCTGGCCACCCGCGGCAAGCGCGCCTTGTCGGTGACGAAGGCCATCATGTCATCGAGGACTTGCAGTGAACTGACCGTGAACGGCGCGTTGACCGCGTTCTCGCCACTCATCCAGCCCTGCACCGACCATTGCGGCATGCCGTCGAAGCCCTTGCCGTGGTCTGGCGTGCCGGGGAAGTTGGGCGCGACCAGCAGCACCTCGTCCGGATTGCGGCCGCTGGCCTTGAGCAATGCAGCACCGGCGGCGTAGTAATCATCGCCGTTGCGCTGCAGGCCGTGCTGCACGAACACCACCTCGCGGATGCGCGACAGGTCTTGGTCTAGTGGATGGTTGGTGTAGACCGGGAAGTCATAGCCCGCGCCCGTGCCCAGGTGCACGCGCTGCCAGTGCGGCTTCGCCTGGGCCGGCGTGGCCGCCGCCTCCACCGCCCTGGCGACGGAAGGCGTGTCGGGTGCGCTGGCGCAACCGGCCAGCACTGCCGTGGCGATGGCGGCACCGGCCAATGCCCGGCATGGTTTGCTTGGCACAACGAGAGCAATGGCTTGCAGCATCGGAAGCGACTCCTGTGGGAATTTTTTGCCGGCGACGGACCCGGACGCGCTGCCCTGGTCAGCCCAGGCGCCTGACCAGCGCCGCCACGTCCGGCCAGGTCACGCGGCGGACCATGACCCGCAGGTCCGGACCGTGGAAATCATCCTCGAACGCCTCGGATTCCTCGCCGCCCAGCCGCTGGTAGAACTCGCGCGCCTGCGTATTGGCTTCCAGCAAATAGAGGAACAGCGGCCGCCCGGGCCAGTGCGCGGCCACGCGCTGCGCGCAGTGGGCCAGCAAGCGCTTGCCCAGGCCCTGGCCCTGGAAAGCCGGCAGCACGTGGAGGTTGTCGAGATAGATGCCGAAGCGGGGCTCCGCCTCGGGCAGCAGGCAGGCAAAGCCAGCGGCTTCGCCGTCGACCATGGCCAGCGTGACTTCCACGGGGCCGTCTGCGCCGTTGTGCATGCGGGCGCGCCAGGCGGCCAGCCGTTCCGGGTAGGCCTGGTCCCGCAAGTAAGCAGCCGGCAGCATGCCGGGATAGGTGTGCTGCCAGCTGGCGGCGTGCATGGCGGCGAGCCGGTCGGCATCGGCAGCCGTGGCGGGGATCAGCGCAAGATCGGGCATGATAGGCGGCGCGGCAGGCGGTCGGCGTCGGCGCAGCGCCGGCAAGGTGTCGGGAAGCGATCATTGTGCCGCCGCATGCCAAGGCTTGCAAAGCGTGGCTGCAGGGATTGCAACCGGCGTGCCTTGCCTGCCTCCCGCGCCATCATGCAACACTCCCGGCGCCGGGAACGAAGGTTGCAGGATCCTGCAAAATTGCCTGCCGCAACGAAGAGGAAGCCTTATGTATATGGTCTACTGGTCCGAAGCCGACGGCACCGGGCTCAGCCCCCACGCGCAGTCATTCCCAAGCGATGCGATGCGTGAGGCCCTGCACTTTACCGAGGCGCTGCGCCAGCGCCAGCACGCGGGCGAGCCGGTGAGCTTTGTCACACTGTGCTCGGAGAATCCCAACGCCGTGGGCCGGGCCGGCGCGGCCGACCCGCCACCGGACTATGAGTGGAAGAAGAGGCGGCCTTGAAGCGGCAGCGCGCATTGTCGTGAAACATGGCGCGCTGCCCGGCCGGGCAGAACCCGGCAACTGGCCCGTCAGCCGATGATGTCGAACTGGCTGAAGTACTCCTCGTTCAGCTCCAGGCCCAGCCCCGGCAGGTTGTCGTCGAGCTGCAGGTAGCCGTTGTCCGGCGCCGGATCGCCCTTGAAGATGTAGTAGAACAACTCATTGCCCACCTCGACGTCGTGCACGGGGAAGTACTCCGACATCGGCGAAGCCGTCGAGGCCATGGTCAGGTGGTAGTTATGCATCTGCCCCGCGTGCGGGATCACCGGCACCGACCAGGCCTCGGCCATGGCGTTGATCTTCTGCGCCGCGGTGATGCCGCCGACGCGGTTGGTGTCGTACTGGATCACGTCCACCGCACGGCGCTCGAGCAGGTCCTTGAAGCCGTAGGAGGTGAATTCGTGTTCACCGCCGGAGATCGGGAACGGGCTCGCCTTCTTCAGCTCGGCATAGCCCTCGATATCGTCGGCGATCACCGGCTCTTCCAGCCAGCGCGGGTTGAACTCGGCCAGGCGCGGCAGCATGCGGCGCGCGTACTCCAGGGTCCAGCCCATGTAGCACTCCAGCATGATGTCGACGCCGTCGCCGACCAGCTCGCGCAGCAGGCGCACCTGTTCGATGTTCTTCTGCATGCCGGCGGGGCCGTCCTTGGGGCCGTAGCCGAAGCGCATCTTCATCGCGGTGAAGCCCTGGTCGAGGTAGCGCTGCGCTTCTGCCAGGAACGCGTCGCGGTCGTCATTGTTGTAGAGCTTGGAGGCGTAGCACCAGATTTTTTCCTTGGTGCGCCCGCCCAGCAGCTTGAACACGGGCTTCCCAACCGCCTTGCCCATCAGGTCCCACAGCGCGATATCGACCGCCGAGATCGCCGCCATGCCGATGCCCTTGCGGCCCCAGGCATGGGTGCGGCGGTACATCTTCTGCCACAGGTATTCGTTGTCGAACGGGTCCTGGCCGATCACCACCGGCGCCAGGTACTGGTCGACGATCTCCTTGGCCACGCGCGGCGCCAGCGCGCAGTTGCCGATGCCGACCAGGCCGGAATCGGTTTCCACTTCAACCACCAGCCAGCCGTGGAAGCGGAACGAGCCCATGGCGTCGCCGCGCTCGAACAGGATGTCGGTGGCGTTGGTGCAGAAATGCGCCTGCGGCGGCACGGTCTTGCCCTTCCATTCAAAGACACGGGCGCGGACGTTGGTGATCTTCATGTTCAGCTCCTGATGGCGATGCGTTGGCGCGAACGCTCCCCGGCCGCGCCGGGGGCGGTCTTGCTGGATTTGGTGTGGTGAAGGTGGTGGCTAGGCTGTGGCGCGCCGTTGCGCGCCCATGCGGCAGGCGATCTGGAATGCCTGCAGCGTGGCGCCCGGATCGGCGCGGCCCTGCTGCGTGATGTCGAACGCGGTGCCATGCGCGGGCGTGGTGATCGGCACCGGCAGCCCGCCCTGCACCGTCACGCCGCGCGAGAAGCCCATCAGCTTGATACCGATCTGGCCCTGGTCGTGGTACATGGTGACGATAGCATCGAACTGCCGCTGCGACGGCCCACCCTGCACCTTCAGGAAGATGGTGTCGGCCGGGAACGGACCGTCTGCCGCCACGCCGCGCTCACGCGCCGCGGCCACGGCCGGGGCGATCACGTCGATCTCCTCGCGGCCGAAGGCGCCGTTGTCGCCGTTGTGCGGGTTCAGGCCGCACACCGCGATGCGCGGGCGCGCCATGCCGGCGCGGCGCAGGGCCTGGTCAATCAGGTCGATGGCGCCGCCCACGCGTTCCGGCGTGATCATCGCCGGCACGTCCTTGAGCGCCACGTGCGAGGTCACGCGCGAGGTCCACAGCCCGTCCAGGACATTGAACTCGCAGAAGTTGCCGTGGCAGCCAAGCTGCTCGGCAAACCAGTGCAGCTCATCGCTGTGCGCCATGCCGGCGGCGTGCAGCGAGCTCTTGTTCAGCGGCCCGAACAGGATCGCGTCGGCCTGGCCCGCTTGCGCCAGCTGCAGTGCCAGCGCCAGCGTGCCCAGGCTGTAGCGCCCGCCCTCGGCACTGGCTTGGCCGCGCGCATACGCCGGGCGCTCCGGCAGCTGCCAGTGGTACAGGCGCGGCTTGCCATCGTCGGCAAAGGCGGGCGCATCGGTCTCGGCCAGCGCCAGCTCGACGTCTGCGATCCGCATGCCGTGGCGCCATTCGTCGCGGTCGGCGATCAACAGGATCTCGGCCTGCGCGGCGGTCGCGGGGTCGGCCAGCAGCCTGGCGATCAGTTCGGGGCCGATGCCGGCGGGGTCGCCCAGCACCATGGCGATTCTTGGACGGGAATTCATTGGACTTCCGGGGTTGTTATTGGTCGAGCTTGACGCCCAGTTCAGCGATCAGCTTGCCATAGCGCACATACTCGGCACGCGAGAAGGCATCGAACTGCGCCGCGGTCAGCGCGCCGGGCACCGCGCCCACATCGGCCAGCCGGCGCACGGTGTCAGGGTCCCTGATCACCGTGGCCAGCGCGTTGCCCAGCTTCTGCAGTGTCGTGGGCGCCGTGCCGGCCGGCGCATAGACACCGTACCATGCACTCATCTGGATGCCGGGCACGCCCGCTTCAGCCAGCGTGGGCACGTTGGGCAGCAGCGCCGAGCGCTGGTCCGCGGTGACCGCCAGCGCGCGCAGCTTGCCGGCCTTGATATGGCTGATGACCGACGGCATGGTCTCGAAGCTCATGTCCACCTGCCCGCCCATCAGGTCCACCAGCGCACTGCTACTGCTCTTGTACGGCACGTGCAGCAGCTTGCCCTTGATCTGCCGCGCGAAGGACGCGCCGGCCAGGTGCTGGGTGCTGCCGACCCCGGACGAGCTGTAGCGGAACTTGTCCGGATTGGCCTGGATCTGCGCCACCAGCGCCTTGACGTCGCGCGCCTGCACCTGGTTGTTGACCACCAGCACATTGGGCACCGACGACACCAGCGCCACCGGCGCCAGGTCCTTGAGCGGATCGAACTGCAGCTTGAGCAGGTGCGGCGCGATCGCTTGCGAGGTCACCACGCCCATCAGCAGCGTATTGCCGTCCGGCGCCGCCTTGGCGGTCAAATCCGCGGCAATGGTGTTGGACGCGCCGGGGCGGTTGTCGACCACGACTGGCTGCTTCAGCTGCGCGGCGAGCTTGTCGGAGACGATGCGCGCCATCACGTCGGTGCCGCCGCCGGGCGCTGCACCCACCATCAGCCGCACCGGCCGTGTGTCCTGCGCCCAGGCATTGCCCGTTACTGCCGCCACCGTGGCCAGGCCGGCGAGTGCGCCGGCGATCCATATCTTCATTGCTGTCTCCGTCGTTTTGCTGTCCGGCTCTGCGGCGCGGATGGGCAGACTATAGGAGCATCAGTGATTCGCCACTACTGATGTTTTTTGAACTGGCGATCACCTGGCGTTATACCTCGGCAGCCGCCTGCTGCGCAGTGCGCGGCAATGCCTTCAGGATCGCGACCAGCTGTCGCGCCGCCGCGGACAAGGCGCCGCCGCGCCGCGTCACGATGCCAAAAGTCTGCTGCCGCGACTGCAGCCGCACGGGCAGGATGCGCAGCATCTTCTGGCGCACGAACATCGCCGCCACGCCGGTCGGCAGCAGCGACACCAGCCCGGGGTCGCCCTGCAGCATGGCCACCGTGACGAAGGCCGACGAGGTCGAGATCGCATTGGCGGGAAAGCTCATGCCGGCCAGGTCCAGCTCGCGCTGCAGCAGCGCGTGCATCGGCATATGGCCTGCATAGGTGATCCAGCGATAACCTGCGAGGTCGGCAAACCCCATCGCACGCGCGCGCGGTGCCGGATGCGCATGGCCCACCACGACCGCGACCTGCTCATCGCCCAGCGGGTGGTAGTGGTAGCGGGCCGGTTCATCGCTGACCAGCGAGCGGCCGATCACCAGGTCGAGGTGGCCGTCGTCGAGCAGCCCCAGCAGGCGCAGGCTGGTGTCCTCGATGATCTCCAGCGCCAGCTCCGGCTGCGCCTGGCGCAACCGCGCCAGCGCCGGCACCAGCACCTCCGGCACCGCCCCCATGATCACGCCGATGGCCACGCGCCCGCCGCTGCCCGCGCGGATGCCCGCTACCTCCTCGCACATGGCGCCCAGGTCGGCCACCAGCTGGCGTGCATGCCGGATCACGCAATGGCCGAAGGCATTGGGACGCATGCCGCGCCTGGAGCGCTCGAACAGCGGCGCTTCCAGCATGCCTTCCAGCTCCTGCAGCGACTTGCTGGCCGCCGACTGGGTCATCGCCATCGCCGCGGCGGCCTGGTGCAGGGAGGAATGCTCGTCCAGCGCGATCAGCAGTTGCAGCTGCTTCATGCGCAACCGACCGGTCAGGGCGTCGAGGGTGGATTTCATGAAGGAATCTGTGAGTCGCAAAAGCGATCACCAGATGGAAAGGTTTCAATATACAGCCCGGATGGCGGCTCGTATATTGGCCCGATCCAATTCACAAGCAGCCGGAGGAGAGCATGACCCGCACCCCATCCCCCACCGTCTACCGCGGCGTATTCCCGGTAGCGCCCACCGTCTTCGACGCGCAGGGCGGCCTCGACCTCGACGGCCAGCGCCGCTGCATCGACTTCATGATCGATGCGGGTTCGCACGGCATCTGCATCCTGGCCAACTTCTCCGAGCAGTTCGTGCTGAGCGACGACGAGCGCAACGTGCTGATGAAGACCGTGCTGGAACACGTGGACGGCCGCGTGCCGGTAATCGTCACCACCACGCATTTCAGCTCGCGCCTGTGCGCCGAGCGCAGCCGCGCGGCGCAGGATGCGGGCGCGGCCATGGTGATGGTGATGCCGCCTTACCACGGCGCCACCATCCGCGTGCCCGAGCGCAGCATTTACGAGTTCTTCGCCACGGTCTCGGATGCCATCGACATTCCCATCATGATCCAGGACGCGCCGGTCAGCGGCACCACCCTGAGCGCGCCGTTCCTGGCGCGCATGGCGCGCGAGATCGGCAATGTGTCGTACTTCAAGATCGAAGTGCCGCAGGCCGCGGCCAAGCTGCGCGAACTGATCGAACTGGGCGGCGACGCCATCGTCGGCCCCTGGGACGGCGAAGAGGCCATCACGCTGATGGCCGACCTGGAAGCGGGCGCCACCGGCGCCATGACCGGCGCGGGCTTCCCCGACGGCATCCGCCAGATCCTCGATGCGTGGCAGGCCGGCGACGCCGAACTGGCCGCGCAGCGCTACCAGCAATGGCTGCCGCTGATCAACTATGAAAACCGGCAAGGCTGGCTGGCCACCAGCAAGGTACTGATGCAGGCAGGCGGCGTGATCGCATCGGACGCGGTGCGTCATCCGCTGCAGCCGATGCACCCGGCCACCCGCGAAGGGCTGCTGAAGATTGCGCGCCGGCTCGATCCGCTGGTGCTGCGCTGGGCCCGCTGACCTCATCGAAAGGACAAGGCATGACAATCTCAGGCGAACTCCTGATCGGCCGCCGCGCGGAACGCGGCGGCAACGGCACCATCCACGCCATCGACGCTGCCACCGGAGCCACCCTCGAACCGGCATTCGGCGGCGCCACGCCCGCGCAGCTCGACCAGGCCTGCGCGCTGGCATGGCAGGCATTCGACGCCTACCGCGAGACCACGCCCGAGCGGCGCGCCGATTTCCTCGAAGCCATCGCCGCCAACATCCTGGCGCTGGGCAATACCCTGATCGACCGCTGCACCACCGAATCCGGCCTGCCGCGCGCGCGCATCGAAGGCGAGCGCGGCCGCACCGTGGGGCAGTTGCGCATGTTCGCAAGCCTGCTGCGCCAGGGCGACTTCCTTGAACTGCGCGTCGACCCCGCGCTACCTGAACGCAAGCCGCTGCCGCGCGTCGACCTGCGCCTGCGCCATATCGCGCTGGGGCCGGTAGCAGTATTCGGCGCCAGCAACTTCCCGCTGGCATTCTCGGTGGCCGGCGGCGATACCGCCTCGGCCCTGGCCGCGGGCTGCCCGGTCGTCGTCAAGGCGCATCCGGCGCACCCGGGCACATCGGAGCTGGTCGGCCGCGCCATCCGCAAGGCCGTCGACGACATGGACCTGCCCGAAGGGACTTTCTCGCTGCTGTTCGATGCCGGGCTGGAGGTCGGCCAAGGGCTGGTGGCCGATCCGCGCATCAAGGCCGTCGGCTTCACTGGCTCACGCGCCGGCGGCATGGCGCTGATGGCGATCGCGGCGGCACGGTCGGAACCGATCCCCGTGTTTGCCGAGATGAGCAGCATCAACCCGGTGCTGCTGTTCCCGCACGCACTGGCCAATCGCGCCGAAGCCATCGGCACGGCGTTCGCTGATTCGCTGACGCTGGGCGCCGGGCAGTTCTGCACCAACCCCGGCCTGGTGCTGGCGGTTGCGGGGGATGACCTGGAGCGCTTCCTGCAGGCCGCGGCGGCGCGGCTGGGGGCGCTGCCGGCTGCGACCATGCTGACGCCCGGCATCCATCGTGCCTATTGCGCCGGCGTCGATACGCTCGCCAGCCATGCGCAAGTGCAGACCGTTGCGCGCGGCGCGGCGGGATCGGCTGCGCAGGGACAGGCCGCGCTGTTCGCCACCGACGCCGATGTCTTCCTGGCCAACGAAGCGCTGCGCCACGAAGTCTTCGGCGCCGCCTCGCTGGTGGTGCGCTGCCGCGACCTCACCGAGATGCGGCGCGTCATCGACGCGCTGGAGGGGCAGCTGACCGCCGCGCTCCATATCGAGGATGCCGACCACGACGCCGCCCGCACCTTCCTGCCAGCGCTGGAACGCCTGGCGGGACGCATCCTGGTCAATGGCTTCGGCACGGGCGTGGAGGTCGGACATGCGATGGTGCATGGCGGGCCGTGGCCGGCGACGTCCGACGGCCGCAGCACCTCGGTCGGCAGCCTGGCCATCGCGCGCTTCCTGCGCCCGGTCAGCTACCAGGACATGCCGCCCGGCCTGCTGCCCGCGTCGCTGCGCCCGGACAGCCCGCAACGCCACGCGTGGCGCCTCGACGGCAAGCTGCAGGGGATGCCCGGCTGAGGCTCACCTCGACAATGCCCGCAACGCATCGATCAGCAGGCTCATCGATGCCGTCGGCGGGCGGCCCCGCCGCGTGACGATGCCATAGGGCCCCAGCTTGCGCGGCAGGGGCAGCGGCAATACCGCCAGCGCGCCAAGCCTGCCGTAGTAGGCGGCGACCGACTCCGGCAGCACCGCGATCAGTTCGCTGTCCGCCAGCAACGACGTGGTCATCAGCACCGCCGCGGTCTCGATGGTCGACGGCGGCGCCGGCACGCCGGCATCCTCGAACGAGCGGTCGATCAGCGCGCGCATCGGGCTGGGGCGCGGCTGCATGATCCACGGGTAGCCCGTCAGTTCCTCGAACGACAGCTTGCGGCGCCGCGCCAGCGGGTGCTGCGGCCCGACCACGATGGCCAGGCCCTCGTCGCCCAGTTGCTCGAAGTCCAGCCCGCTGCTGTCCCAGCCATCCGGCACGCGCCCCAGCACGATATCGAGCTGGTCGCGCTCAAGCTGCGGCATCAGCACATCGCTGGTCTCCACGTGCACCGCCACCTCCAGCCGCGGATGATCGCGATTGAGCTGCCGGATCACGTCGGCAAGCAGCCCCGGTGTAGGCGCCATCACCGCCCCGACCCGCACGCGTCCGATCTTGCCGGACTCCAGCGCCACCAGTTCATCGCGCAGCCCGCCCATGTCGGCAAACACCAGCCGGGCATAGCGCGTGGCCGCCAGACCGAAGCGCGTGGGCCGCAGCCCGCGCGCATGGCGCTCGAACAGCGGCACGCCGAGCAGGTCCTCCATGTCCTGCAGCATCTTGCTGACCGCGGGCTGCGTCAGCGTCAGCGCCTCGGCGGCCTGGCGCAGCGAACCGCGCTCCTCCACCGCCAGCAGCAGGCGCAGGTGCTGCATTTTCAGGCGGCCGTGGAGGGTGCTGACGGGTGGGATCATGGGTGG
>NZ_JBYSZW010000083.1:0-21849 GCF_058787575.1 Cupriavidus sp. FW305-3-2-15-C-LB2
GTGCCGGGGCAGGTGCCGGGCCGGCGCTGGCATCTTCGGCCGGCATATTGGCGCAGCCTGCCAGCGCGATCGCACCGGCCACTGCGGCAGCCACCATGCGGAGCTGGCTGCCGAGCAGTTCGGAGATTCGTCGGATCACGGTGTGAGCGGTGTGTGCGTTCTTGGGTTTGCCCGCGGCGCCGTAGGGCCGGCAGGCAAGATGGGTTCGCAAAGGAATGCCATGATAGAGGAAACCTATCTGACAAAGTTCCTAAATCTTGTTACCCATTCTTCTAACGCATGATGTCGTGCAACAAGTGACTTGTGCTCTAGCAGGAATCCCCTGTTTCGCACAACTGCGGTGAACCCGCAGCTTGTGCGGGGCTGCGTGGCGCAGCCCCGGCCCGGGTCAGGCCACGCGCGACGGCATCGAGCGCGTAAAGCGCAGCAGTTCGTCGAGCAGCAGGTTCAGGTCATGGCGCAGCCTGGCAAAGCCCGCGGTATGCGTCAGGCCCACCTCGTCCATGTAGAGCTTGCGGTTGACCTCCAGCTGCAGGCTGTGGCAGCCGGCCTGGGGCTGGCCCACCACGCGCACGATCTCCACGCCCTTGTACGGGTGGTTGCGCCAGACGTCGTAGCCCATTTCCTTGAGCACGCCCTCGACCCGGTCGGTGAAGCGCTTGTCGCAGGTGGTGCCGTCGCGGTCGCCCACCACGAAATCCGGATGCTCCAGCCCCGGGAACTCGGTGGCGAATGGCGCGGCGTGGCTCGGCATCGAATGGCAGTTGATATGCCAGGCGCTGCCGTGGCTGGCGACGGCGCGGTCGGCCAGCTTCTGCAGCTGCGCGTAATAGGGCAGGTAGCAGCGGTTGATGCGCGCCTGCACTTCTTCCACGCTCAGCTTGCGGTCGTAGATGGCCTCGCCGGTGTCCAGCACGCGCCAGACCAGGCCCTTGCCCAGCCGGGTCTTGGCGGTCTCCTGCCTGGTGCCGGGCCAGGGTGCGTCGAGCAGGGCTTCGTCGATTTCTTCCAGCGCGCGGTTGGCGTCCAGGTAGCTGCGCGGGAAGCCCGCGCACAGCAGCGCGATGCCGCGCGCCGGGGCGCCGGCGTAGAGCTCGTCGACAAAGGTGTCTTCGGCCTGGCGCAGCAGCGGCAGCGGCAGCGCGGGGTCGGGGCGGAAGTCCGTCGGGTAGGTCGTCGCGCTGTGCGGCGAGTCCAGGAACAGCGCCGCGGGCTCGCCCTCGGGCTGGTACAGGTAGAACGGACTGTCCGCGGTGGTTCGGTCGGTGTCGGTCATGGTGTTGCCGTAAAGTCAGTCGAGCGAGATCCTGGCGGCGGCGGCCACGCGCTTGTTCTTGGCCACTTCGCTCTTGATCTGGGCGGCAAAGTGCGCCGGCGTATCGCCTACCGGGGTCGCGCCCAGCTTCTCGAGCTTGGCCTTCACTTCCGGCAGTGCCAGCACCTTGACCGCGGCGGTGTGGAGCCTGGTCTGGATATCCGCCGGCAGGTTGGCCGGCGCGATCAGGCCAAACCAGGCGGCGTCGTTGACTTCGCCCAGGCCCAGCTCGGCGAAGGTCGGCACGTTGGGCAGCGCGGCCACGCGCTTGGGCGCTGCCACGGCGAGCGCACGCAGCTTGCCGCCTTCAATGAACGGCAGCGACGACGGCAGGTTGTCGAACAGCACCTGCACCTGGCCGGCCAGCGCGTCGTTCAGCGCCGGGCCCACGCCCTTGTAGGGCACGTGCAGCAGTTCGGTCTTGCTGCTCATCTTGAACAGTTCCCCCATCATGTGCGAGACGCTGCCGTTGCCCGCCGAGCCATAGGCCAGCTTGTTGGGCTGCGACTGCGCCAGCGCGATGAAGGACTTCATGTCGGTGGCCTTGACCGCCGGGTTGATGCTCATCACGTTGGGCACCGAGGCCAGGTTGGTGATGGTTGTGAAGTCCTTGGTTGCATCGTAGGACAGGCGCGGGTAGACCGCCGGATTGATGCCATGGGTCGAGGCCGTGGCAATGCCCAGCGTGTAGCCGTCCGGCGCCGCCTTGGACAGGAAAGCGGTGCCGATGCTGCCGCCGGCGCCGCCGCGGTTGTCCACCACCACGGCCTGGCCCAGTTGCTGGCCGAGCTTGTCGGCGACGATGCGCGCGACGATGTCCGTGGTGCCGCCGGCGGGGAAGGGCACCACCAGCGTGATCGGCTTGGTCGGATAGCCGGCCTGGGCCATGGCGCTGAAGGAGATGCCGGCAGCGGCGGCGGCCGAAGCGGCGGCCAGGAGGCGGAGAAGATGGCGACGTTGCATGGGGGGATCCAGGGCGAGGGGAGGAATAAAGTGGATTTCACGATTCTGCGCGCCCGGGCAAGCGCGCCGCAAACGAAATAAAATCCTTAGCTCATTCCATTTGGTCGTGAATTAGAGGTGATTTATGCGACGCTTATGTCCGTCGCTGACCGAGTTGCAGGCCTTTGAGGCCGCGGCACGCCATAACAGTTTTACCGTAGCCGCGCGTGAACTGCATGTCACGCAAGGCGCGGTCAGCAAGCAGGTGCGCAGCCTGGAGGCTTACCTGGGCGTGGAGCTGTTCCAGCGCGTGCGCCAGCGCCTGATGCTGACCACCGCGGGCGAGCGCTACCTGGAGCGCATCGGCCCCAGCCTGAACGAGCTGGAGGCCGCCACCGTCGAGCTGATGGCGCGGCAGGGGCGGGGCGGCGTGCTGCATATCGCCAGCATGCCGACGCTGGGCGCCAAGTGGCTGATCCCGCGCCTGCCGCAGTTTTTCGCGCGCCATCCGGAGGTGAAGCTCGAATTCGTGCCGCACGCGCAGGGCTACGATTTTTCCGAGCCGGACCTGGACGCCGCGATCCGCTTCGGCGACGGCGTCTGGCCCGGCAGCCTGGCCGACTACATGACCGGGCGCGAGGTGCTGCCGGTGTGCCGTCCGGGCCTGCTGGCGTCCGAGCCCGGCGGCGTTGCGCCCACGCCCGCTGCCTTGCTGCGCTATCCGCTGCTGCACCACACCACCGTGCCCGAAGCCTGGCCCGACTGGTTCGCCACGCTGGGGGTGCCAACCCGCGAGGCCTGGAGCGGCGCGCGCTTCGACCAGTTCTCGCTGCTCACGCAGGCCGCGCTTTCGGGTCTGGGCATCGCGCTGATCCCGCGCTGCCTGATCGAGGAAGAGCTGGCCACCGGGGCGCTGGTGGTGGCGCATCCGGCCCAGGTGCTGGCCAAGAAGGGCTATTACCTGTGCTATCCGGAGCAGAAGCAGCACCTGCCGGCGCTGCGCACGTTCCGCGCATGGGTGATGGAAGGGGCCGACCTGGCGCGGCCCACCTGACGTTCAGCCCACGTCCGATGTCAACCGGCGCAACTGCTCCAGCAGCTTCGCCGCCGGCGCCGGCAGGATGCCCTGGCGGCGCCGGTACACCGCCAGCCGGCGCGGCGCCTGGGCGCCTTCAATGGGCAGCGGCAGGATCATGCCGGCCTTTTGCTCGGCCTCGTACATCGGCGCAGCCATCCAGCTGAGGAAGCCCGCGCGTGCCACCAGCGCCTTGAGCGCAATGATCGAGCGGGTTTCGGCGACGATGTCCGGCGGCGGCAGCCCGGCGCGCGCAAACAGCCGCTGCAGTTCGTCGAAGGGCGCCGTGCCGCGCGGCGGCATGACCCAGCGGCAAGCGGCGGTATCCGCCAGCCGCAGCGCCGTCCTGCCCGTCAGCGGATGTCCGGCGGCGGCGACCACGAAGCTGCTGTCGCTCCAGCCAACATCCGCCACGGCGCAGATTTCCTCGTTCTCCGGCAGGGCGATGCCGATGGCCAGGTCGATCTCGCGGCGCAGCAGCGCATCGGCCAGGAAATCTCCCACCCCTTCGACAATGCGCACGCGCAGCCCAGGCCAGCGTGCCAGCACCGCCTCGATCGCCTCCGGCAGCACCACGCTGGCCACGCTGGCGACGGTGCCCACGCGGATGGTGCCGGCGGCCAGCCCGCGCAGCGCGCGCACGGCCTCGGTGGCGTGCTCGGCCTCGTGGCGCAAGAGGTTGGCGTGCGGCAGCAGGGCCTCGCCGTAGGCCGTCAGCACCATGCCGGTGGCATAGCGTTCGAACAGTGGCGCGTCCAGCTGGGCTTCCAGCCGCTGGATGGTGCGGCTCAGTGCCGGCTGGGTGAGGTTCAGCTGTGCGGCGGCGCGGCCCAGGCTGCCGTGTTCGCACACCGCAAGGAAGGCAAGGAGCTGGCGCAGATCGAGGGTCATGCCGAATCGTAATGACTTTGCCCCAAAACGGCAATTTCTGGGCAAGGCCTGATTGTCCATACTGGTCCGCAAGCTTTGTCACTGATTCCGCACTGGAGCCTCCACGACCATGGCCATTTCCGCCACGCCTGCCGCCGCCACTCCCACGACCGTGCGCACCGCTGTGCTGGACCTGCTGCGCGCGTTCGGCATGACCACCATCTTCGGCAATCCCGGCTCGACCGAGCTGCCGCTGTTCCTCGATTTTCCCGACGACTTCCGCTACATCCTCGGCCTGCAGGAGTCCGTGGTGGTGGGCATGGCCGATGGCTATGCCCAGGCCACCCGCAATGCGGCCTTCGTCAACCTGCACTCGGCGGCCGGTGTCGGCCATGCCATGGGCAGCATCTTCACCGCCCACAAGAACCGCACCCCGATGGTGATCACTGCCGGGCAGCAGGCGCGCTCGATCCTGCCGTTCGAACCCTTCCTGTTCTCGGCCCAGGCCACCGAGCTGCCCAAGCCCTACGTGAAGTGGAGTTGCGAGCCGGCGCGGGCCGAAGACGTGCCGCTGGCGATTGCGCGCGGCTACTACATCGCCATGCAGCCGCCGCGCGGGCCGGTGCTGATCTCGATTCCCGCCGATGACTGGGCCCGGCCGTGCGAGCCGGTGCTGCCGCGCACGGTCAGCACTGAAAGCCGCGTGCAGCCGGCACTGCTGGCGCAGATCGGCGACGCTCTCGATGCCAGCCGCCGGCCGGCGTTCGTGGTGGGCGCGGCCGTGGACCGCGATGGCGCCTGGGACGATGTGGTGCGGCTGGCGGAACGGCACCAGGCGGCGGTGTGGGTGGCGCCGATGTCGGGGCGCTGCGGCTTTCCGGAAGACCATCCGCTGTTTGCCGGCTTCCTGCCGGCGATGCGCGAGAAGATCGTCGGGCTGCTCACGGGCCACGACCTTGTGTTCGCGCTGGGGGCGGCAGCCTTCACCTATCACGTCGAGGGGGGTGGCCCCCATGCGCCGCCCGGGGCGCAGGTGGTGCAGCTGATCGACGATCCGAATATCGCCGCATGGGCCCCGGTGGGCACTGCCGCAGTCGGCAGCATCCGTCAGGGCGTGGCCGACCTGCTGGCGCGCCCGGCGCCGCCGCGGCGCGAAGCCCCGCGCCCGCGCGTGCCGGCACCGCGCGCCGAGCCCGGCATGCCGATGAGCGTCGCCTATGTCCTGCAGACGCTGGCGGAGCTGCGCGACCCTGATTCCATCGTGGTCGAGGAAGCGCCCAGCGCGCGCCCGGTGATGCATCGCCACCTGCCCATCCTGCGCAGCGAGACCTTCTATACGATGTGCAGCGGCGGGCTTGGCTACGGCCTGCCCGCGGCAGTGGGCGTCGCGCTGGGCAAGCCGGGGCGCAAGGTGATCGGCCTGGTCGGCGACGGCTCCAGCATGTATTCGATCCAGGCGCTGTGGAGCGCCGCGCAACTGGGCCTGCCGATCACGTTCATTGTGCTCAACAACCGGCGCTACGGCGCCCTGCAGGAGTTTGCGCCGACCTTCGGCTTTGGCAGCGATGATCCGCTGGTCGGCACGGCCTTGCCCGATCTGGATTTCGTGTCGATTGCGCTCGGGCATGGTTGCGAGGCGGCGCGAGTGGTTCATCCTGCCGCATTGCGCGAAGCGCTGGCGACAGCCCTGCGGATGCGTGTGCCGACCGTGGTGGAGAT
Source organism: Cupriavidus sp. FW305-3-2-15-C-LB2 (assembly GCF_058787575.1). Classification (NCBI taxonomy): domain Bacteria; kingdom Pseudomonadati; phylum Pseudomonadota; class Betaproteobacteria; order Burkholderiales; family Burkholderiaceae; genus Cupriavidus; species Cupriavidus sp. FW305-3-2-15-C-LB2. The sequence goes on from NZ_JBYSZW010000083.1 coordinate 5,922, forward strand.
CGAGGTGGCCTGAGCCGCGGCGCCAGACGACAGACGACAGACGAAGTAGCCCTTCCAGGAGACTCCAGGATGCAAAGCATCACCATGCTGATCAACGGCGAGCGCACGCAGGCCGCCAACGGTGCCACCTTCGAGCGCCGCAACCCGCTTGACCACAGCGTGGCCACGCGGGCGCCGGCAGCCACCGCCGCCGATGCGCTGGCCGCTGCCGACGCTGCCGCGCGCGCCTTCCCGGCCTGGCGCGACACCGGGCCGGGCGAACGGCGCGCCTTGCTCATGCGCGCGGCGCAGGCACTTGAAGGCAAGGCCGGGGCGCTCACCGCCGCGATGGCGGCAGAGACCGGTGCGTCGGCGATGTGGGCCGGCTTCAATGTGCAACTTGCCGTCGGCATGCTGCAGGAGGCCGCTGCGCTGACCACGCAGATCAACGGCGAGGTGATTCCCTCCGACGTGCCGGGCAGCCTGGCCATGGCGGTGCGGCAGGGCGCGGGCGTGGTGCTGGGCATCGCGCCGTGGAACGCACCGGTGATCCTGGGCGTGCGCGCCGTGGCCACGGCGCTGGCGTGCGGCAATACGGTCATCCTGAAGGGTTCGGAGATCTGTCCGGCCACGCATGGCCTGATCGTCGATGCGCTGGCGGAGGCGGGCTTCCCGGCGGGAGTGGTCAACTTTGTCACCAACGCCCCGGCCGATGCCGCCGCCGTGGTCGAGACCATCATCGCCCACCCGGCAGTGCGCCGCATCAACTTCACCGGCTCCACGCGCGTGGGGCGGCTGATCGCGCAGGCCTGCGCGCGCCACCTGAAGCCCGCGGTGCTGGAACTGGGCGGCAAGGCGCCGCTGGTGGTGCTGGACGATGCCGACCTGGACACCGCGGTGGACGGTGCCATCTTCGGCGCCTTCGCCAACTCGGGCCAGATCTGCATGTCCACCGAGCGCATCGTGGTGGATGCCAGCATCGCGGACGCCTTCGTGGCACGCTTTGCCGCGCGCGCCGGCGCCTTGCCGCTGGCGGATCCGCGCACCGGCCCGGCGGTGCTGGGCTCGGTGGTCGACATGAGCACCGTCGAGCGCTGCAACGCCATGATCGACGACGCGCTGGCCAAGGGCGCGCGGCTGGTCTGCGGCGGCAAGGCGGCCGACACGCTGATGCGGGCCACGGTGCTGGATTACGTGACGCCGGACATGGAGATCTATCGCGAGGAATCGTTCGGGCCGGTCAAGGCCGTGGTGCGCGTGGATGGCGTGGAAGCGGCCATTGCCTGCGCCAATGATTCGGCCTATGGGCTGTCGGCGGCCGTGTTCGGCGGCGATGTGGCGCGCGCGATGCGGGTCGCCGGCCGCATCGAATCGGGCATCTGCCACGTCAACGGCCCGACCGTGCACGACGAGGCGCAGATGCCGTTCGGCGGCGTGAAGGCGAGTGGTTATGGCCGCTTCGGCGGCAAGGCCGGGATCGATGCCTTCACCGAGCTGCGCTGGATCACGGTGCAGACCACGCCACGGCAATATCCGTTCTGAGTGGCGCCGCAGAGCGCTGCGGCAGGCTGCAGCAAAACCTAAGGCAGGAGACAACCATCATGCGATTCCCCCACCGTATCGCGCGCGCCCTTTGCGCCGCACTGTGCGCGCCGGGCCTGCTGGCTGGCGTGAGCGCGCCGGCCGCCGCGCAGCCGTGGCCGGACAAGCCGATCCGGCTGGTCGTCAACTTCCCGGCCGGCGGGGCCGCGGATACGCTGGCGCGCGGCATCTCGCCCGGTCTGTCCGAGGCGCTGAAGCGTCCGGTGGTGATCGACAACCGCCCCGGCGCCAACGGCATCGTCGGCGGCGATGCCGTGGCCAAGGCGCCGGCCGATGGCTATACCTTCCTGCTGACCTCGGGCGGCGCGGTGGCGATCGATCCCTTCCTCTACAAGAAGATGCCGTACGATCCGATCAAGGATCTGACCCCGGTCGCGTCGGTGGCGCTGGTGCGGGTCTACCTGCTGGTGCATCCGTCGGTGCCGGCGAAGACGCTGGAAGCGTTCATCGCCTATGTGCGCGAGCATCCGGGCAGGCTTAGCTACGGCTCGGCCGGCAACGGCAGCACGCCGCATATCGCTGCCGAGATGTTCAAACGCGCCGGCAAGCTGGACGCCGTGCACGTGCCGTACAAGGGCGCGGCCCCGGCCCTGAGCGACCTGCTGGCAGGGCAGGTGCAGTTCATGTTCGATCCCGGCCCCGGCCTGCAGCACGTGGCCAGCGGCAAGCTCAGGCTGCTGGCGGTGGCCAGCGCCAAGCGCGCGGCGCAATACCCGGACGTGCCGACGCTGGCCGAGGCCGGCCTGCAGGACGTGGACGGCGACTCGACCTTCGGCGTCTATGCGCCCGCCGGCACGCCGCCGGCCATCGTCGAGCGCATGAACCGCGAGATCAACCGCACGCTCGCCGGCGCGCAGCTGCAGGAAAACGTCAACAAGCTGGGCGGCGCCGTGGCGCCGCTGAGCATCCAGGCGTTTGCCGAGCGGCAGAACGTGGATCGCGCGCGCTATGGCAGGTTCATCCGGCAGGCGGGCATCACCGTGGACTGACCCATGAAAAAAGGCGGCATGTCGATGCCGCCACTTACGCGCTTCAGCAGCCAGCGCTGCCTTACTTCGACAACACCTTCATCGCCTGTTCCAGCCCGGCCAGCGTCACCGGATACATCCGTCCCTTCATCAGCTGGTTGATGACCGTGATCGACTGCCGGTACTGCCACAGCCCTTCCGGCTCGGGGTTGAGCCAGACGAAGTGCGGGAACTGCTCGGTCATCCGGTTCAGCCAGACCGCGCCGGCTTCGGTGTTGTTGTACTCCACCGAGCCGCCCGGCTGCAGGATCTCGTACGGGCTCATGGTGGCGTCGCCGACGAAGATGATCTTGTAGTCGGGCGTGTACTTGTGCAGCAGGTCCCACGTGGCCAGCTTCTCGGCGTGGCGGCGGCGGTTGTTCTTCCACACGTAGTCGTACAGGCAATTGTGGAAGTAGTAGTACTCCAGGTGCTTGAACTCGGTCTTGGTGGCCGAGAACAGCTCTTCCACGCGCTTGATGTGGTCGTCCATCGAGCCGCCCACGTCCATCAGCATCAGCACCTTGACCTTGTTGTGGCGCTCGGGCCGCAGCTTGATGTCGAGCAGGCCGGCGTTGGCCGCGGTGGAGTGGATGGTGTCGTCCAGGTCCAGCTCGGTGTCGGCGCCTTCGCGCGCAAAGCGGCGCAGCCGGCGCAGCGCCACCTTGATATTGCGCGTGCCCAGTTCGACCTGGTCGTCATAGTCCTTGTAGGCGCGTGTCTCCCACACCTTGATCGCGGTGCGGTTGCCCTTGGACGGGCCGCCGATGCGGACGCCCTCGGGGTTGTAGCCGCCGTGGCCGAACGGCGAGGTGCCGCCGGTGCCGATCCACTTGTTGCCGCCCTCGTGCTTTTCCTTCTGCTCCTCGAGCAGCTGCTTGAGGCGCTCCATCAGCTTGTCGAGGCCGCCCATGGCCTCGATCTTGGCTTTTTCCTCGGGCGAGAGTTCGCGCTCCAGCGTCTTCTGCAGCCAGTCGAGCGGGATGTCGGACTTCCAGTCGACCAGGCTCTCGACGCCCTTGAAGTAGGCGGCGAAGGTCTGGTCGAACTTGTCGAAGTGCTTCTCGTCCTTGACCAGCGTCATGCGCGACAGGTAGTAGAACTCGTCGATGGACGGCGAGATGACCTGCGCCTTGAGCGCTTCCAGCATGGTCAGGTATTCCTTGACCGAGACCGGCAGCTTGGCGTGGCGCAGCGAGAAGAAGAAATCGATCAGCATGATGCCTCGCTATCAGTCGGCGGCCGCTTCAGCGCGGACGGTCGAGCTGGAATTGCAGGTGTTGACGCACGGCCGGCCATTCGCTGGCGATGATCGAGAACACCACGGTGTCGCGCAACGAGCCGTCCGGCATGCGCTGGTGGTTGCGCAGCACGCCGTCCTGCCTGGCGCCCAGGCGCGCGATGGCGGCGCGGCTCTGCTGGTTCATCCAGTGCGTGCGGAACTCCACGGCGATGCAGTCGAGATGGTCGAAGGCATGGCCCAGCAGCATCAGCTTGCATTCCGTGTTCAGCGGCGTGCGCTGGACGCGGCGCGCATACCAGGTGGAGCCGATCTCCACACGCCGGTTGGTCGCGTCGATATTCATGTAGGTGGTCATGCCCGCCAGCTCGCCGGCGGCATCGCGCACCGCGAACGGCAGCATCGAGCCCTGTTCCTGCAGCGCCAGGCGCCGCGCGATCTCGGCCTCCATGCGCTCGGGCGCGGGCACGCTGGTGTACCAGAGCTTCCACAGCTCGCCGTCGGCGCAGGCGTTGCGCAGGCCCTCGGCATGCTCGGCGCGCAGCGGCTCCAGCGTGACGTGCCGGCCCACCAGCGTGACGGGTTTGACGAACGCAGTCATGGCGGGCAATGCCTCAGCGGTTGGCGCGGTTCATGAACACCAGGCGCTCGAACAGGTGCACGTCCTGCTCGTTCTTCAGCAGCGCGCCATGCAGCGGCGGGATCGCGGCCTTCTTGTCCGGGCTCTTCAGCGCCTCGGGCGGGATGTCCTCGGCCATCAGCAGCTTGAGCCAGTCGATCAGTTCGGACGTGGACGGCTTCTTCTTCAGGCCCGGCAGGTTGCGCATCTCGTAGAACGATTCCAGCGCGGCCGCCACCAGCTCGCGCTTGATGCCGGGGTAGTGCACGTCGACGATCTGCTGCATGGTGTCGGCGTCGGGGAACTTGATGTAGTGGAAGAAGCAGCGGCGCAGGAAGGCGTCGGGCAGCTCCTTCTCGTTGTTCGAGGTGATGATCACCAGCGGGCGGTGCTTCGCCTTGACCAGTTCGCGCGTCTCGTAGACGTAGAACTCCATGCGGTCGAGTTCGCGCAGCAGGTCGTTGGGGAATTCGATGTCGGCCTTGTCGATCTCGTCGATCAGCAGCACGACCTGCTCGTCGGCTTCAAAGGCCTGCCACAGCACGCCCTTGACGATGTAGTTGCGGATGTCGTGGACGCGGTCGTCGCCCAGCTGCGAGTCGCGCAGGCGCGACACCGCGTCGTACTCGTACAGGCCCTGCTGCGCCTTGGTGGTCGACTTGATATGCCACTGCAGCAGCGGCATGCCCAGCGCGGCGGCGACTTCCTCGGCCAGCATGGTCTTGCCGGTGCCGGGTTCACCCTTGATCAGCAGCGGGCGCTGCAGCGTGCGCGCGGCATTGACGGCCAGCTTGAGGTCGTCGGTGGCGACATACTGGTCGGTGCCCTCGAAACGGGCCTGCTGGGCGATGGAAGCTTGGGCGGAAGCGTTGGCGATGTTTGACATGAGGCAACCTGAGGTGACGGCCTCGGATCGAGGGCCGGGTTGGCGTGCTTGGCGCGGTCTCTTCGCGCTGTCATGCGCGCTTTCATTATGGAAACGGGGTCCGGTGCAGGGCGCCCGCGCGCTGCTGGCGGCAGCATTCGCGAACGGTCGTGCAGATTCCCGGGATCAGCCAGTATAAAAGACCTTTGCGGTTCGTGTTGGGGCGCGCTGACAGGCCGCCGGCGGCCCGGGCCGGTTGCTGGACTGGCAGGTGCCGGCTGCGGTACAATGCGGCGGTTTGACGCGCCCCCACGTCCAGTTCTCCCAGCATCCGGCAGTCCGCGTTCAGAAGTCCCAGCGGCCCTTCCGGGTCGCGGCGATTGCGAGAGGTGGTTCCAGAATGGTGTTCCACATCCCGGCAACAGACCGGATGCGACATGTCTGGCGGGTTGCACCTCGGCAATCCCTCCGGCTGCCCTGGTTTTCCCCGCAGCAGCATTCTGAAACCGTCTCCGCCCGGCAGGGCAGGTCACACGGTTTAACTTCCAATCCGCAAAGACAATGAAAAAGCTCCTCACGATGGTGGTGCTGGGCGCGGCTGCAACGGCTGCGCAGGCACAGGAAGTCAAGGGCAATGGAGACGCTGCCAAGGACAAGGTTGCAATGTGCATCGGCTGCCACGGCATTCCGGGCTACCGTGCGTCATTCCCCGAAATCTATGAAGTGCCGCTGCTGGGCGGCCAGAGCGCCAAGTACATCGAGAACGCGCTCAAGGCCTACCAGAAGGGCGAGCGCAAGCACCCGACCATGCGCGGCATCGCCGCGACGCTGACCGAGCAGGACATCGCCAACGTGGCGGCCTACTACTCGCAGCAGAAGGCCGGCACGCAGAACAATTCCCTCAAGTAAGAGACCCCTCATGAATACGCTCAAGACGCTTTCGTTCGCGCTCGGCGCACTCGTGCTGGGTGCTGCCGCGATGCCGGCCTCGGCCGCCGACCTTGCCGCCGGCAAGGCGCTGGTGGAAAAGGGTGCCTGCGTGGCCTGCCACGGCGCGGGCATGAACGCCCCGATCTCGCCGGACTACCCCAAGCTGGCGGGCCAGCACGCCGACTACCTGTACCACGCGCTGGCGTCGTACCAGGTGTCGGGCAACCCGCTGGTGGGCCGCTCCAATGCCATCATGGCGGGCCAGGTCAACGCCAATCCGGCCGTGACCGACAAGGACGGCAAGCCGCGCCCGTTCACCCGCAAGGAGCTGAAGGACATGGCCGCCTACATCGAGTCGCTGCCTGGCGACCTGGTGCTGAAGAAGTAAGAACGCGCGGCCGCCGCCGCGCCAATGCAAAAAAGCCGCTTCCCTGGAAGCGGCTTTTTTGTTGTGTGCGCGAGCGCGGGGCCCTGGCCCCGCGGCGCTATCAGTTGCCGCTGCCCGACACCAGCCGGCGCTGGCGCACCGATTCGGCCAGTCCCTCGAGCACCTTGACCGAGTCGTCCCAGCCGATGCAGGCATCGGTCACGGACTGGCCGTAGGTCAGCTGCTCGACCGGCTGGCCCTGAACGTGGTCCTGGCGGCCCGCCACCAGGTGCGATTCCACCATCACGCCGATGATGCGCTGGTCGCCGCCGGCGATCTGGCGGCCGATCTCCTCGCACACCGGGATCTGATTCTCATGCTTCTTGCTGCTGTTGGCGTGCGAGGCATCGATCATCAGGCGCGAGGCCAGGCCGGCCTTGGCGATGGCGTCGCACGCTTCCTGCACGCTGGCGGCGTCGTAGTTGGGCGCCTTGCCGCCGCGCAGGATCACATGGCAGTCTTCGTTGCCCGAGGTCGACACGATCGCCGAGTGGCCGCCCTTGGTCACCGACAGGAAATGGTGCGGCTGCGACGCGGCCTTGATCGCATCGACCGCGATCTTGACGTTGCCGTCGGTGCCGTTCTTGAAGCCCACCGGGCACGACAGCCCCGAGGCGAGCTCGCGGTGCACCTGCGACTCGGTGGTGCGGGCGCCGATCGCGCCCCAGCTGACCAGGTCGGCGATGTACTGCGGGCTGATCATGTCGAGGTACTCGGTGCCGGTGGGCACGCCCATCTCGCTGATGTTCAGCAGCAGTTCGCGCGCGGTGCGCAGGCCATCGTTGATCTTGAAGCTGCCATCCATGTGCGGATCGTTGATCAGCCCCTTCCAGCCCACCGTGGTGCGCGGCTTCTCGAAGTACACGCGCATCACCACTTCCAGCTCGCCGGCGAAGCGGTCGCGCTGGACCTTGAGCAGCTTGGCGTAGTCCAGCGCGGCGCGGGTATCGTGGATCGAGCACGGGCCGATGATGACGATCAGGCGGTCATCCATGCCGTGCAGGATGCGGTGCATGGCCTGGCGCGCGCCGTAGATCACGTCCGAAGCCTGTTCGGAGCAGCCGAACTCGCGGATCAGGTGCGCGGGCGGCAGCAGTTCCTTGAGTTCGCGAATGCGCAGGTCGTCGGTGTTCTTCAGCATGATGGCTCCGGGATTCTTGTGAGGTCGTGAGTGGGTGGGGAAACAAACAGGTATAAAAAAACCGCCAGGGTCGCTGGCGGTCTTTTTTGTATTCGGGGCGCTGCCTACAGCCGTCCCTCCCTATCCGCCAGCGGTGTGAGATCGCTAAAAAAGTAAAAGTAAAACTTAGCGGACATGGCGGAAAAAGGCTTTGGCTTGGGTCAGCTTGAATCGATTATCGTCGTGAGCGCCGAATTTATGCTGCACTGCGTAGCAGAAAGGCAGGAAATTGCGCGCCGGTCGGTCAATTTTCGGCGTGCGTCAGTTGCCTGTCGCGCCGCGAAGCATCTTTATAGCGCCTTTTGCCAGAATTGGCAAGTGTCGACGAGGCCACGCGGTGCGCTGGCGTACGCATCTCCCGGCGCCTTGCCAAGCCTTGTCCCGCCACTGCTTTTCGGCTTTCCCCGACATACCCGGGGGCTATATTGGAACCGGGGAGCAGTGAGCACGGGGAGGTGCATCATGAGCGTCGATGAAGCGAGGCTGAATGCCTTCATGGAAAAATTCGTCAACGATATCGGCGCGGTGATGCATGCCGCGACCGTGGTGGTGGGCGATGAACTCGGCCTGTACAAGGCCATGGCGGAAAAAGCAATGACCGCCGAAGTGCTGGCGGCAAAGACCCATACAGACGTGCGCTACCTGCGCGAATGGCTGTCGGCACAGGCGGCCAGCGGCTACGTCGACTATGACCCGGCCACCGGGCAGTTCAGCCTGAACGAAGAGCAGGCCTATGCGCTGGCGCAGGAGGGCAGCCTCGCATTCATCCCGGGCGCGTTCCAGATCGCGGTGGCGCAGTTCCGCGCTATCCCGAAGGTGATCGATATCTTCCGCAACGGCCGCGGGCTGGGCTGGCACGAGCACGATCCCGCGCTGTTCCACGGCACCGAGCGCTTCTTCCGGCCGGGCTACGCGGCGCACCTGGTTTCGGAATGGATTCCCGCGCTGGACGGCATGGAGGCGCGGCTCAAGGCGGGCGCATCGGTGGCGGACGTGGGCTGCGGCCACGGCGCGTCGACCATCATCATGGCGCAGGCGTATCCGGCCTCGCGCTTTGTCGGTTTCGACTACCACGAGCCTTCGGTGCGCCATGCGGCCGAAGCCGCGCGCCGCGCCGGCATGACCGAGCGCGTGCGCTTCGAAGTGGCCACCGCCAAGGACTACGGCGGCAAGGACTATGACCTGGTGACGGTATTCGACTGCCTGCACGACATGGGCGATCCGGTCGGCGCGGCACGCCACGTGCGCGAGACCCTGCGTGCCGATGGCGCCTGGATGATCGTGGAACCGTTTGCCAACGACACGCTGGAGCAGAACCTGAACCCGCTGGGCCGGGTGTTCTATTCCGCGTCCACCTTCATCTGCACGCCAGCGTCGCGCGCGCAGGAAGTCGGCCTGTGCCTGGGCGCGCAGGCGGGCGAGGCGCGCATGCGCGCAGTGGTTGAGCAGGCCGGCTTCAGCATCAGCAGTTTCCGCCGCGCGGCGCAGACGCCGTTCAACCTGGTGTATGAAGTGCGGCCGTAAGGCCGGGGCGATCCCGTGAAAAACGGAACCCCGCAGGGTCCCGTCTTCGTCATCGCCGGACTGGTCAGGCGGTGCCGCCCACCGTCATGTTCTCGATGCGCAGCGTCGGCTGGCCCACGCCCACCGGCACGCTCTGGCCTTCCTTGCCGCACACGCCGACGCCCGAGTCCAGGCGCATGTCGTTGCCGATCATGGTGACATCCTTCAGCGATTCCGGGCCGTTGCCGACCAGCGTCGCGCCCTTGACCGGGTAGGTGATCTTGCCGTCCTCGATCATGTAGGCCTCGCTCGCCGAGAACACGAACTTGCCGTTGGTGATGTCCACCTGGCCGCCGCCGAAGTTGACTGCATACAGGCCGCGCTTGACGCTGGCGATGATCTCCTGCGGATCCCTGTCGCCGTTGAGCATGTAGGTGTTGGTCATGCGCGGCATCGGCAGCGCGGCATAGCTTTCGCGGCGCGCGTTGCCGGTGACCGGCATCTTCATCAGGCGCGCGTTGAGCGTGTCCTGGATATAGCCGCGCAGGATGCCGTCCTCGATCAGCGTGGTGCACTGGGTCGGGTTGCCTTCGTCGTCCAGGTTGAGCGAGCCGCGGCGGTTGGCCAGCGTGCCGTCGTCGACCACGGTCACGCCCTTGGCCGCGACGCGTTCGCCCATGCGGCCGGCAAAGGCCGACGAGCCCTTGCGGTTGAAGTCGCCCTCCAGGCCGTGGCCGACGGCTTCATGCAGCAGCACGCCGGGCCAGCCCGGGCCCAGCACCACGGTCATCGAGCCGGCCGGGGCCGGGCGCGCGTCTAGGTTGACCAGGGCCGAAGAGACGGCCTCGTCAACATATTTCTGCAGCAGCTCGTCGGTGAAGTAGCCATAGGCATAGCGGCCGCCACCGCCGGAAGAGCCGACCTCGCGGCGCCCGCCGTGTTCGGCGATCACCGTGACCGAGACCCGCACCAGCGGACGCACGTCGGCGGCGATCACGCCGTCGCTGCGCGCCACCAGCACCACGTCGTATTCGCCGGCCAGGCCTGCCATCACCTGCACCACGCGCGGATCCTTGGCGCGCGCCATGCGCTCGACGCGCTCAAGCAGCGCCACCTTCTCGGCCGCGCTCATGGAGTCGAGCGGGTCGTTGGGCGCGTACAGGTTGCGCCCGGCGTGCGTGGCCAGCTCGCCGGCCACCTTGACGCGGCCGTTGCCGGCACGGCCGATGGTGCGCGTGGCCGCCGCGGCCTGCGACAGCGCCGCCAGGCTGATGTCGTCCGAATAGGCGAAGGCGGTGCGGTCGCCCGAGACCGCGCGCACGCCCACGCCCTGGTCGATGCTGAAGCTGCCCGACTTGACGATGCCTTCTTCCAGGCTCCAGGCCTCGTTGCGGGTGTACTGGAAGTACAGGTCGGCATAGTCGACCTTGTGCGTGAAGATATCGGCCAGCACGCGCTGGAGCTTGGCCTCGTCCAGGCCGTACGGTGCCAGCAGCAGTTGCTGCGCGGTGGCCAGGTTGCGGATTCCGAGATCGCCGGCGTTCATGAGATGTCCTTTCTTCCTGGGGACGCGCCGGCTTGCGGCCGGCGCGGCAAAAAATTCTCCGGGCGGGAGCCGGTGAAGGCTGCCGCGATTGCGTACATGCTACAGCACCCGGTGTCGCAGTGCCGGCAGGTTCTGCCGGACCTCGGCCAGGCGCGCGGGATCGATCACGCCGCCGACCACGCCTTCGCCCTCAGGCAGCGTTGCCAGCACCTCGCCCCACGGATCGACCAGCATCGAATGGCCCCACGTGCGCCGGCCATTCTCATGCTTGCCGCCCTGTGCCGCGGCCAGCACATAGCATTGGTTTTCAATGGCGCGGGCGCGCAGCAGGATCTCCCAGTGCGCCTGCCCTGTGGTGTAGGTGAAGGCGGCCGGCATCAGAATCAAGCTGGTGCCGTCGCCGGCGGCCAGTCCGCGGTAAAGCTCGGGGAAGCGCAGGTCGTAGCACACCGACATCGCCACCCGGCCGCAGGGCGCGTCGAAGCTGACCGGCGTGCGCCCGGCCAGGATGGTGCGCGACTCGTCGTAGCTTTCAGTGCCGCGGGTGAAGCCGAACAGGTGGATCTTGTCATAGCGCGCCACGCGCTCGCCGCGCGGGTTGAAGGCGAGCGAGGTGTTGTACACGCGCGCCGGGTCGTCGCACCACATCGGCAGCGTGCCGCCGACCAGCCAGATGCCGTGGCGGCGTGCCGCATCGGCCAGGAACTGCTGCACCGGGCCGTCGCCGTCATGCTCGCGCACGGCCACCTTGTCGGATTCGGAGCGGCCCATCATGCAGAAGTATTCGGGCAGCAGCACCAGTGCCGCGCCGCCGGCTGCGGCCTCGGCGATCAGCGCGTCGGCGCGCGCCAGGTTGGCATCGAGCGAGGTGCCGGTCACGGTCTGGACGGCGGCAACGCGGAACGGGGCGGAGGCGGCGGTTGCAGTCATAGGCGGCGTTGTTTTCCTCAGCGCGGGAGGGCGGGGTCCGCGCGGTTCTGGAAGGTCGGGGCTTGCGCCTTATTGTCCTCCAGTTTGCCGATCTGCGGGTTGGCCCAGCTGCCGGTGATGCGGTAGTGCTGGGTGAACACCTTGGAGAACTCGTCGGCAAACAGCAGTTGCGCGGCCAGCGTGCCGATTCCCAGCACCGGGTTGATAAAGGCGGCCGCGATCGAGGTGGAGGTGGCGTTGATGCGTGGCACCACATCCACGCGCAGGTCCTGGGTCTCGCGCAGCAGGTTGGCGGTGCCGCTCATGCTGGCGATGATCTGCGGGCTCCTGAGCTCGAAGTCCTGGATCGTGCCGACGCCGTTCTCGATCGTGCCAGTGCCGGCAATGCGGTCGAACACCAGCCCGCGGCCCGACAGGGTGCGGAAGTCCAGCATGGCAAAGCGCAGCAGGCCTTGCAGGCTGAGCACGCCCAGCAGCCGCGCCGCGCCGGGCTCCACGCTCAGGATCTGGCCATTCTCCAGGTCCAGCGACAGCTTGCCCGACAGCGTCGGGTAGTCGATCGACAGCGGCGAGCCGCGCCAGGCCACGCGGCCTTCGAGCTTGCCCTTGCCGTCGCTCAGCGTGTGCGCCAGCCCCAACCGTTCCAGCGTGGCGCCGGCATCGCGCACGTCGATGCTGAAGGACAACAGGGTGCGGCGCTCGGCATTGGCGTCGGCGCGCAGCTGGCGCGGCACGCGCCAGCTGCCGCTGCCGGTCAGGGTGGCGCCGGGTTGCTCGATCTGCAGCTTTTCCAGGGTCCAGACCGGATCGGCGGAGCTGGTGCCGGTATGGGCCTTGACTTCAAGCTTGCCGAAGTCGTGCCCGCGCAGCATGAACTGGTCGACCACCAGGTCGATCGCGGGCAGCTCGTCGATGCTGCTGGCGAGCGCGTCCACCACGTTGCGCTCGTCGCTGGCATCGGGCACGTTCAGGCGCGCCAGGCGCAGTTGCAGCGACCCGGTGGCCGAGGGCCCGGCCGGACGCCACTGCACCGCGCCGGCCACCTGGCGCGAGTCGATCCTGGCGTTCCAGCCGCCGGCTTCGCGGTTGGCGTCGAGCACCACCTCGTCGAGCGTGCGGCCCATGGCGTGCAGCGTGCGCGCGCGCAGCGCAATGCGGCCAGGCAGGAAGGGTGAGGGCGCCGCGGCGGGGCCCGCGCTGCCGGCACCGCCGCCGAAGGCCGCCCGCCATGCATCGATATCGAGCTGGTCGAAGGTGGCCGCAGCGCTGACGCCGGCCGCGGGCGGCGGCGGCGCCTGCTGCATGCCGATGGCGCCGGCGAGCACGTCGATGCCGCCGCCCTGGTCGCGGCGCAGCAGGTAGCGCGCGTTCAGCGCATGGCCCAGCTGCAGCACCAGCTCGCTGGTGCCGGCGCGGTCCGGGGCGCTGGCCGGGCGCAGGTCCGCGCGCAGCGCCAGGTCTTGCGCCGCGGCCTTGGCCAGCGGCGCGGGCAGGCCGATCGCCATGCCATTGAGTTCGGAGCTCAACTGCACCTGCAGCTGGCGCTCGCGCGTGGCGATCACGGCGCTGTAGCTGGTGCTGCCTTCGAGCCGCGCGGCCACCGGCGCCAGCGCCGAGCCCGCGGCGGCCTCGCGCAGCCCGGCGGCCGAGACGCTGCCGCTGGCGGTGACTTGCGTGGCGCCGTCCGGCTGGGTGCCGCCGCCGAGCCGGATCTCGCCACCGAGGAAGCGGGCCCGCATGTTCTCCAGCCCGAAACCGTGTTCATTGAATGTGATGGTGCCGTTGGCATGGCCCAGTTGCGGCAGCTGCGGGCTGAGCACGACATCGTTGCCGGGGAAGCGGAAGCGGCCGTCCACCTTGGCGGCATTGGCGTGTTCCAGCGGCATGTCGAGCTTGAGCCTGAGCTCGCCGTTGCCGTGGGCCTGCGCCGCATCGGCCACGTGCCCGGTCCATTCGCGCACCGGCGAAGCACTGATGTAGCGCAGGAAGCCCTGCACCGGTCCGCTGGCGCCGCCGTCGATCACCAGCTTGCCGTGCGGGCCAAGGTCATCGATGCGGCCCTTGACGTCCTGCAGCGTGACGCCGGGGATGTCGTGGACCGTGGCCCGGCTTGCCAGGAACGTCATGCCGCCGCGGTCGAACACGACCCGCCCGGAAATGTCGGTGAAGGTTGGCCACGCCTGCGCGCCGGTGGTGGTGCCGCTGGCGGTCTCGTGCGGGGCGATCTGGTAGCTGACGTGTTCGATCGGCACCTCGACATGGAACTCGCCGGCCTTCTCGTGCGGGGCATGGAACGGGAAATGCGCCAGGTCGCCGCGCAGCACGAAGCTCACGCCGGCAGCTTCGCCACCCGCCAGCGCACCGGCCAGGTAGTGCCGGGTGCCGGCCGGAATGCTCAGCGGCAGGTAGCGCGGCACGCGCGCCACCTGGGCGCGGGTCATTTCACCGCTCAGGTCGGCGATGCCGGATACACCGTCGCCGCCTGCGCGCCAGGTGCCGCGCACCGAGCCGGCCGCATCGGCATTGGCAAAGCGCACGCCGTCCAGCGTAACCGCGAGCTTGCCTCCGGCATGGGTCCAGCGCACTTCGCCGCCGATCTGGTCGAACGGCAGCCGCGGCTCCTCGAACAGGCCAGGCAGCACCAGTGCCGCGCCGTTGCCTTCGAAGCGGGCATTGCCCTGCTGGTCATCGAAGGAGAAGGTGCCGGACAGGTGCGAAAAGCCAGGCGTGCCCAGCCGGGGGTGGCCGCTGGCGTCCACCGCGGGCACGGCCGGCTGGCCGTTGACCGAGACGTCGCGCAGCGTGCCCTGCACGCTGTAGCGCAGCTTGCCGTCGCCGCGCTCGAGCATGCCGGCGCGCTCGCGGCTCCAGCTCACGTTGAGGTTGTCGATGTGGCCAGCTGGCTGCAGCGCGCGCAGCCGGCGCAGCACCGCGGTGTCCAGCGGCATCGAGCTGGACACCGCGCGCAGCGTGTTCAGGTCCAGCGTGGGCGCCTTGAGCGAGAACTTGCGCAGGGTGCCGTCCTTGCCGGAGGCCCAGCCGAGGGTGACCTTGCGCATGCCTTCGCGCCAGGTGCTGTCGGCGGGGGTGCCCTCGTCGTCGCTGGCGGGCTGGGGTTGCCAGAGCAGGGTGTCGACGGTCAGCAGGTTGCTGCCGTCGCGCTCGGTCCGGTGTAGCAGGAAGGCCTGCGCATTGGCCAGGCGCAGCGGGGCGGAGGCGCCGGCCAGCTGCAGGTCGACGCCGCTGGCGCGCAGCCGCGTCTGGCTGCGCACGATGCGGCCCTGGCGGAATTCAATGCTGCCGTCGGTGCTGAAGGTGCCGCTGGCGACGCGCTCGAACATCGCCAGGTAGCGCTGCAGCACCGGCAGCTGCAGCTGGCCAAGGTCCCAGCTGGCCTGCCCGGTCCAGTAGCGCCAGTTGCCGGCGCTGTGCAGGTAGTCGTTGCTGAAGGAGGACTGCACCACCAGCGGGCTCGGGCCCAGCGCCGGCGAGCGCGCTTCCAGCGTCACCGTGTGGCGCGCGCCGTCGCGGCGGGTGTCGAGGCGGATCTCGCCGATATCGAGCTGGGGCAGGCGTGCCTTCTCGTCCAGCCAGCGCAGCTTGCCGTCGGACAGCGCCACGCGCCCCTGCGACATCAGCCAGCCCAGGAAGCGATCGTCGTCCTGCTGGCCGCCGGTCGCGTCCACCAGCATGCCGCCGACCAGCAGCCGGCCCTCGGGCGTGCGCCGCACCAGGATGTCGGTGCCGGTCGCGCCCAGGCTGACGAACTGCAGGTTCATGCTGAACAGCGAGCGCCACGCCAGCTTGCCGTCGAGCGTGGCGGCCGCAAGCAGCACGCGCTGTCCGGAGTCCACGGCGCGCAGGCCGCGGGCGCGGAAGGCCGGGTGCCAGCCGTCCCAGTAGGTATCGAGCGCGCCGATGCTGACCTTGGCCGAGAGCGCCACCGAGCCGCGTTCTTCCAGCCACTGGCGCGCAGTGGACGCCTGTGGCCACAGCACGAAGCGGATCAGCAGGCCCGCCACCAGCGCCAGCGCGGCCAGCACCAGCGCCAGCCGCACCAGCGCGCGGCCCAGCCCGCGCCAGAACGGGTGGCGCACGGC
>NZ_JBYSZW010000084.1:0-21697 GCF_058787575.1 Cupriavidus sp. FW305-3-2-15-C-LB2
GGAAACGGCCGGCATTGCGCCGGCCGGAACTTCAGGTCAGATCACGCCTTGCGCCAGCATGGCGTCGGCCACCTTGACGAAGCCGGCGATGTTCGCGCCTTCCACGTAGTTGATATAGCCATCCGCCTTCTGCCCGTGGTGGATGCAGTTCTGGTGGATGTCCTTCATGATCGCGTGCAGCTTCTCGTCGACCTCGGCATGGTGCCAGGACAGGCGCATGGCGTTCTGCGACATTTCCAGGCCGGAAGTGGCAACGCCGCCGGCATTGCTGGCCTTGCCCGGGGCGTAGAGGATCTTCGCATCGACAAAGCGGTCCACGGCTTCCAGCGTCGACGGCATGTTGGCGCCTTCGGCCACGCAGATCACGCCATTGCCGAGCAGGGTCTCGGCGTCGTTGCCGTCCAGCTCGTTCTGGGTGGCGCACGGCAGCGCCACGTCGGCGGGCACGTGCCACGGGGTGCGGCCGGCTTCGAACGCCATGCCGTGGCGGGCGGCAAAGTCAGACAGGCGGCCGCGCTCTTCATTCTTGAAGGCCATCACTTCGGCCAGCTGCTCGGTAGTCATGCCCTGCGGGTAGTGCAGCACGCCGCCTGAATCGGACAGCGTCAGCACCGTGGCGCCCAGCTCGATCGCCTTCTCGGCCGCGTACTGGGCCACGTTGCCCGAGCCCGAGATCAGCACGCGCAGGCCGTCGAAAGCGCGCCCGCGCCGGTGCAGCATCTCCTGCGCAAAGTAGACCGTGCCGTAGCCGGTCGCTTCCGGGCGCATCAGGCTGCCGCCGTAGGCCAGGCCCTTGCCGGTGAAGACGCAGGCGGACTGGTTGGAAAGCTTCTTCATCATGCCGGCCATAAAGCCGACTTCACGTGCGCCCACGCCGATGTCGCCGGCCGGGATGTCGGTATCCGGGCCCAGGTGGCGGAACAGCTCGGTCACCAGCGCCTGGCAGAAACGCATCACTTCGCCATCGGACTTGCCCTTGGGATCAAAGTCCGAGCCGCCCTTGCCGCCGCCCATGGGCAGCGTGGTCAGCGCGTTCTTGAAGGTCTGCTCGAAGCCCAGGAACTTCAGCACCGACAGGTTCACAGTCGGGTGGAAGCGCATGCCGCCCTTGAACGGGCCGATGGCCGAGCTGTGCTGCACGCGGAAGGCGCGGTTGACCTGCACCCGGTTCTGGTCGTCGGTCCAGGCCACGCGGAACTGGATCACGCGCTCGGGCTCCACCAGCCGCTCGAGCAGGGCCTGGTCGGCGTAGCGCGGATTGCGCTCGACAAAGGGCCAGAGCGTCATCATCACTTCCTTCACGGCCTGGAGGAATTCAGGTTGATTGGGGTCGCGGCGGGCAACCCCCGCCAGGAATGCGTCAAGGGAGGGAGAATTCACGGATGTCTCTTGCTGTGCTGGAGTGGCTGGATCCGGCAGCCTTGCCGGCTTGGTGCCGGTCTGTGGTGCCGTCTGGCGTTGCGCCGATGGAAGGTGGGTGGCCTCCGGTTGTCCGCACATTCACGGCGGGGCCGTGCCTGTCGGACAATGCAGCACTTTAGCACCAGCGTGGGGCACACGACAGTCAAAACACCTGTGACAGCGGCGTGAAAGCCGCATTTTAGTGCATCAGGCGGGGATTTCCGTGCGATCAGCGGACAGCGCCGCCTTTGGGAATCCGACTGGGGCGGACGCTCTGGGCCTTCAGGCGATGAGCAGCTTGGCGCCCCGCTCCTTGAGCGCCGCGGCCAGTTCCGGCTCCGGCGCCATGTCCGTAATCAGCCAGGCAGCCAGGTCGAAATGCTTGATGGTCACGCCGGTATTGCGGCCGAACTTGGTATGGTCAGCCACCACGCAGGCCACGTCGGCGGCCAGCAGCATGCGGCTGCGCAGTTCCGCCGCGGCGCGGGAGAAGTCGCAGATCTCGCCGCGCGGCGTGACGCCGCCGATGCCGACAAAGGCAAAGTCGGTGTGGTAGCGCGACAGCTGTTCGATGGTGTCCCAGCCGTGCGTGGCGTCTTCGTTGTCCTGCAGCTCCCCGCCCAGCACGATCACCCGGTTGCCGTTGCGCCGGCCCAGCAGCTGGGCGATGGCAAGGTCGTTGGTGTAGACCAGCAGGTTGTGGTGGCCATGCAGCGCCTGCGCCACCGCGTGGGTGGTGGTGCCGTAGTCCAGGATCAGCGAGGCGCCGTCGCGCACCAGCTCGGCGGCGCGCACGCCGATCGCGCGCTTGCCTTCGGCATTGACCGCGGCGCGGGTCTGGGTATCGGGCTCGGTGCGGTCAGAAGCCAGCGCGCCGCCGTGGGTCAGCACCAGCAGGCCACGGGCGGCCAGCGCGTTGAGGTCGCGCCGGACGGTCTCGCGCGAGACGTCGAGCTCGGTCACCAGTTCGCTGATAGCCAGCGCGCCGGTGGCGGAGAGCTGGTCGAGGATGTATTTCTGCCGTTGTTCGGCGAGCACGGTGACTCCGGAAGCGTCAGGGACTGGGGGCTGATTCTAGCGCAGCGGGTGCTGCGGTGTGCCAAGGACCATGCCCCTCTCCCGCTTGCGGGAGAGGGGACAAACCAGCGACAGATTCATTTCCCCCGGTGCTTCACGCCCACGGCAACGTCACCGTCTTCAGGTTGGTAAAGCTCTTGGCCGCCTCCTGCACGCCTTCCTTATAGCCCAGCCCCGAATCCTTGATGCCCCCAAACGGCGTCAGTTCGATGCGGTAGCCCGGCACTTCCCAAAGATTGACCGTGCCCACATGCAGCGAGTTGGCGATTTTGGTGAAGGCCTCGATATTGTTGGTGCACACGCCGGAAGACAGCCCGAACGCGGTCCCGTTGGAAATCCGGATGGCGTCATCGACATCGCGGAAGGTAATGATCGGCGACACCGGCCCGAACGTCTCCTCGCGCACCACCGTCATCGACGGGTCCACGCGGTCGATCACGGTCGGCGAATAGCTGGCGCCGTTGCGGTGGTTGCCCACCAGCAAGCGCGCGCCGTGCGCTACCGCTTCATTGACGCGCGCCTCGAACAGCATCGCGGCCTGCTCGTCGATCACCGTGCCCATGTCCACGCCGCGATCCATCGGGTCGCCGTATTTCCAAGCGCGCGTCTTCTCGACCACCAGTTCGGTAAAGCGCGCGGCGACGGCCTCATGCACCAGCATGCGCTTGACCGCGGTGCAGCGCTGGCCCGAGTTCTTGTAGGAGCCCTGCACCGCCAGGTCCGAAGCACGGTCCAGGTCGGCATCGTCCAGCACGATCAGCGGGTCGTTGCCGCCCAGTTCCAGCACCACGCGCTTGTAGCCGGCCTTGCTGGCAATGTACTTGCCGATCGCCACGCCGCCGGTAAAGGTCACCAGGTCCACGGCGGGGTGCGTGATCAGCTCGTCGGCGATCTCGCGCGGGTCGCCGGTGATCACCTGCAGCATCTGCGGCGGCAGGCCGGCTTCATACAGCAGGTCGGCCAGGTAGAACGCCGACAACGGCACCTTCTCGGACGGCTTGAGCACCATGCGGTTGTTGGTGGCGATCGACGGCGCCACCTTGTGCGCCACCTGGTTCATCGGGTGGTTGAACGGCGTGATGGCGCAGATCACGCCCAGCAGCGGCTCGCGCTGGGTCATCACGCGGCGCTTCTTGCCGTGCGGGGTCAGGTCGCACGAGAACAGCTGGCCATCGTCGCGCAGCGCCTCGGTGGCGGCAAAGCCAAGCACGTCGGCGACGCGGCCGATCTCATACAGCGAATCCTTCTTGGACAGGCCGGATTCCAGCGTGATCAGGTCCGACGCTTCTTCAGTGCGCTCGCGCAGCAGCGCGGCGGCGCGGTTCAGGATGGCGGCGCGCTCATAGCGCGTCAGCGTGGAGCGGTAGGCCTGGCCCACTTCGAAGGCACGGCGCACATCGTCAAGCGTGGCCTTGGGCACGGTGCCGACCAGAGTGCCGTCATACGGGTTGCGCACTTCGATCATGCGCTCGCGCACGATCTTCTGGCCGTCGATGCGCAGGGCCTCGGCGCGGAAATGGGGGTTGACGGCACCAGCGGGGAATTGGGGGGCGTTCATCAGACTTGCTCCGAGAAACCCCGCCCTTCAGGACGGGGAGTGAAAGGAGTGCTGCCGGCAGCAAGCAATCCCAAATTAGAATGACCGGCATGCTTCTCGTCTATCGCTACCGGGTGAAGTCGCTGAACGGCCTGCTCAATCAGCAGAGCCGCGCGGTGAACTACGTCTGGAACTTCTGCAATGACACGCAGAAGCACGCGTTGAAATGGGGCAAGAAATGGCCCACGGGTTTTGATCTGAACGTGCTGACCACCGGCAGCAGCAAGGAACTCCGTATCCATTCCGGCACCGTCAACGCGGTTTGCGAGCAGTACGCCAAGTCGCGTAGCCAGCACCGCCGGCCGTACCTGCGCTATCGCGGCCGCAGGTCCCTCGGCTGGGTGCCGCTCAAAGGCCGGGATCTCAAGCGCTCGGGCGACGCATTCCGCTTTGCCGGCAACACGTTTCGCGTGTTCAACTGCAGGTCTCTTCCCGAAGGCAAGATCAAGGACGGCACCAATTTCTCCCGCGATGCGCGAGGCAACTGGTTCCTGAACATCGTGATTGAAGTTGCCGACACCCCGGCCCGCTGCCCGGAGCGCGGCGTCGGCATCGATCTGGGCTTGAAGGACATTGCCACGCTGTCCACCGGCGAGAAGGTCGAGAATCCGCGCCACCTTGGCCGACTCGAGCAAGCGCTGGCCAAAGCGCAGCGAGCGCGCAAGCGGCGACAGGCAACGAACCTTCACGCCCGCATCAAAAATGCGCGGCGTGACTTTCTGCACAAGCTCTCGCATCGCATCGTGCGGGACTTCGACTACATCGCGGTGGGTAATGTGAATGCCGCCGGGCTCGCCAGAACCAGCATGGCGAAGTCCGTCCTCGATGCGGGCTGGTCGTCCTTCCGCACAATGCTCACGTACAAGGCGATTGCGCATGGCGCGTGGTACGAGGAAGTCGACGAACGTTTCACCACCCAGGTCTGCTCTTCGTGCGACGCGATGCCGCCGGAGAGGCCGAAAGGTATCGCAGACCTCGGAATAAGGCAGTGGGTATGCAGTGAGTGCGGTGCTGTACATGATCGCGATGTGAACGCTGCGCTAAATATCCTTGCCCGATCGGGACATCGATCGCCTGCAGAGGGAATCTCCTCCCTTTAGGGAGGGGAGGATGTCAAAAGTCTCCTCCGGTCAATACAGTTCGGTACGGCTCAGTGCACTCAGTGCAGATGGTTCAGCGCGACATCGAAGATGTCGAAGTTGCGCAGCAGGGCCTTGCCGGGGATGCCGGCCGTGGCACGGTTGAATACCAGCGGCACGGTCTGCTCCGACACGCCGCCGTGCGAGCGCAGCGGCGCGTCCAGCCCGGACAGGTCGTGGCAGCTGTGGCTGGTGCCAAGCACCACATGCTTGTCGCTGGTCACCACCAGGTCGCCGACGCGGTCGGGCGGCAGTTCGAAGCGCGCGCAGGCCTCGGCGTTGGTCAGCACGCTTTCCACGCCCTGCAGGTCGGACAGCCGGGCCTTGATCGCGGCCGGGTCCGCATCGTCGGGCAGATAGATGGTGGCGTAGGACCCGAGCGCACCGTGGTGGACCACGTAGGGATCGGTGATCGGCAGGATCACGCGCGCGCCGCCGTCTTCCACGCCGCGGCCCAGCCATGCGTCCAGATGGTCCTGCAGGTAGATCACATTGGGCGCCTTGGTGGCGTCGTCGTGCTTGGCGTTCATGCCGTGGTCGGCGGTCAGCGCGACCACGCAGCCCAGTTCGTCCAGCCGCGCCAGGTACTTGTCCATCATGGCGTAAAAAGCGTTGGCGCCGTCCGAGCCGGGTGCGAACTTGTGCTGGATATAGTCGGTGGTGGACAGGTACATCAGGTCCGGGCGGCGCGTTTCCATCAGGCGCACGCCGGCGGCGAAGACGAACTCCGACAACTCCGCGCTGTACACGTCTGGAACCGGCATGCCGACCAGTTCGACCACGCCGTCGATGCCGTTCTCTTCCACCGTGGCCTGGTCGGCCTTCTCCGACGAGAAGCAGATGCCCTGCATGCCGTGGCCCAGCAGGCGGCGCAGCTTGTCCTTGGCGGTCACCACGGCGACGCTGGCCCCGGCATCGGCAAACGCGGCCAGGATGGTGCCGGCGCGCAGGTACTTGGGGTCGTTCATCATCACTTCCTCGCCGCGCCCGCCGTTGGCGCTGCGGTCAAAGAAGTAGTTGCCGCAGATGCCGTGCACCGCCGGCGGCGCGCCGCAGACGATGGACAGGTTGTTGGGGTTGGTGAAGGTGGGCACCACGCAGGCGCCGCGGAAGGCGGAGCCGGCTTCCAGCAGTCGCTTCAGGTAGGGCGCGCGGCCGCTGGCGGCGGCGGCTTCCAGGTAGTCGAACTCGCAGCCGTCGACGCAGACCACCACGACGGGCTGCTGCATCCAGCGGTAGGTGCGCTGGTTGACGGTAATGGTGCGGGCATTGGTGTCAGGCATGTTGGGGTTCCTGTGCTTGGGCGCGATCGGGGTCGGTACTTTCCATGGATACGGTCGGATTCAGGCAGCGGCGCCCTTGTCGGCGCTGGCCGGGTCCACCGCGGCATGCATGCGGGCGCGGCCACGCTCCACGTGCTCGCGCATCAGGCGCGCGGCCAGTTCGCCGTCGCGCGCGGCAATCGCCGAGACGATGGCGCGGTGCTCGCGGGTGGAGTCGGGCATGGCGGCGTGGCTGCCGGACAGCGCTTCGCGCCGGAACAGCGTCAGTTCCTTGACCAGGCGCCGGTAGGTATCCAGCAGCTTGCGGTTGCCGGCCAGTTCGACCATGCGGTCGTGGAACTCCAGGTTCAGCCGCGTGTATTCATCGACATCGCGCGCCTGGCTGGCGACGCCCAGCGATTCCACCAGCGCGCGCAGTTCGCGCAGGCCCTCGGGCGTGATGCGGGCGGCCAGCTGGCGGCCGATGAACTCATCCAGCACGGCGCGCAGCTCATAGATCTCATCGGCTTCTTCCACCGAGATGGCGCGCACGAACACGCCGCGGTTCTTCTCGGTGCGCAGCAGGCCGGCCTGCTCCAGCGCCCGGAAGGCTTCCCGCACCGGTCCGCGCGACACATTGAGCTGCCCTGCCACCTCGATCTCATTGAGCTTGGCGCCGGGGGGCAGGTCGCCCGACATGATCCGCAGTTCCAGTTCGCGCTGCACCAGGGTGGCCAGGGACTGGCTCTGCAGGATGGTGATTTCGCTCGCCAGCGGTGCTTGGCGTGACATGAAAACTCCCGTTTGTGAGGGATTGCGCAATATCGAAAATCCTTATTGCCATTAAAGCAAGCGGTTTGTATATTGTCAACAATCAAGACATCGATGTGGCGCGGATGGTGACGCACGGAGCGCGAAAACCCAGGCATATGTCTTGCAAGTGTTGTAGCACAAGGGTTTCACGGTGATTCAATGTTGTGCAGCACGCCCTATGGCAATGCAACATATTCACCAAATTGACACATATCTCCACCTACAATGCCAGAAGGAGTCCCATGCAACCGTCCTTCACTTCCACCCTGCGCACCGCCGCCGCCCTGCTTGCGCTAGCCGCCTCCGGCACGGCGCTGGCCCAGAAGACCACCCTCACCGTCTACACGGCGTGGGAGATCGAGACCCTCAAGCCGTACGCCGAGGGCTTTGCCAAGGTGGCGCCCGATATCGAACTGAAGTACGTGCGCGACTCCACCGGCGTCATCACCGCCAAGGCGCTCGCCGAAAAAGGCAACCCGCAGGCCGACGTGATCGCCGGGCTGGCTGCGTCGAGCCTGGAACTGCTCAAGCAGGAAGGGATGCTGGCGCCCTACTCGCCCAAGGGCTTCGAGAAACTGACGCGCGACTACAGCGACAAGGCCACGCCGCCGTCCTGGGTGGGGCTGGACGTCTGGGGCGCCACCATCTGCTTCAACACCATCGAAGCCAAGAAGCGCAACCTGCCGCGCCCCGAGACCTGGAAGGACCTGGCCAAGCCCGTCTACAAGGGCACCATCGTGATGCCCAACCCGGCCTCTTCCGGCACCGGCTTCCTGGACGTGACCGCCTGGCTGCAGCTCTATGGCGAACAGGATGGCTGGAAGTACATGGATGCACTGCACGAGAACATCGCCCAGTACACCCATTCGGGCTCCAAGCCATGCAAGCAGGCCGGCTCTGGTGAGTTCCCGATCGGCATCTCGTTCGAGCTGCGCGCGCACAAGACGCTGGCCTCGGGCGCGCCGATCGAGATGATCTTCCCCAAGGAAGGCCTGGGCTACGACATCGAGGCTGCCGGCATCGTCAAGGGCACCAAGAAAATGGAGGCCGCGCAGCGCTACATGGACTGGCTGGCCAGCAAGGAGGCCAACCAGCTGTTTGCCAAGGACTGGGCCATCGTCGCCTATCCGGGCGTGGCGAGGAAGATCGAGACCATCCCGGCCAACTACGAGCAGATGCTGGTCAAGAACGATTTCAGCCATATCGCCAAGAACCGTGAGCGCGTGCTGGCCGAGTGGCAGAAGCGCTATGCCAGCAAGTCGGAGAAGCAGCCCTGAGCGCCTGAGCGCCGTCCTGTACCGGCGCCCTCGCCCCCTGGGGCAGAGGACGCCGGGTCCCCCAACAGAACCCACCGGGCCCCACGCCATGCAGACCTCCCCATCCACGGCCGAGACCTACCTCAGCCTGAAAGGCATCCACAAGCGCTTCGGCGGCAGCAGCGGCGCCTTCGTCGCACTCCACAATATCGACCTGGACGTGCGCCAGGGCGAGCTGCTGTGCTTCCTGGGCCCGTCGGGCTGCGGCAAGACCACGCTGCTGCGCATCATCGCCGGACTGGAATCGCAGAGCGCCGGCACCATCCGCCAGGGCGGGCGCGACATCTCCACGCTGCCGCCGATGGAGCGCGACTACGGCATCGTGTTCCAGTCCTACGCGCTGTTCCCCAACCTGACGGTGGCGGACAACGTGGCCTACGGCCTGGTCAACCGCCGCATGCCGCGTGACCAGCGCCGCGCCCGCGTGGATGAGCTGCTGACGCTGGTGGGGCTGCCCGAGCGCGGCAACCAGTACCCGGCGCAGCTGTCCGGCGGACAGCAGCAGCGCGTGGCGATTGCGCGCGCGCTGGCCACCTCGCCCGGCCTGCTGTTGCTGGATGAGCCGCTGTCCGCGCTCGATGCCCGTGTGCGGGTGCGGCTGCGCAGCGAGATCCGCGCGCTGCAGCAACGGCTGAACATCACCACCATCCTGGTCACGCACGACCAGGAAGAGGCATTGTCGATGGCCGACCGCATCGTGGTGATGAACCAGGGCGCGATCGAGCAGGTGGGCACGCCGGCGCAGATCTACCAGCGCCCGGCCACGCCGTTCGCCGCGGACTTCGTCGGCAAGACCAATATGCTGGGCGCGCGCGTCTGCGGCGACGGCGAGCTGCACCTGGGCGGCGTGCGCATGCGCTGCGCCGCGCCCCCGGGCTGTTGCGCCGACGAGGACGTGCAGGTGTTCTTCCGCCCCGAAGACGTATGCGTGCGCGGAATCGAACAGCATGGCCCCAACGTGCTGGAGGCCACCGTGGACAAGATCGAGTTCCTCGGCGCGTTCTCGCGGCTGACGCTGCGCCTGCCTGACGCAGCGTCCGGCGCCCTGTACGCGGACCTCTCCCTCAATGACCTGCACGAGCTGCGCCCGAACACCGGCGACCTGCTGCGCCTGGCCATTCCCGCTGACCGTATCCGCATTTTCCGCCACGCATGCGCATGAGCCTCACTGCGGCGCCGGCCAATACGTCTGCCACCATGCCGGCCACCGATACCATCCCCGCTCCCGCCACCAGCGGGCCGGCCGGGCCTGCCAACCCTGGCGCGCAACCCGCCCCGCCGGCCGTGGTCGCAACCGCCGTGCGCGCGCACTGGACCGACCGCCTCGCCCACGTGCTGCTGGCGCTGGCCGCGCTGGCGCTCGCCTGCTTCGTGCTGGCGCCGATCGTGATGATCCTGGCCAAGAGCGTGCAGAACCGCGACGGCAGCCTGGCCGGCATCGCGCACTTCCGCGCGTATTTCGAGTCGCCCGCGCTGCTGCGCTCGGTGTGGAACAGCCTGTGGGTCTCTGCCCTGGCCACCTGCATCACCCTGCCGCTGGCATTCAGCTTTGCCTATGCGCTGACGCGCAGCCGCATCGCCTGCAAGGGCCTGCTGCGCAACCTGGCGCTGATCCCGCTGCTGGCGCCATCGCTGCTGGCGGCGATCTCCTTCATCTTCTGGTTCGGCAACCAGGGGCTGTTCAAGCCGTGGATGGGCAGCACCCAGATCTACGGGCCGCTGGGCATCGTGGCCTCGCTGGTGTTCGCCACCTTCCCGCATGCGCTGATGATCCTGATCACCGCGCTGTCGCTGACCGACGCGCGGCTGTACGAGGCGGCCGATGCGCTGGGCACCTCGACCGTGCGCAAGTTCTTCACCATCACCGTGCCGGGCGCGCGCTACGGCCTGGTCAGCGCGGCCATGGTGGTGTTCACCTATGCGATCTCGGACTTCGGCATCCCCAAGGTGATCGGCGGCAATTTCCATATGCTGGCCACCGACATCTACAAGCTGGTGATCGGCATGCAGGACTTCTCGCAGGGCGCGGTGGTGTCGCTGATGCTGCTGGTGCCGGTGGCCGTCACCTACTGTGTCGATGCGCGCGTGCAGCGCCGCCAGATGGCGCTGATGTCGGCACGCTCGGTGCCCTACGTGCCGCGCCGCAGCCGCCGCTTCGACCTGGCCATGGCGATGCTCTGCTGGCTGATGGCGGCGTTGATGCTGGCGGTGATGGGCATGGCGATCTACGCGTCCTTCGTCAAGCTGTGGCCGTACAACTTCTCGCTGTCGCTGAACCACTACCGGGTGGGGCTGGTCGAGGGCGGCGTGGTCGATTCCTACCTGAACAGCCTGCGCATGGCGGGACTGGCCGCGGTGATCGGGCCGGTGTTCATCTTCGCCACCGCCTACCTGCTGGAGAAGACCCGCGGCATGGACTGGCTGCGCAGCTTCGTGCGGCTGATGGCGGTGCTGCCGATGGGCGTGCCCGGGCTGGTGCTGGGCCTGGGCTACATCTTCTTCTTCGTGCCGCAGGCCAACCCGATGCACGGGCTGTACCAGACGCTGGGGATCCTGGTGCTGGTGACCATCGTCCACTATTACGCGTCCTGCCACCTGACGGCGGTCACCGCGCTCAAGCAGCTCGACAGCGAGTTCGAGGCCGTGTCCGCCTCGCTCAAGGTGCCGTTCTACAAGACCTTCTTCAAGGTCACGGTGCCGGCCTGCCTGCCGGCCATCCTGGAGATCTCGCGCTACCTGTTCATCAATGCGATGACTACGGTCTCCGCAGTGGTGTTCCTGTACGGCGCCGACACCAAGCTGGCCTCGGTCGAGATCGTCAACCTGGATGAATCCGGCGACATCGGCCCCGCGGCGGCAATGGCGACGCTGGTGGTGCTGACCTCGGCCTTCGCCTGCCTGCTCTATTACCTGCTGCAACGCGTGCTCGATTGCAAGACCCAGGCCTGGCGCCAGGGCAACGACTGACCTTTCCCCTGTTTCCACTCCTTCCCAATCAGGAGCTCATCATGATTCGCGGCAACGACCCGATCCTTCTGACCCCCGGTCCCCTGACCACCTCGCTCGCCACCAAGCAGGCCATGCTGCGCGACTGGGGCTCGTGGGACGCCGCCTTCAACGCCATCACGCGCAGCCTGTGCGACGACCTGGTGCGCATCGTCCACGGCGAAGGCACCCATGTGTGCGTGCCGATGCAGGGCAGCGGCACGTTCTCGGTGGAGGCCGCCATCGCCAACGTGGTGCCGCGCGACGGCAAGGTGCTGGTGCCGCAGAACGGCGCCTATTGCCAGCGCATCCTCAAGATCTGCAAGGTGCTTGGCCGCGCCAGCGTGGAACTGCCGATCCCCGAAGACCAGCCCGCCACCGCCGCGCTGATAGAAGAGGCCATCCGGCGCGACCCGTCGATCACGCACGTGGCGCAGGTGCACTGCGAGACCGGCGCCGGCGTGCTCAACCCGCTGCAGGAAATCGCCGCGCTGTGCCAGCGGCTGGGCAAGGGGCTGATCGTCGACGCGATGAGCTCGTTCGGCGCGATCGAGATCGACGCCCGCACCATGCCGTTCGACGCGCTGGTGGCCGCCACCGGCAAGTGCATCGAGGGCGTGCCGGGCATGGGCTTCGTGCTGGTGAAGAAAGACGTGCTGGAAGCCAGCCAGGGCAACAGCCACTCGCTGGCGCTGGACCTGTACGACCAGTACGTCTACATGCAGAAGACCACGCAGTGGCGCTTCACGCCGCCCACGCACGTGGTGGCGGCGTTCCGCACCGCGCTCGACCAGTTCCTGGAAGAAGGCGGCCAGCCGGTGCGCGGCGCGCGCTACCGCAGGAACTGCGACACGCTGGTGCAGGGCATGGCCGCACTCGGCTTCCGCGCCTTCCTGCCGGCGGCGGTGCAGGCGCCGATCATCGTCACCTTCCATGCGCCGGCCGACGCGCGCTATGACTTCAAGACCTTCTACGCCAGGGTGCGCGAGCGCGGCTACATCCTGTATCCGGGCAAGCTGACGCAGATGGAGACCTTCCGCGTCGGGTGCATTGGTGCGATCGACGACAACGAGATGCGCAATGTGGTGACGGCGATTGGCGAGGTGCTGCGCGAGATGGGGATCAAGATGCAGGCGCCGCTGGCAGAAGCGGCTTGACCCCTTGAGCATCTTCACCTCACTCGCCTAGCAGCAGGCTCCCCTCTCCCGCGAGCGGGAGAGGGGAGCAAACCATCGGTTCGCAAACTCAACCCTTCATGCCCCTCCCCCCAGACTTTCACGGCCTCGCCTTTGCCGCCGTGATGCTGTCCGCGCTGATGCACGCGTCGTGGAACGCCATCGTCAAGATCGGCGGCGACCGCTTGTCGTCGATGGCTCTGATCGACACCTTCTGCCTGCTGGTGGCCTTGCCCTTCCTGTTCCTGGTGCCCCTGCCCGCGCCGCAGGTGTGGCCCTTCCTGCTGGCCACAGTGGCGCTGGAAGTCGGCTACAAGCTGTCGCTGGTGGCTGCCTACAACCGTGGTGACTTCAGCCAGGCCTATCCGCTGATGCGCGGCTCGGCGCCGATGATGGTGGCGATCCTGCTGCTGCTGGCCGGCAGCGAACGGCTGGGGCCAGGCGGCTATGCCGGCATCGCGCTGATCTGCTGCGGGCTGGTCAGCCTGGTGCGCTGGCGCCGGCAATCGCCCGACCTGCTCGGCTTTGCGCTGCTGGCCGGGGCCTGCCTGGCGGCCGGCACCGTGATCGACGGCACCGCGGTCAAGCGCTACGGCGAGGTCTTCACCTACATCGTCTGGCTGCACGCGATGTCGCACATCTTCATGCCGACCTACGCCTTCAGCCGGCGCGGCAACGCGCTGGTCACGCTGATGCGCACGGAATGGAAGCGCGCGTGGATCGGCGGCATCAACCGGGTGGGCTCGTATGCGCTGATGCTGTGGGCGATGACCATGGCGCCCGTGACCAAGCTGGCGGCGCTGCGTGAATCGAGCGTGATCTTTGCCGCGCTGCTGGGCCACTTCCTGCTGCGCGAGCCCTTCGACCGGCGGCGGCTGATTGCGACCGCGCTGGTCCTGGCGGGGATCCTGACACTGCAACTGGCGCGCTGATCCGTCGACGCATGTTGCATTTTGTGTTGTTTGTTGGCATTTTTTTGCATAACATGGCAGGCAACGCCAAACCCTTTCCTGCCGAGGTTTTCCCGCCATGTCCCCTGTCATCCCATCCCACTCCTGCGTCGTCATCATCGGCGGCGGCATCATCGGTTGCAGCGTCGCCTATCACCTGACCAAGCTCGGCTGGAAGGATGTGGTCCTGCTGGAACAGGGACAACTGTCCTGCGGCACCACCTGGCACGCGGCCGGGCTGGTCGGGCAACTGCGCTCGCAGGAAAGCATGACGAAACTGATCCGCTACTCCACCCAGCTGTACAGCGAACTGGAAGCGGAAACGGGCCTCGGCACCGGCTGGAAGCAATGCGGCTCGCTGTCGGTCGCGCGCACCGCGGAACGCATGACGCAACTGCGCCGCACCGCGGCGGTGGCGCGGGCCTATGGCGTGGATTGCGAGGTGATCTCGCCCGCCCAGGCCGGCGAACTATGGCCGGTGATGCGCACTGACGACCTGCTTGGGGCGGTCTGGCTGCCGGGCGACGGCAAGGCCAACCCGACTGACCTGACCCAGGCGCTGGCGCGCGGCGCGCGCAGCCGCGGTGCGGTCATCGCGCAGGATACGAAGATCACCGCGATCCATACCCGCGATGGCCGCGCCACCGGCGTGAGCTGGCGCAACAAGGCCGGCGACGAAGGCCGCATCGAGGCGGAGATCGTCGTCAACTGCGCCGGCCAGTGGGCGCGCCAGGTCGGGCAGATGTGCGGCGTGACCGTGCCGCTGCACTCGGCCGAGCACTATTACATCGTCACCGAGCGCATTGCCGGCGTGCATCCTGACCTGCCGGTGATGCGCGACCCGGACGGCTTCATCTACTTCAAGGAAGAAGTGGGCGGGCTGGTGATGGGCGGCTTCGAGCCCAATGCCAAGCCGTGGGGCATGCAGGGCATTCCTGAGCCGTTCGAGTTCCAGTTGCTGCCTGATGACTGGGATCAGTTCGAGATCCTGATGGAGAACGCGCTGATCCGCGTTCCGGCACTGGAGTCGGCGCAGGTCAAGCAGTTCTACAATGGGCCCGAGTCCTTCACGCCGGACAACAACTTCATCCTCGGCGAAGCGCCCGAGCTGCGCAATTTCTACGTGGGCGCGGGCTTCAACTCAATGGGGATCGCGTCTGCCGGCGGCGCCGGCATGGCACTGTCGGAATGGATCGTCGCGGGCGAGCCGACCATGGACCTGTGGCCGGTCGATATCCGCCGCTTTGCCGGCTTCAACGGCAACCAAAGCTGGCTGCACGACCGCGTCAGGGAAACGCTGGGCCTGCACTACGCGATGCCCTGGCCCAACCGGGAACTGGATACGGCGCGGCCGTTCCGGCGCTCGCCGCTCTATGCCCACCTGCACGCTGCCGGCGCCAATTTCGGCAGCAAGATGGGCTGGGAGCGGCCAAACTTCTTCGCGCCTGCCGGACAATCGCCCGAGATCCGCTACTCGTTCGGGCAACAGAACTGGCTGCCGTGGAGCGGCGCGGAACACCGCGCCTGCCGCGAGGCGGTGGCGCTGTTCGACATGAGTTCGTTCTCCAAGTACATCGTCAAGGGTGCCGATGCCGAGGCCGTGCTGCAATACGTGATGAGCAACGACGTGGCCGTGCCGCCGGGGCAGACCGTGTACACCGCCATGCTCAACGATCGCGGCACCTATGAATCCGACCTGACCGTGACGCGGCTGGCGCACGACCAGTACCTGCTGGTGACCGGCTCGGCGCAGACCACGCGCGACTTCAACTATATCGAGCGCCTGATTCCGGCCGACAAGCGCTGCGCGATTGTCGATGTCACCGGGCAGTACGCCGTGCTGGCGGTGATGGGCCCGCGCTCGCGCGAGCTGCTGCAGAGCGTGTCGCGCACCGATTTTTCCAATCAGGCGTTCCCGTTCGGCACCTCGAAAGAGATCGATCTCGGCTATGCCACGGTGCGCGCCACACGCCTGACCTATGTGGGCGAACTGGGCTGGGAGCTGTATGTCCCGGTGGAATTCGCCGTGGGCGTCCATGACACTTTGCACGAGGCCGGGAAACGCTTCGGACTGGTCAACGCCGGCTACTACGCCATCGAATCGCTGCGTATAGAGAAGGGCTACCGCGCCTGGAGCCGCGAACTGACCACCGACATCCATCCGTTCGAGGCCGGGCTGTCGTTTGCCTGCAAGCTGAACACGGACATCCCGTTCCGCGGGCGCGAAGCGCTGCTCAAGCTGCGCGCTGCCGGCGGTGCCGCGCAGGTGCGGCGGCGCGTTGCCGTGGTCACGCTGGACGGCGCCAGCAAGGCCATGCTCTGGGGCGGCGAGGCGATCCTGCGCACCGCCCCGGACGGCACCGTGCGCCCGGCCGGCTTCGTCACGTCGGCCGCGTTCGGCCACACCCTTGGCTGTCCAGTGGGCATGGGCTTGCTGGCACGCGCCGATGGTCCGGCCGACGCGGCATGGATCGAGGGCGGCAAGTATCACGTAGACCTGGCCGGGGAACTGCTGCCCGCGCGCATCCACCTGCGCGCGCCGTACGATCCGGCCAGCGAGCGGACCAAGGCCTGAACCTCGATGCAAGCGGATACCGGAGTGCCCATGCCAGTGATCCAGACCGAAACCGCCAGCTACATCCTGACGCTGTCGTGCCCCGACCGTCCCGGCATTGTCCATGCCGTTTCGGCGCTGCTGGTGGAAGCCGGCGCCAATATCGTCGATTCCGCGCAGTTCGGCGATCGCGACAGCGCACGGTTTTTCATGCGCGTGCACTTCCAGCGGCCGCTGCCCGAAGGCCAGGATGCCGGCGATGCGCTCGCTGCCCTGCGCAGCACGCTGGCAGGCGTGGCGGCCGCGCATGAGATGGACTGGTCCCTCCACGACGCCGCGCGCAAGCCGCGCGTGATGCTGATGGTGTCAAGGATCGGCCACTGCCTGAACGACCTGCTGTTCCGCTACCGCACCGGCCAGCTGCCCATCGAGATTCCGGCCATCGTCTCCAACCACAAGGACTTCTACCAGCTTGCGGCGAGCTACGACATCCCGTTCCATCACCTGCCCCTGCTCAATGCCACGCCGCAAGGCAAGGCCGCGCAAGAAGCGCGGCTGTGGGACCTGGTCTGCGACTACAGCATCGACCTGGTCGTCCTGGCCCGTTACATGCAGGTCTTGTCCGACGACCTGTGCCGCCGCCTGGAGGGCCGCGCCATCAACATCCATCATTCCTTCCTGCCCAGCTTCAAGGGCGCGCGCCCGTACGCGCAAGCCTATGAGCGCGGCGTCAAGCTGATCGGCGCCACAGCGCACTACGTGACCGGCGACCTCGACGAAGGCCCCATCATCGAACAGGAAGTCGCGCGCGTGGACCATGCCATGGACGCCGCACAGCTGACCGCCATCGGACGCGACGTGGAATGCGTGGCGCTGGCGCGTGCGGTGAAATGGCATGCGGAACATCGGGTCCTGCGCAACGGCGGCAGGACCCTGGTGTTCCGCTGACGCGGCAGCCTTTGCCGCAGCTTCAGCCGGCCACCGCCCGCCGGACCTTGCGCAACGCCTGCTCCAGCGCATCCATGGAAATCGACCCGAGCGCCAGCCGCAGCGCATGCGGCACGCTCGCGCCGACCGCGAACGGCTCGGCCGTCGTCACCAGCACACCCTCGTGCTCCAGGGCGGCCACGACCTGGTCGGCGCGCAGGTCCTCCTCGAGTTCGAGCCACAGGTAGTATGAAGACGGGTGCGCCGTGACGCGGCAGCCGCGCAGGATGCGCCGCGCCAGGCTCTGCCTGCGCCGGGCATCCTTGCGCTTGCGATCTTCCAGGTCATCGACGATGCCGGCTTCGATCCAGAGGCAGCCGAGCGCCACGGTCAGCGACGGCGTGTTCCAGGTTGACACGCGAATGGCGCGTTCCAGGGCCGGCACCAGCGGCGCGGGCGCCGCGACAAACCCCATCCTCAGTCCCGATGCCACGCTCTTCGACAGGCCCGAGACGTAGACGGTCCGCTCTGGCGCGAAGGTGAACACCGGTTTCGGCGCCGGTTCGGCAAGGAAGGCGTAGGCGCCATCTTCAATGATCAGCAGATCATGCCGTTGCGCCAGGGCCGCAAGGCGACCGCGGTCCGCCTCGCTCATGACATAGCCCAGCGGATTGTGCATGGTCGGCATGGTGTAGACCGCCCGCACCGGACGCCGCTTGCAGAGCGCGCCAAGGCGATCCAGGTCCAGGCCCGCGGCGGTCACCGGCAACGGCTCCAGGTCGAGCCGATACAACTGCGCCAGCGCCTTCATGCCCGGGTACGTCAGCGCGTCAACCGCCAAGACGTCGCCGGGATTGAGCAGCCCCATCACCGTCACCGCCAGGCCCTGCTGCGCGCCGTTGACGATCAGCACCTGGCTGCCCGGCACCCGGATGCCGCGGTTGCGCAGGTGCCGGGCGACGGCCTGCCGTTCGTGCGGGCGCCCGCCCTGCGGCGCGGAATGCAGCAACGCGTCAAGGTCGCCCGAAGCCGCGATGCTGCGCAAGCCATCGCGCAACAGTTCAACCTGCCCGGGCAGCGACGGATAGTTGAAAGTCAGGTCCACCGCGCCGGCGCGCACCGGATGCTGCTCCAGCCCCAGGCCACGCGGCAGCGAGGTATCGCGCACGAACGTGCCCCGGCCGGTCTCGCCGACCACCAGGCCGACGGCCTCCAGCTCGACGTAGACGCGTGCCGCGGTCGCCAGCGCCACGCCGTACTGCTTCATCAGCGCACGCACCGTCGGCAGTTGCGTGCCCGGAGGCAGTTCGCCGCGATGAATGCGCGCGGCAATCTCGTCAACAATGGTTTTGTAGCGCGCGTGGGCCATGCTTTGTATCTAGAACAATGCTTTGCGTGTATCAGGCTAGAAGAATAGCCTGCATGCCTAGTCAACGCTAACCATTTCCTGCACATGATTGCCCTGACCACCCTGTCGGTCTTCGCCGCGGCAGTGATGCTGCTGCTCCTGTCACCCGGCCCGAACATGGCCTTCGTGATGGCACATGGCATCACCTATGGCCCTCGGGGCGGCGTTGCGACGGCACTGGGGATTGCCGTGGCCGACCTGATCCTCACGGTCCTGACAGCCACCGGCATCACCGCCCTGGTGATGGCGTGGGCGCCGGCGTTCGACCTGATCCGCTATGCCGGCGCGGCCTATCTGCTGTGGATGGCGGTCAAGGCGCTGCGGCAGCCGCTTGCGCTGAAAGAGGCAGTGGTGACGCAGGCGTCGTTGCGCTCGGTGTTCGTGCGCGCCATGCTCAACAGCCTGCTCAATCCCAAGGCGCTGCTGTTCTTCATGGTCTTCCTGCCGCAGTTCGTGGATCCCGGCAAGGGCGGCGTGGCCCGGCAGCTGCTCGTGCTTGGCCTGGTCCTGACGGTGATCGCCACCGTGTTTCACGCATTGCTCGGCGCGGCTGGCGGCACCGTGCGCCGCTTCCTGTCACGCCATCCCAAGGCGGCAACACTGCAGTCGCGCGGCCTGGCAGCCGTGCTGGTGCTGCTGGCGCTGCGGCTGGTGCTGACCTCACGCCCGGCCTGAACCCGTTTCCCACGCAGAGCCCCTGATGTATATCGCAGCCTTTATTTACCGGCCCGGCCAGGCCGATGACGAGTTCCACCGCCTTAGCGCCCTGATCGACGAGATCGCCGCCGGCATACCCGGCTTTGTCGGTGCCGAGTCCTGGCGCTCGCCAGATGGCCAGTTGTCCAACGCCAGCTACTACTGGCGCGACAAGGACTCCCTGCAGGCCTTCGCCACCCACCCGCGGCACCTGGACGCCAAGCGCCAGTACCGCAAGTGGTATGACGGCTATCACGTGGTGATATCCGAAGTGCAGCGCGCCTATGGCGACGGTTCGCTCCGGCACTTCGTGCCCGACAGCCGGCGCCAGCGGCAGGGGTAAGCCCTGCCCCGGGTGTTCCATTCTGGAACACCCGGTGTCACGCGCTGGCACAGCCGTGCCGGCGCGTGACATCTCCCACCCGTGCCACGCGCACGCGCCCCCCGCTTTTCCCCGTTTTTTCGTTCGATTCACGCCCCGGCACAGCTCTTGCGATCTGCCTGCCGTGCGCACGGCCGGAATGCCGTGACGACACCACAGAAATCTCTGAACGGAGCGAGACATGAACATGGCGGAAATCGCCCAGCTGGGCGTCAGCAACCCCTACAAGCAGCAGTACGAGAACTACATCGGCGGCGCCTGGGTGCCGCCCGCCGGCTGCGAGTACTTCGAATCGACCACGCCGATCACCGGCAAGCCGTTCACGCGCGTGCCGCGCTCCGGCCAGCAGGATGTCGACGCCGCGCTGGACGCCGCGCACGCCGCCAAGGCCGCGTGGGCTCGCACCTCGACCACCGAGCGCGCCAATATCCTGAACCGCATCGCCGACCGCATCGAGGCCAACCTGAAGCTGCTGGCCGTGGCCGAGAGCATCGACAACGGCAAGCCGGTGCGTGAAACCACCGCCGCCGACCTGCCGCTGGCGGTCGACCACTTCCGCTACTTCGCCGGCTGCATCCGTGCGCAGGAAGGCGGCATCTCCGAGATCGACGCCGACACCATTGCCTACCATTTCCATGAGCCGCTGGGCGTGGTCGGCCAGATCATCCCGTGGAACTTCCCGCTGCTGATGGCCACCTGGAAGCTGGCGCCGGCGCTGGCCGCCGGCAACTGCGTGGTGCTCAAGCCCGCGGAGCAGACGCCGGCCTCGATCCTGGTGCTGATGGAAGTGATCGGCGACCTGCTGCCGCCGGGCGTGGTCAACGTGATCAACGGCTTCGGCCTGGAAGCCGGCAAGCCGCTGGCATCGAGCCCGCGCATCAGCAAGGTCGCCTTCACCGGCGAGACCACCACCGGCCGGCTGATCATGCAGTACGCGTCGCAGAACCTGATCCCGGTGACGCTGGAGCTGGGGGGCAAGTCGCCCAACATTTTCTTCGAGGATGTGCTGGCCGCGGACGACGCCTTCTTCGACAAGGCGCTGGAAGGCTTTGCCATGTTCGCGCTGAACCAGGGCGAGGTCTGCACCTGCCCGTCGCGCGCGCTGATCCAGGAATCGATCTACGACCGCTTCATGGAGCGCGCGCTCAAGCGCGTGGCCGCGATCCGCCAGGGCCATCCGCTCGACACCGGCACCATGATCGGCGCGCAGGCGTCCGCCGAACAGCTGGAGAAGATCCTGTCGTACATCGACCTGGGCCGCAAGGAAGGCGCGCAGTGCCTCACCGGCGGCGAGCGCAATGTGCTGGACGGCGACCTCGCGGGCGGCTACTACGTCAAGCCGACCGTGTTCGCCGGCCACAACAAGATGCGCATCTTCCAGGAAGAGATCTTCGGGCCGGTGGTCTCGGTGACCACCTTCAAGGATGAGGAAGAAGCGCTGGCCATCGCCAACGACACGCTCTACGGGCTCGGTGCGGGTGTCTGGACACGTGACGGCGCGCGCGCATTCCGCATGGGCCGCGGCATCCAGGCGGGGCGCGTGTGGACCAACTGCTACCACGCCTACCCCGCGCATGCGGCATTCGGGGGCTACAAGCAGTCCGGCATCGGCCGCGAGAACCATCGCATGATGCTCGACCACTACCAGCAGACCAAGAACCTGCTGGTGAGCTACAGCCCCAACGCGCTCGGGTTCTTCTGACTATGGCGGGCCCGACGTCCGCTCCCGCCACCGCGCCGGTCGCACGCGTGGTGGCAACCCCGGCCGCGCTCGCGCTGATCGCGGAGCTGGCCGCGCGGCATGGCCCGCTGATGTTCCACCAGTCCGGCGGCTGCTGCGACGGCAGCGCGCCGATGTGCTACCCCGCCGGCGAACTGCTGGTGGGGCAGGCCGATGTCTGCCTGGGCGAGATCGGCGGCGCGCAGTTCTACATGACGCGGGCGCAGTTCGAGTACTGGCAGCACACGCGGCTGGTGATCGATGTGGTGCCGGGGGCGGGCGGGATGTTCTCGCT
>NZ_JBYSZW010000085.1:0-20824 GCF_058787575.1 Cupriavidus sp. FW305-3-2-15-C-LB2
CATAGCGAGCTGGAACCACCCCTTCCCATCCCGAACAGGTCCGTGAAACAGCTCCGCGCCGATGATAGTGCGGATTCACGTGTGAAAGTAGGTCATCGCCAGGCTCTTATTCCGCAGAACCCCCAGCCCCAAAAGGCTGGGGGTTTTTGCTTTGGCGCGGCGGAAACGCCCGGGGGTCGGCGCAGGCACGCATGTCCTCGTTGTTTTCATGCCGCATCGCGGGTCGCCGAGCATTCCGGGACTGTCCGCCTTCTGCTATGGTCGACACCCAAGTGCCCACATGCGGCACGAAGGCGGTTGCAACGCGTGTTTGCAGCAAGTAGTGAGCAATAGCCGGACCCTTGCCAACAGAGCAGGTCCGGATTC
Source organism: Cupriavidus sp. FW305-3-2-15-C-LB2 (assembly GCF_058787575.1). Taxonomy (NCBI): domain Bacteria; kingdom Pseudomonadati; phylum Pseudomonadota; class Betaproteobacteria; order Burkholderiales; family Burkholderiaceae; genus Cupriavidus; species Cupriavidus sp. FW305-3-2-15-C-LB2. Next base: position 367 of record NZ_JBYSZW010000085.1, read on the forward strand.
GGGTTTCGAGGGGTTACATGACGGCCAAGGTGTTTCGGCTGGTTTTGACTGGCGCCGCCGGCGCGCTGCTGCTGGCAGGATGCGCATCTACTCCCCCTGTTTCCGCGGTTCCTCCGGGTGAAACGGCCGCTGTGGCCGGCACTTCCGCGATCGATTGCCAGGCATTCGCCAGGCGCATGGCCGCGTACGCGGCAGCGCAGACGGATCCGGCGGTGACTGCCATGTCGTCGCCCGACCCGCTGGCTGCCGCCAACACCAGTGCGGCGGAAGCCGAGGCGGGTGATGACGGCGAAGTCGCCGATGCCGCGCCGCCGACCCTGGTCACGCTGCCGTTGTTCTCGGTGTCACCGCATCGCGACCAGTTGCCGGTCGGCTGGCAGCCTTGGACCATCAACCGCAACAAGACGCCCACCCGTTATTCGATGGCAGAGGTCGACCAGCGCGTGGTCGTCCATGCGAAGGCCGAGAGTTCGGCCTCCGGCCTGTATGTCCCGCTGCGCGATCGCGATGCCGGCATGCTGCGCTGGACCTGGAAGACCAGCGGCATTATCCGCAACGCCGACAACAGCCACGGCCCGCGCGAGGATTCGCCGTTGCGCCTGTTCGTCGCCTTCGATGGCGACAAGGGTGCGCTGCCCTTGAAAGACCAGCTGATGTACGAGATGGCGCGGCTGACCACCGGCCGGGAAATGCCCTACGCCACGCTGATGTACATCTGGGGCGGACGGCGCGCGGAAGGCTCATTGGTGAAGAACCCGCACACCGACCGGGTACGCATGATCGTGGTGGATAGCGGCATGAAGCACGCCAATGAGTGGCGTTGCCATGAGCGCGACCTGCGCGCCGACTACCGCAAGGCCTTCGGGACCGACCCCGGCCCGGTCATCGCCGTGGGCATCATGACCGATACCGACAACACCAAGAGCAAGGCCGAGTCCTGGTACGGCGACATCGCGCTGGACTGAAGCGCCCCGGCGGCGCCTTCAGCCGCCGATAGGCTCGGCCAGCGCGAGCACCGCGAACGAGGCCAGCCAGTGCGTGGACACATACTCGCCCTCGACCGCCTGCGGCAGCGATGCCTCGAGATGATCGGACCATGCCCGGATGGCCAGCGGCCGCAGCGGCTCGGGCAGGGCGGGCTCCAGCATGCGCCAGCACCAGGCGCGCGAAAGGTTGAGCCCGTCCAGGTGCGAGGTCTTGGGGTCGCTGCGATTGGTCACTTCGACCGGCGTCAGCCAATTAGCCAGTTCCGCCTGCCCCGGCACGAACAACTCCCACCATTCTGAAAACGCGCAGCCGTCCATCACGGCGTGCATCAGCACGGCTTCGGTCAGCCCGCCGGACAGGAATTCATCGCCGCCGGGCTCATATCGCGCCGGGTATTTCTGATCATGTCCGAACCAGCGGTGGGCGCGCCGCACGATGGCGCGCCGCAAGGTGAAGTCCTGGTGTGCGCGCGCATAGGCCATGGCCATGACCAGGGCGAAGGCGCTGTTGTAATGGGTGCCGGTGCGCACCGGGAATACCGCTGCATCCAGGAAATCCGCCAGTTGCCGTGACAGGTGCGATGCCAGCGGCGCGCATGCCTCGGCCCAGGTGGCTGCCTGGGCGTCCTGCCGCGCCAGCGCCAGCAACTCCGCCTGCAGTTTCAGCATCCAGCCCCAGCCATAGGGGCGTTCGAAGGTGCGCGAAAGGGGCTGCTGGAAGTAGGCCAGTTCGACCGCAATGTGCTCTGGACGCAGCTGGGCGTCCAGCGTTGCGCGGATGCGGGGCGCCTCCTCCTGGTCCGGCGACAGCGCCAGCAGCCGCACCAGCAACCAGTGCATGTGCACGCTGGAGTGCCAGTCGTAGCTGCCGCAAAAGACCGGATGCCTGGCCGACGGTTCGGCCAGGTCACCGGCGCTGGCCATCATGTGGTCCAGCTTGTACGGATAGCGGCGCAGGATATTGTCCAGCGCCACGCGCGCGAAGCTGCGCGCTGTCTCGCGATCCAGCGCCAGGCGGCCCATCGCGGATGCTCCCCAGTTTTTTTATCGTTGTGCTGTGCTCAGGTGCGTAACGTCACGCAGGCGCCAGCCACTTTTCCACCAGCCGCACGAAGAACGTCGAGCCCACCGGCAGCAGTTCGTCGTTGAAATCGTAGCTCGGGTTGTGCAGCATGCAGGGCCCGATGCCATGGCCGGCGTCGCGATGGCCGCCGTCGCCGTTGCCCAGGAACAGGTAGCAGCCCGGCTTGTGCTGCAGCATGAACGAGAAATCCTCGGCGCCCATGGTGGGCTCGACATTGCTGTCGACGTTGTCCGCACCGACCAGTTCCGCGGCGACCGCGGCCGCAAAGCCGGTCTCGGCCTCGCTGTTGATGGTCGGCGGATAGTTGCGGTGGAATTCGTATTCGATGGTGCAGTCGAATGCCGCCGCCACCGCGCGCGCCACTTCTTCCATGCGCCGTTCGATCAGGTCCAGCACCGGCACCGTGAACGTGCGCACCGTGCCGCCGATCCAGGCCTGGTCCGGCACGATATTGGTGGCGTCGCCTGCGTGGAACTGCGTGACCGAGATCACCGCGGTATCGATCGGGCGCTTGTTGCGCGTGATGATGCCCTGCAGCGCCGACACGATCTGCGCAGCGGTGAAGACCGGGTCGTTGCCGTTGTTGGGCATGGCCGCATGCGCACCCTTGCCGCGCACCACAATGCGGAATTCGTTGCTCGATGCCATCAGCGGGCCCGCGCGCGTGCCGAACGCTCCGACCGGCATGCCCGGCCAGTTGTGCACGCCGAACACCGCGTCGCACGGAAAGCGCTCGAACAGCCCGTCCTTGATCATTTCGCGGGCGCCGCCGCCGCCTTCCTCGGCTGGCTGGAAGACCAGGTGCACGGTGCCGTCGAAGGGCTTGTGCTGCGCCAGGTAGCGCGCCGCGCCGAGCAGCATGGCGGTGTGGCCGTCGTGGCCGCAGGCGTGCATCTTGCCGGTGTGCTGCGAGCGGTGATCAAAGGTGTTCGCTTCCTGCAGCGGCAGCGCGTCCATGTCGGCGCGCAGGCCGATGGTGCGCGGGCTGTTGCCGTTGCGGATCACGCCCACCAGGCCGGTGGTGCCCAGGCCGCGATGCACTTCGATGCCCCACGATTCCAGGTTCTGCGCGACCACGTCGGCAGTGCGCTGTTCTTCGAAGCAGAGTTCCGGGTGGGCGTGGATGTCGCGCCGGATCGCGCGGATTTCGGCTTGTGCCTGCAGGATTTCGGGGATGAGCTTCATGATGCCTGGCTGCCCTGGACGTTAGGGGCGTTAGCGTTGGATACCCCGATCATACGATGCCTCTCCGCAAAGCGCCAAAATGCGGCGATTTCCTGCGCGCTTGCCAGGTTGGCGCAGTGCAATATGCCAGCGCGGGTGGGTTTCCCCGCATTGCCGCGACATGCGCACTGCTGGAACAGTTCATGCTTGAAGTGCCCGGCCGGCAATTTCGTCGCTTTGTGATGCGCAACCGCACCCCAAACCGCACCAAAACGCAGCGCCGCCGCGTGACCCGCGGCGCGGCGCATTGCCGATCCTAAAACGTCTGCTTCACTTCCTACAGGGAGAATTGCGCGATGTCCCTTCGCACTTTCAAGAAGGCAATTGGTGTGGTGGCGGTAGCCGGGGCCCTTGGCCTGGCGCTCGCCGGCACCGCCCAGGCCGCGGACCTCAAACTGGCCATGAGTTCGCCGCCAACCTCGATGGATCCGCACTTCTACAACCTGTTCTCCAACATCAACGTCTCCGAGCATATCTTCGACTCGCTGACCAAGATGGATCCGGACAGCCGCATCATCCCGGGCCTGGCCGAGTCGTGGAAGCTGGTCAACAACCTCACCTGGGAATTCAAGATCCGCAAGGGCGTGAAGTTCCACGACGGCTCCGAACTGACCGCCGAAGACGTAATCTGGTCGCTGGACCGTCCGGCCACCATCCAGAACAGCCCGGGCAAGTTCGATGTCTACACCAAGGCGATCGTCAACAAGAAGATCATCGACAAGCACACCATCCAGCTGACCACCAACCAGCCTTATCCGCTGATGCTGAACGACCTCACGTCGATCTTCATCGTGCAGAAGAAGGCGACGCAGGGGCTGAGCTCGGATGACTTCGCGCAGGGCAAGGGCATGGTCGGCACCGGGCCGTTCAAGTTCGTCAGCTATGCCCGCGACGACCGGGTCGAGCTGGTGCGCAATAACGACTACTGGGGCGCCAAGCCGGCCTGGGACAAGGTTACCCTGCGCTTCATCCCCAATCCGGCGACGCGCCTGGCGGCGCTGCTGTCGGGCGACGTGCAGGCCATCGAGAACGTGCCCACGCCTGACCTGCCCAAGGTGCGCCAGGATCCCAAGCTGTCGTTCTTCTCCAAGATCTCGCACCGCGTGATCTACCTGTATTTCGATGCCAAGCGCGACAAGTCGCCCTACGTCACCACCAAGGAAGGCGCACCGCTGGACAAGAACCCGCTGAAGGACGCGCGCGTGCGCAATGCCATCAGCATGGCGATCAACCGGCAGGGCATCAAGGACCGCCTGATGGAAGGCCTGTCCGAGCCGACCAACAACCTGGTGCCGCCGACGCTGTTCGGCTATAACCCCAACCTGAAGACGGTCAAGTACGACCCCGAGGCCGCCAAGAAGCTGCTGGCCGACGCCGGCTTCCCGAACGGCTTCGGCGTGACGCTGCATACGCCCAACAACCGCTACGTCAACGACGAGAAGATCGCGCAGACGATTGCGCAGAACCTGACCCGCATCGGCATCGCCACCAAGGTCGAAGGCATGCCGATGGCGACATACTCGTCCAAGGGCATCAAGCACGAGTGGTCGTTCGGGCTGCTGGGCTGGGGCGCGCAGACCGGTGAGGTCAGCTCGCCGCTGCGCGCGCTGCTGGCGTGCGAGGACAGCAAGAAGGGCTTCGGCACCACCAACTGGGGCGAGTACTGCAACCCCAAGATGGACGTGGTGCTGGAGAAGGCGCTGTCCACCGTGGATGACAACGAGCGCTCCAAGCTGCTGCAGGAGGCCACCGCAATCGCGATCAACGATGGCGGTATCGTCCCGATCCACCAGCAGGTGACCACCTGGGCCACACAAAAGGGCATCGTCTACGTGCCGCGTACCGACGAGCGCACCTACGCGCATAACTTCAAGCCCCAGTAAGCTCCGGTCAACCCAGACAGGAGCCTCGGCCCGCGGATGGTCTGCTGGCCGAGTTTGCGGTGCCGCGCATGGCTGCCGCGCCACACCCGGGAAGCGCCACGGCGCGGCCCGGGCGTGGCGTGCATTCGCGCGCGAAAGGAAAGTGGTTCGAACATGCTGGTCTTTATCATCCGGCGCCTGATGCAGAGCGTGGTTGTGCTCTTCGTCATGTCGCTGCTGGTTTTCCTCGGCGTCTTTGCCATCGGCAATCCCGTCGACATCCTGATCAACCCGCAGGCCGACCAGGAGGACATCAAGCGCACCATCGCGGCGCTGGGCCTGGACAAGCCGCTGTGGGAGCAGTACTGGGTGTTCCTGCAGAATGCGCTGCAAGGCAACCTGGGCACCTCGTTCGCGCACGGCACGCCGGCACTCAAGCTGATCTTCGAGCGCATGCCCGCCACCATGGAGCTGGCCATTTGCGCGATCCTGCTGGCGATCGTGCTGGGCATTCCGCTGGGCCTGTGGGCCGGGCTGCGGCCCAAGGGCATTGCCGGCAAGTCGATCATGGCGGTGTCGATCCTGGGCTTCTCGCTGCCCACCTTCTGGGTCGGGCTGATGCTGATCATGGTGTTCGCGGTGCAGCTCGGCTGGCTGCCCTCCAACGGGCGCGGCGAGACCGTGCGCGTGCTCGGCATCCCGCTCAGCTTCCTGACTGCCGACGGCATCCGCCACCTGGTCCTGCCGGCGGTGACGCTGTCGCTCCTGAATATCGCCATGGTGATCCGGCTCACGCGCGCCGGCACGCAGGAGGCGATGATGCAGGACTACGTCAAGTTCGCGCGCGCCAAGGGCCTGTCGAACACGCGCATTGTCGGCGTGCATGTGCTGAAGAACATCCTGATCCCGATCGTCACGGTGATCGCGCTGCAGTTCGGCTCGATCATCGCATTTGCGATCGTGACCGAGACCATCTTCGCCTGGCCCGGCATGGGCAAGCTCATCATCGACTCGATCCAGCTGCTGGACCGGCCGGTGATCGTCGCCTACCTGATGGTGATCGTGACGCTGTTCATCCTGATCAACCTGGTGGTGGACATCATCTACAGCATGCTCGATCCGCGCGTGCGCATTGCCGACAACAAGGGCTGAGCCATGAGTGCCGTATCTGTAGAACAAGAGGACAAGACCCCGCCGCTCGCCGCGGCGCGCGAACAATCGCCGTGGCGGCGCTTTGCCGCGGAGTTCTTCTCCAGCAAGATTGCTGTGGCCGGACTGGCCACGCTGGTCGTCATCATCCTGATCGCCATCTTCGCGCCGTGGCTGGCGCCGCAGAACCCCTATGACCTGGCCACGCTGGACGTGCTCGACGCGCGCCTGGCGCCGGGCGAGCAGGCCGGCACCGGCATGACCTTCCTGCTGGGTTCGGACGAGCAGGGCCGCGACATCCTGTCGGCGGTGATGTACGGCCTGCGCATCAGCATCGGCGTGGGCGTGGTCAGCACCGTGATCGCGCTGCTGCTGGGCGCCACGCTCGGCCTGCTGGCCGGCTTCCTGGGCGGTCGCACCGAGGCCTTCATCATGCGCGTGGCCGACCTGCAGCTGTCGTTCCCGCCGATCCTGCTGGCGCTGATCCTGCTAGCCTTCCTGCGCCCGGGCCTGGGCAATATCGTGATCGCGCTGGTGGCGGTACAGTGGGCCTACTACGCCCGCACCACACGCAGCGCCGCACTGGTGGAGCGCCGCAAGGAATATATCGAGGCCGCCACCTGCCTGGGCCTGCCGCCGATGCGCATCATGTTCCGCCACCTGCTGCCCAACTGCCTGCCGCCGCTGATCGTGATCGCGGCGCTGCAGGTGGCCTCGGCGATCACGCTGGAAGCGACGCTGTCCTTCCTCGGGCTGGGCGTGCCGGTCACGGAGCCCTCGCTGGGCTCGCTGATCTCCAACGGCCAGCAGTACATGCTGTCGGGCAAGTACTGGATCAGCTTCTTCCCGGGCATTGCGCTGGTGGTCACCATCGTGGCGATGAACCTGGTGGCCGACCAGCTGCGCGACGTCCTCAACCCGCGCCTGCAGACGCAATAACCAGGAGCGGTACATGGCACAACCGACATTGGTGGTTGAACACCTGAAGACGCAATTCCACACGCGCGGCGGCATCGCCAAGGCCGTCGACGACGTGTCCTTCACCGTGGGCCGCGGCGAGATCATGGGGCTGGTGGGCGAGTCCGGCTCGGGCAAGTCCATGACCGGGTATTCGATCATGGGCCTGATCGATCCGCCCGGGAAGATCGTCGACGGCCGCATCGCGCTGACCAGCCGCGACGGCATCACCCGCGACCTGCGCGCGCTCACGCCGGCGCAGCAGCGCGACGTGCGCGGCAACCGCATCGCGATGATCTTCCAGGACCCGATGATGACGCTGAACCCGGTCCTGCGCATCGACACGCAGATGATCGAGGCGGTGCTGGCCCATGAGAAGGTAGGCAAGGCGGTGGCGCGCGAACGCGCGCGCAATGCGCTGGCGCGGGTCGGCATCCCGTCGCCGGACGAGCGCCTGCAGGCCTATCCGCACCAGTTCTCGGGCGGCATGCGCCAGCGCGTGGCGATCGCGATCGCGCTGCTGAACAAGCCCGACCTGATCATTGCCGACGAGCCCACCACCGCGCTGGACGTCACCATCCAGGGCCAGATCCTGTACGAGATGCAGACCCTGTGCCGCGAATCGGGCACGGCGTTGATCTGGATCACGCACGACCTGTCGGTGGTGGCGGGACTGGCCGATACCGTGTGCGTGATGTACGCCGGCAAGATCGTCGAGGCCGGCGACGTGCGCCAGGTGCTGGAGCACCCCGAGCACCCCTACACCCACGGGCTGATCAGCTCGGCGCCGTCGCGCAATCCGCGCGGCACGCCGCTGCGGCAGATCCCGGGCATGACGCCGTCGCTGCTGAACCTGCCGGGCGGCTGCGCGTTCCGCGAACGCTGTCCCTACGCCACCGCTGCCTGCAAGACCGAGCCGCCGCTGGAGACCGCCGCCGACGGCCGCCGCCTGCGCTGCTTCCATCCGGTGCTGGCCAACCAGGAGGCAGCATGAGCGCAACTGAACTGCAATCCCGACCGATGACGAATCCTGCAGCGGAAGAGGGGGGCACGCCGAGCGCGCCGATCCTGGAGCTGCGCGGCGTGTCCAAGCGCTTCGTCAAGTCGCTCGACACTGCCGCGCGCATCGCCAACCTGTTCGGCGCCCATGCGCATGACGAGGTGGTGCACGCGGTCGACCATGTCGACCTGAGCATCCGCGCCGGCGAAGTGGTGGGCCTGGTCGGCGAGTCCGGCTGCGGCAAGTCCACGCTCGGGCGCATGGCCGTGGGCCTGCACTCGCTGACCGAGGGCGAGCGCCTGTGGCGCGGCATCAACCTGGACCACCTGCCGCCCGACAAGCGCCGCGAGAAGCAGCTGGCGATCCAGATGATCTTCCAGGACCCGTACGCCTCGCTCAATCCGCGGCTGCGCGTGCTGGATATCGTGGGCGAGGCGCCGGTGGTGCACGGCATGGTCGAGCGCGGCGCGCAGAAGGGCTACGTGGAAGACATGCTGGTGCGCGTGGGCATGGACCCGACCGTGCTGCGGCGCTTTCCGCACCAGTTCTCCGGCGGGCAGCGCGCGCGCATCGGCATTGCCCGGGCGCTGGCGGTCAAGCCCGAGTTCCTGGTGTGCGACGAGTCGGTGGCGGCGCTGGACGTGTCGATCCAGGCCCAGGTGCTGAACCTGTTCATGCGCCTGCGTGAAGACCTGAACCTGACCTACCTGTTCATCAGCCATGACCTGGGCGTGGTCAAGCACATCAGCGACCGCGTGGTGATCATGTACCTGGGGCGGGTGGTGGAATCCGCGCCGACCGAAGACGTGTTCGCCGCGCCCAACCATCCCTATACCCAGGCCCTGCTGGCCGAGGCGCCCAAGCTGGAGGTGGCCCGCAAGACCTATGTGGCGATCCGCGGCGAGATCCCGTCGCCGCTGAACCCGCCGCCGGGCTGCCACTTCCACCCGCGCTGCCCGCATGCGATGCCGCGTTGCCGGGAAGAGCAGCCGCTGCTGAAGGAGATTGCGCCGATGCGGTTCTCGGCGTGTCACCTGAACGACATGGAGTAGGGCCTGGTTTTCTCCTCCCTGCGCGAGGGAGGAGAAATCCTTGAATCTCAGCGGATCACCTGCCCCTTCGAATTGATGATCGTCATCTCCACAAACTTCGAACCCACGTGGTTCTCCGGCGTGAAGTTGATGATAAACCCGCCGAGGTCATAGCTGCGCATTGACTCCAGCGCGGTCACCAGCTTCTCGCGCGTCAGGTCCTTGCCCGCGCGGCGCAGGCCCTCGGTGAACGCCTTGGCGGAGATAAAGCCTTCGATGCTGGCGTAGTCGAATTCGCTGGGCTTGCCGGCGGCCTGCAGCAGGCGCAGGTACTCCCGCACGATCGGCAGCGTGGCGTTGCCCGGGTGCGGCATCACCTGCGAGATGATCACGCCGCTGCCCTGCGCGCCGACCTCGTTGGCCAGCGCCTGCGTGCCGACGAAGGAGACGTTGTAGAACTGGCCGTTGTAGCCGCGGCGCAGCGCTTCCTTCACGAAGGCGCCGGCGGTGCGGTAGGCGCTGATCATCACCACGGCGTCGGGCCTGGCCTTTATCGAACCCTGGATGGCGTCGCCGATTTCCGTGGTGTTGCGGACCACGGGCTCGCGCGCGACGATCTGTACGCCGCTGTCGGGCGCGGCCTTGAGCGCGCGCTCCAGACCATCCAGCCCGGCCTTGCCGTAGGCGTCCTCGTTGTAGACCACGGCCACGCGCTTGAGCCCGGTGGTCTGGATCTGGCGCAGGACGGCCGCGGTTTCCTCGTTGTAGCCGGCGCGCACATGGAAGACGTAGCGGCTGCGCGGCTCGCGCAGCGACTGCGCCCCGGTGTACGGGCCGAAGAACGGCACCCGGGCCTGGATTGCCAGCGGCAGCGCGGCCTGGCTGGTGGGCGTGCCGACATAGCCGAAGAGGGCGAAGACGCGGTCTTCCTCGATCAGCTTCCTGGTGTTCCTGGCGGCGGGCTCGGGCTCGTAGTAGTCGTCCAGCGCCTCCAGCCGGATCTTGCGGCCGTGGATGCCGCCCTGCTGGTTGATATGGTCGAAATACAGCCGTGCGCCCGAGTTCATCTGCTTGCCGAGCACGGCGGTCGGGCCGGTCAGCGCGGCGGACTGGCCCAGCAGGATGGTGTCGGCGGTGACGCCGTTTTCGGATGTGGCGGGGGTGCCCGCCGTGTTGGCTGCGAAGGCAGCGCAGGATGCGCCACCCGTGCCGATGGCGCACGCCACCAGCAGGCCGGCAAGCCGGCCATTGACCCCGGATCGGAACGACATAAACCCCCCGCGAAATGTGGTTCGGTTACCCGTTTGCCGCGTCGGCCGGTCTCTTGCCGGCGAATTGCTCACGTCGTGCGGCATGGTGCGCGTACCGGTCTGTGCCGGCAGCGCGCCGGCACATCATAATCGAATACAATCGGATCGAGATACTCCCCGCCATCCCCCCGCACGGCCGGGAAAGCGCCGCCCGCCGGCGCGGCTCGGGCGCCGCTACCAGCGCGCCTGCGCCGGCATCTCCAGTTCCGTACGACCGAACGAAAAAACAACACACCCCGCCCGGAGACCCCATGGCTTCCCGCATCGTCCGCGCCGCCTGCCCGCATGACTGCCCCGACACTTGTGCCTTGCTCGTCACCGTCGAGGACGGCCGTGCCGTCAAGGTAGCGGGCGATCCCGACCATCCCGGCACGCAGGGCGTGCTGTGCACCAAGGTGTCGCGCTACACCGAGCGCACCTACCACCCGGACCGGCTGCTGACACCGATGAAGCGCATCGGCAGGAAGGGCGAAGGCAAGTTCGCGCCGATCTCCTGGGACGAGGCGCTCGACACCATCGCCACCCGCCTGCAGGCGATCGCGGCGCGCGATCCGCAGGCGATCGTGCCGTACAGCTACGCCGGCACCATGGGGCTGGTGCAGGGCGAGAGCATGGCCGCGCGCTTCTTCAACAAGCTGGGCGCGTCGCGGCTGGACCGCACCATCTGCGCCAGCGCCGGCGCCACCGCGCTGCGCTACACCTATGGCGCCAGCGTGGGCATGGACATGGAGCACGTGGTCGATGCCAGGCTGGTGATCATCTGGGGCGGCAACCCGATTGCCTCCAACCTGCATTTCTGGACCCGCGCGCAGGAAGCCAAGCGGCGCGGCGCCACGCTGGTGGCAATCGACCCGTACCGCTCGCTGAGCGCCGAGAAGTGCCACCGCCATATCGCGCCGATGCCCGGCACCGACGGCGCGCTGGCGCTGGCGCTGATCCATGTGCTGATCCGCGACGACCTGCTCGACCACGACTACATCGAACGCCACACCGTCGGCTTCGAGGCGCTGCGCGAGCGCGCGCAGGCCTACACCCCGGCACGCGCGGCCGAGATCTGCGGCATCCCGGCCGAGGACATCGAATGGCTGGCCGGCCTCTACGGCCAGCTGGCGGTGCGCGAGCGCCAGCCGGTGGCAATCCGCCTGAACTACGGCATGCAGCGTGTGCACGGCGGCGGCCAGGCGGTGCGCGCGGTGGCGTGCCTGCCGTCGCTGGTGGGCGCCTGGCGCCAGCCCGCGGGCGGGCTGCAGCTGTCGACCTCTGGCTTCTTCCCGATCAACGAAGCCGCGCTGCAGCGCCCCGACCTGCTGCCTGGCTGGCCGCAGACGCTGCCGCGCATCGTCAACATGAGCACCATCGGCGACGCGCTGCTGGCCGAGCCCGCGCCCGGCGCGCCGCGCATCGAGGCCGTGGTGGTGTACAACAGCAACCCGGTCGCGGTGGCGCCGGAATCCGGCAAGGTCGCCGCGGGCTTCGCGCGCGAGGACCTGTTCACGGTGGTGCTGGAGCACTTCCGCACCGACACCGCCGACTATGCCGACATCCTGCTGCCGGCGACCACGCAGCTTGAGCACATCGACGTGCACAAGGCCTACGGCCACACCTATTTCCTGGCCAACAACGCCGCCATCGCGCCGATGGGCGAGGCCCTGCCCAATACTGAGATCTTCCGCCGGCTGGCCCAGCGCCTGGGCTTCACCCAGGCGTGCTTTGCCGACAGCGACGAGGCCATCGCCGCGCAGGCCATCATTCCGGGCGATGCGCGCGCGGCCGGCATCAGCTGGGAATCATTGAAGGAGCAGGGCTGGCAGAAGCTGGCGCTGCCGGCGGCGCCGTTCGCCGAGGGTGGCTTCCCGACCGCATCGGGCAAGTGCCAGTTCTATTCTGAGCCGATGGCGCGCGACGGCCTCGACCCGCTGCCTGACTACGTGCCGCAGTACGAGGCGCCGCTGACCGCGCCCGAACTGGCGGCGCGCTATCCGCTGGCGATGATCTCGCCGCCGGCGCGCAACTTCCTCAACAGCTCCTTCGTCAACGTCGACAGCCTGCGCGCCACCGAGGGCGAGCCGCACCTGGACATCCACCCGGCCGACGCCGCTGAGCGCGGCATCGTGCACGGCGCCATGGTGCGCGTCTTCAACGACCGCGGCAGCATGGTGGCGCGCGCCCGCGTCACCGACCGCGCCCGGCGCGGGCTGGTGGTGGGCCTGTCGATCTGGTGGAAGAAGCTGGCCTCGGACGGCAAGAACGCCAACGAGCTGACCAGCCAGCGCCTGACCGACCTGGGCCGCGCGCCGGTGTTCTATGACTGCCTGGTGCAGGTCGAGGCCTGCACGGAAGGGGCAGTCCTGCCGGCATGACGCCGCAGCGTGGCCGCTGGCGCTGGGCGGCACTCCTGGCGGCGACCGGCCTCACCGCGGTGGTCCTGGTGACGACCGGGTGCGAGGCCGTCGGCTACTACGCGCAGTCGATCGGCGGCCATCTGGGCGTGATGGCCCAGGCACAGCCGCTGACCGACGCCATCGCCAACGCGCGCGACGCCAACGATGGGCGCCTGGCGCAGCGGCTGGCGCTGGCCGGCCGCATGCGTGACTTCGCCTCGCGCGAACTGAAGCTGCCCGAGAACGGCAGCTACCGCCGCTACGCCAACCTGCACCGGCCCTATGTGGTGTGGAGCGTGTTCGCCACGCCCGAGCTGTCGATGGACCTGCGCAAGTGGTGCTTCCCCATCGTCGGCTGCATCAGCTACCGCGGCTACTACGCCCAGTCCGATGCCGAGCAGTATGCGCGGGGCCTGCGCCGCGACGGGCTCGAGACCTACGTTGCCGGCATCCCCGCCTATTCGACGCTGGGCTATTTCGACGACCCGCTGCTCAATACCTTCGTCTACCTGCCCGAGGGCGAACTGGCGCGGCTGATCTTCCACGAGCTCGCGCACCAGGTGGTGTACGTGCGCAACGACACCGCCTTCAACGAGTCCTTTGCCACCGCGGTGGAAGCCGCGGGCGTGGAGCGCTGGCTGGCCGAGGATGCGTCGGAGGACGCGCGCGCCAGCTATCGGCAGTACGATGCCCGGCGCCAGCAGTTCCGCGCGCTGTTGCTGGGCACGCGCGACCGGCTGGTGGCGCTGTACCAGACCCCGCTCGATGACGGCGCCAAGCGCGAGAGCAAGGCAAAGATCTTTGCCGACCTGCGCGCCCAGTACGCGCGGCTGCGCACGGAGTGGGGCGGATTCAGCGGTTATGACCGCTGGTTCGACCAGCCGCTGACCAACGCCCACCTGGCCGCGGTGGCCACTTACCAGCAGTGGGTGCCGGCCTTCACCGCGTTGCTGGCGCAGTGCAACGGCGACTGGCAGCGCTTCTATGACGAGGCTGCCCGTATCGGCGCGCTGCCCGCCGCCGAGCGCGAGGCCGCGCTGCAGCGGCTGGCGCCGCCGGCCACGCGCGCCGGCACGCTGACCGCGGGCGGAAAGACCGCGGCCAACTAAGCTGCCGCGTCGCTTACCAGGTATCGATGAACCGTCTCGGTGCGTTGGCCTGGCGGCCGAGGCTCCCCGGCGGCACCGAGGCCAGCCCGCGCAGCAGCCAGCGCCGCGTGTCGGCAGGGTCGATCACCGCGTCGATCTCCAGGTGGCTGGCCATGTTGAGCGCGCGGCCGCGCTGGTAGGCGCCGTCGACCATGCGCGCGAACAGCGCCGCGCGCTCGTCGGGGTCGGCCACGGCCTCCAGTTCCTTGCGGAAGCCCAGCCGGATCGAGCCCTCGATGCCCATCGCGCCGAACTCGCCGCTGGGCCAGGCCGCGGTGAAGAAGGGCGCGGCAAAGCTGCCGCCGGCCATGGCCTGCGCGCCCAGTCCGTAGCCCTTGCGCAGCACCACCGTGAAGAACGGCACGCGCAGCGCGCCAGCGGTGACAAAGAGGCGCGACACGTGCCGCACCGTGGCGGTCTTCTCGGCCTGCGGCCCGACCATGAAGCCCGGGGTGTCGCACAGCGACACCATCGGCAGCCCGTGCGCGTCGCACAGCTGCATGAAGCGCGCGGCCTTGTCGGCGGCGGCGCTGTCGATGGCGCCCCCGAGGTGGCGCGGGTTGTTGGCGATGCAGCCGAAGGCGCGGCCTTCGATGCGGATCAGCGCGGTGATGATGCCGGTGCCGAACGCCGCGCGCAGCTCCAGCACCGAGCCGCTGTCTGCCATGGCGGCGATCACCGCGCGCATGTCGTAGCTGCGCAGGCGGTTCTCGGGGATGGCGTGGCGCAGGTGGCGCGGGTCTTCCGCCTGCCAGTCATGCACGTCGCCCTGGAAGTAGGACAGGTAGCGTTGCGCGGCATCGACCGCGGCCGCTTCGTCATCGACCAGCACGTCGATCACGCCGTTGGGCCCCTGCACGCTGACCGGGCCCACTTCCTCGGGCGCGACCACGCCCAGCCCGCCGCCTTCGATCATGGCCGGCCCGCCCATGCCGATGGTGGCGCTGCGCGTGGCGATGATGACGTCGGCGCAGCCCAGCAGCGCGGCGTTGCCGGCAAAGCAGCGGCCCGACACGATGCCCACCAGCGGCACCTGGCCCGACAGCCGCGCGAACTGGATGAACGAGGTGCAGTCCAGCCCGGCCACCACCGGCATGTCGGTATCGCCGGGCCGCCCGCCGCCGCCCTCGGCAAACAGCACCACCGGCACCTGCCACTGGCGCGCCAGCGCCAGCATGCGGTCCAGCTTCTTGTGGCCGTAGAAGCCCTGCGTGCCGGCCAGCACGGTGTAGTCATAGGCCAGCACCATGCAGCGCGTATCGGCACCGGGAAAGCGCGCCGCGTTGACGGTCCCGATACCGGTGACGATGCCGTCGGCGGGCGTGGCGCTGACCAGGTCTTCGACACTGCGGCGCTGCCGTTGCGCGGCGATGGCGAGCGCGCCGTACTCGATGAAGGAGCCGTCGTCGCACAGCCGGGCGATGTTCTCGCGCGCCGTTCGGCCGCCCTGGGCGTGGCGCCTGGCGACGGCCTGGGCGCGTGCGGCGTCGTGGCCGAGGGCGTGGCGCTCCAGCGTCTCGCGCAGGTCCGCGCGCACATGGTCGAGGTCGGCCGCCGCGGCGGTCTCGGCGGCATGGCCGGCATCGCCGCCGGGCGCCAGCACGATCACCGCGGCGCCGGCGCGCAGCGTGGCACCCGCGACGGCCAGCACGCGCAGCACGGTGCCGGCGGCGGGCGCCTCCAGCGGATGCTCCATCTTCATCGCTTCGATGATGGCCAGCGGCTGGCCGCGCCTGACCGTATCGCCTTCGCGCACGTGGATGGCGGCGAGCGCGCCGTCCATGGGCGCCGGCACGGCAATGGCGTCGTCAGGGACATCGGCCAGCGCATTGTGCTCATCGGCCGGGGCGCTGTCGGCCAGGCCGGGCGGCGCGTGCAGCACCGGGTGGTCGGCGTCGGCGGCGGCAAGCGCGGCCAGCGCCTGGTCCAGGTACTGCGTGTGCACGGCATTGCGGCGTATGTCGTCCAGCTGCAGCAGATCCTGCAGCAAGCGGCGGTTGGTGTCGATGCCTTCGATGCGGAACTCGCACAGCGCGCGGTAGGCGATCGCGAGCGCACGCGCAAAGTTGCCGCCGGGTTCGTGCACGATCAGCTTGGCCAGCAGCGAATCAAAGCGCGGATTCGCCGTCATGCCGGCAAAGCCCGCGCTGTCCACGCGCACGCCTGGCCCGTTGGGCGGCTCGAACGCCGTCAGCGTGCCGCTGGCCGGGCGCAGCTGGCCCTGCGCGTCGAGGTGCTCGGCATTGATGCGCAACTGCACCGCGATGCCGCGCGGCGCGGGTGCCTGCTCCAGGCCCAGGTCGGCCAGGCGCGCGCCGGCGGCGATGGCCAGCTGGGTTTGCACGAGGTCGACGCCGGTCACCATCTCGGTCACCGTGTGCTCGACCTGCAGGCGCGGGTTGGCCTCCATGAACCAGAACGATGGGCCGCCATTGCCGCTGTCTTCCACCAGGAATTCGAACGTGCCGATGCCGCGATAGGCGGCGGCGCGCGCCAGTGTGGCGGCGGCATCGGCCAGCCTTGCGCGCAGTGCGTCATCCAATGACGGGCTGGGGGCGATCTCCACCAGCTTCTGGTGGCGGCGCTGCAGGCTGCATTCGCGCTCGCCCAGCGTCAGCACGCGGCCCTCGGCGTCGGCGACCACCTGGATCTCGATATGGCGCGGCGCGGCGACGATGCGCTCCACGTAGACCGCACCATTGCCAAACGCCGCGGTAGCTTCCGAGACGCAGCGTGCGTAGGCCTCGTCGATCCCGGCAGCGCGATGCACGGCGCGCATGCCGCGCCCGCCGCCGCCGGCGAGCGCCTTGATCATCATGCCCGCTTGCCCGTCGAGGCTGGCGAAGAAGGCCCGCGCCTGCTCCGGCGAGGTCGGGCCGGCGGTGCCGGGCACGACCGGCACGCCATGCTCGCGCGCCAGCGCGCGGGCGCGGGCCTTGTCGCCGAACAGGCGCAGCACGTCGGGCGCAGGGCCGGCGAAGACTAGCCCGGCGTCCAGGCAGGCCTGCGCAAAGTCGGCGTTCTCGGACAGGAAGCCGTAGCCAGGGTGCACCATGCCGCAGCCCGCCCGCCGCGCAGCGTCCACCACGGCGGCAATGTCTAGGTAGGCGCGCGGACCAGTGCCGGGCAGCGCCACGGCCGCGTCGGCCTTGCGCACGTGCAGCGCGTCGCACTCGTCTTCGCTGTACAGCGCCACGCTGGGGATGCCCATGGCCGCGGCGGCCCGCGCGATCCGGATGGCGATTTCGCCGCGATTGGCGATCAGGAGCTTGTGGTTCGTCATGAGCGGGAGCGTTGATGGCGTGTGTTGTGGGCGCAGTGCGGGTATGTACTTGTTGGTACATTTATTTACCGCTGGGTAAGATTCTGGGGTGATCGGGTATTGGCGTCAATTGGCCGTTTTCCCTTTCCCCTTTGGCGCCGCAGGCTGTGGCGTCAAGCAAGGGCTCGACCGGACTGGCGTAGCGAGCCCGCCATGCGAGAATTGCATCATGTCGATTGCACCCAGATCCGCACCGCTGAACCCGCCGTTGAGCACACCGCCAGAGCCGCAGCCGGCCCGCCCGCATATCGCCGAGCGCCAGGAGGCCCGCCGCCGCCAGATTCTCGATACCGCCGCGCAGCTCTTCTACAGCAAGGGCTATCCCGGCATGACCATGAACGACCTGTGCCGCGCGCTGGGCGTGACCAAGCCGGCGGTCTACTACTACTTTACTGACAAGTACGAGATCTTCGACATCCTGTGCCGCGAGTCGGCCCAGACCTGCCTGCCCGTGATCCGCGAGACCGCGGACCCCGCGCTGCCGGTGCGCGAGCGCCTGCAGGCCTGCCTGCTCGAGATGGCGCGGCGCTGCGTCGCCTGCCATGTGCCGGCCACGCTGAGCTTTCGCGACAACCAGTACCTGCGCCCCGACACCGTGGCGTGGCTCGACAGCATGGCGCGAGACTTCTATCGCGACCTCTATGCGCTGCTGGAAGAGGGCAAGCGCGATGGCGTGTTCGCCTTCGGCGACGCACGCGTGACGGCCCATGCGATCGGCAGCGTGGTGGGGTTCCTCTACACCTGGCATGAACCCGGCCGCATGGACCCGGAGACGCTGGCGCAGGAGCTTGCCGCCAGCATGATGAAACTGGCGCTGCCCAGCGGCGGCTGAGTGCGGATTTGCCTCACTAGGGGTTATCCCCCTACTTGCGCCCGATCGGTGGCGCATAATGCCCGTCAGGGGCACCAAGGCCTGTCCGGTGGCCCCGAGGACTTCGTCTAAGTTGTTGTTTTAACCGGGGAGCACGTTTAGCATCTCGGCAAAATCGAACGACCATTCAGAAATCAGGAGACGGTGCTATGGAAAGAATTTGGCTGAAACACTACCCGGCCGGCGTTCCCGCCGAGATCGATGCCAGCCAGTTCCGCTCGCTTGCCGCGCTGCTCGAGGCATCTTTCCGCACCTATGCCGACCGCAAGGCCTTCATCTGCATGGACAAGGCCATCACCTACGGCGAACTGGACCAGCTCTCGACGCACTTTGCCGCCTGGCTGCAGTCGCGCGGGCTGCGTCCCGGCGCACGCGTGGCGATCATGATGCCGAACGTGCTGCAGTACCCGGTGGTGCTGGCGGCGGTGCTGCGCGCGGGCTTCGTGGTGGTCAACGTCAACCCGCTCTACACCCCGCGCGAGCTCGAGCACCAGCTCAAGGACAGCGGCGCCGAGGCCATCGTGATCCTGGAGAACTTTGCCTCCACGCTGCAGCAGGTGCTGGCCAAGACCCCGGTCAAGCACGTGGTGGTGGCCAGCATGGGTGACATGCTGGGCGGGCTGAAGGGAGCGATCGTCAATTTCGTGGTGCGCAACGTCAAGAAGATGGTGCCGGCATGGGAGCTGCCCACCTGCGTGCGCTTCAACAGCGTGCTGGCCGAAGGCCGCAAGCTGACGCTGCAGCCGGCCACCACGGGGCCGGATGACATCGCCTTCCTGCAGTACACGGGCGGCACTACCGGCATCTCCAAGGGTGCGGTGCTGCTGCACCGTAACGTGGTGGCCAACGTGCTGCAGTCCGAGGCGTGGATGCAGCCGGCGCTGAACAAGGGCGCACACATCGACCAGCCCATCACCATCACCGCGCTGCCGCTGTACCACATCTTCGCGCTGACGGTCTGCTGCCTGCTGGGCATGCGCAGCGGCGGCACCAGCGTGCTGATCCCGAATCCGCGCGACATCCCGGGCTTCATCAAGGAACTGCAGAAGTACAAGTTCAACATGTTCCCGGCCGTCAACACGCTGTACAACGCACTGATCAACAATCCGGAAATCAGCAAGGTCGATTTCTCCGGCCTGCGCGTGGCCAACGGCGGCGGCATGGCGGTGCAGGAGGCGGTGGCCAAGCAGTGGCTGGCCAAGACCGGCTGCCCGATCATCGAAGGCTACGGCCTGTCCGAGACTTCGCCCTCGGCCACCTGCAACCCGACCGACACCGACGCATTCTCCGGCACCATCGGCATGCCGCTGCCGTCGACCGAAGTGGTGATCCGCGACGATGACGGCAAGGACGTGCCGCTCGGCCAGCCGGGCGAAATCTGCATCCGCGGCCCGCAGGTGATGGCCGGCTACTGGAACCGCCCGGACGAGACCGCCAAGGTCATGACCCCGGACGGCTTCTTCAAGACCGGCGACATCGGCGTGATGGACGAGCGTGGCTACACCAAGATCGTCGACCGCAAGAAGGAC
This sequence comes from Cupriavidus sp. FW305-3-2-15-C-LB2, assembly GCF_058787575.1. Taxonomy (NCBI): domain Bacteria; kingdom Pseudomonadati; phylum Pseudomonadota; class Betaproteobacteria; order Burkholderiales; family Burkholderiaceae; genus Cupriavidus; species Cupriavidus sp. FW305-3-2-15-C-LB2. The sequence goes on from NZ_JBYSZW010000085.1 coordinate 20,221, forward strand.
ATGATCCTGGTGTCGGGCTTCAACGTGTATCCGAACGAGGTCGAAGGCGTGGTGGCCGAGTGCCCGGGCGTGCTGGAAGTGGCGGCCGTGGGCGTGCCCGACACGCACTCGGGCGAGGTCGTCAAGCTGTTCGTGGTGAAGAAGGATCCGGGGCTGACCGAGGCCGATGTGATCGAGTTCTGCAAGGAGCGCCTGACCGGCTACAAGCGGCCCAAGTACGTCGAGTTCCGCACCGAACTGCCCAAGACCAACGTCGGCAAGATCCTGCGCCGCGAACTGCGCGACAGCCGCAAGGCCGCCTGAGCGGCAGCCGCTGCCAACGACAACGGCCTCCCGAGTGGAGGCCGTTGTGCTTTCAGGCTGCGCCGCGGCGGCTCAGCACTCGTTCGATGGCGCCAGGCGGGCTTCCTGGCTGCCGTCGGGGTAGATCACCCGCACGCACGCGCCTGGCTCCAGCCCCGGCGCCGCCGGCGCGTTGGCCGACACGATCGTGCCGTCCATGGTTCGCACCTTGTACTGGAACAGGTCCACCTGCTGCACCGGCGCGGGCTTGTTGAACAGCCGGCTCAGGTCGAAGGCAAAGCCCACGCCCACGCCGCCACCC